>JAGAKK010000036.1 GCA_017625675.1 Clostridia bacterium | reverse complement strand
CATAATGCCTCCTTTCTATTTAATATTATAACGGAGTTCCGTTATAACGTCAATAGTTTGTGTTGCAAAGAGAGAATATATGAATCTTATTTTCCTAACTACATTACAAAACTTGAAAACCTAATCTGTACTCATTAGCAAACTCGTTTTCAAAAAGCTTTTCCTCTATAACAAAAAAACTTAAAATTTTGCTTTAAATTTGATGAAAAGTGTATTATTATATATACATACGATATTTGTACCCCAGGAGGAAACAAAAATGAATTATAAAAAAGTTGCGGCAATTGTATTGTCAATATTACTTTTAGTGACACTTTTGGTGACAGGCTGTTCCGACACGGAAGGCGGCCAGACTGTAAAGCCCGGAAATAACAGCGGTGTTATTAACCCCACTGCAGACGACGGCAGAGATGTTGTCGGTGTAATTTCATCTATTGGTGTTGACTATTACATTATTCAGGAATACACAGCCGTTAATCCCATAGAGGACTACGCTTCAGTGTCCTTGGGAAATCTTGTTCCCCGAAACTCAAACAAAAAAATCAATATTCCGAACAGCGCCTCCTTTTTTAAAGCAGAAGACGGAGAGCTTGTTTCAGTGCTTCCAACCACGTTGAAAACAGGCGCCCTGATTGCAAGAACCACCACGGAAGACGGCAAGGTTAAAATCATCTTAATTGAGGCTGAGTTTGGTGAAAACACCACTGCAGACGTGGTAGGACAAGTTATCGGTGTTGTAGGTGCATATATTTCAGTTAATCTTTACCACTCCCCCGGTGTCGTAAAAGATTATACCACCTTCGACCTTAATTCCCTTGAGAAGGTCGAGGACGAAAACGACGCTGACAATTGGCAGAACGGTTTTGTTTATCTTGACCTTGACGCTGTGGATCTGGAGGGTGACTCCTTCACAAAATATTACATTGTTGAAAACGGTGAGCTTAAAGAGTACGCCAAGGAAAACATCAAGCAAGGCGATATTGTAGTCGGAACAGACGGAAAAGACGGTATTTTTGAAACTGTTATCGTGTTACAGAAAAACTCATAAGTTAGTAAAAAAGAAGAAACAACAGCCGGCACGGAAGCATTTCCGCGCCGGCTTTCTTTTGGTATTAATTTTGCCTTAAAATCAAATCACTGTAGCGTCAGGTACTGCATCAAGCACCCGCTTGTGGCAAGAGGCGTATATTATCTGCCCTGCTTGCTCCGTGTTTTTCGCATAACTGCAAAGGAAATCCACGCCGTTACTCATTCTGCTGTCATCATATTGCACGAAGGGATCGTCCATCATTATCGGATAGGTTTCATCCTTGGGTGATATCATGTCCGAAAGGGCAATTCTGAGAGCGAAATAAGCCTGATCTACTGTAGCGCCGCTGTACGAATTGATGCCACGGGGGATGCTGTCGTCACTTACCATTATTGAGAAATCCTCGGCAATTTTGACCTTTATATTTTTTCCTGTAATGGCGTTGAATATTTTTTCAGTTGACGAGCACAAGCCGGGACAAAGGGTAGTCTGCATCTCAGTAATACTCTCTTCCAGAACCTCGTAGGCAAGGGCGTATGCTTTGTATTCATCATTAAGAAGATTGATTTTCTCGTCAATGCCGTTCAATGCTTCCTGAGCCTCTGAAAAAGACACGTTGGACGATGCTCTGAGGCTGTCAATTTCAGCCTGAATATAGCCGATTTTCTCCATAACCGGCTCAGTTTCTTTTCTGATTGCCGCTAATGTTTCCTCAAAGCCTGCTGAGGGCCTGGAAGTACAGAATCTTCTCTCCTCATCGGTGGAGGTTTTAAGCAGCTGCTCAGCCTCCCGCCACTTTTCATTGAACTCCTCAAGGGTCTGTCCGTCAAGGTAGCTCTGTATCAACACCTCTTTCTGGGAAAGCGTTTCTTCAAGCTCCTCTATCCTTTGGAACACGTCAATTTTATTTCCGTTCTTAACGATATATGAAGACCTCTTCTTCCTGCCCGCAAGCAATATTGCCGCCAGAAGCACCATTGCACCGCCGCCTGCCAGCAATGAATATTTCACTGCCGGAGAAAGTCCCGGAATCAGGAAAAACAACGCCACCAAAACCGCGCCTGCAACGCCTGACACTATACCGCCGATCAATCTCTTAAGGGACGGAGCTTCGTTATTGTATTTCTCCGCAACCGCCTTGCACTCATCAAGCTCTGCGCAGATATTGTCAACGGAAGCAAAAACCGTCATTATCTTGTCCTTGGTAAGCAGGAGTTTTGCGGCCCTTGACATTTTAAGAAGCCTCTCGCATTCCGCCGTCTTTTTAAGAAGTCTGTCCCTCTCTTTAAACAATTCGTCCAAAGATTCCTTCCGGGCTGCTACCTTGTTATCTACGTCAGAAAGCCTCGTAAGCTCGTTTTGCATATTCAGTTTTTTAATTACCAACTGGTCAAGCTCTCCGTTCTTTCCCCGAGGCGCTTTCAGAGCGTCCATCTTTTCTTTCAACAACTGCTTTACCATAGTTCCGGTCTGTTCTTCTCCGTCAAAGCCGGAAACTGCAGAAAGCCTTGCAAGGAGCACACCATCCTTGTCGCCCCCTGATTTGATAGCAGAAGCAAGCTGGCCGATATACACAGAAGAATCGTAAGCATCTGCGGTAAGCCTTAATATCTGCTCGCCCACACTCTTTCCGGGAGCAAGCTTCACCACCCTGCCTGTGTAGAATTCGTTTAACGTGCAGACGTCCTCTCTTTTCGAGGCGCCCCAGATACAAACCTGATGATAATACGTTCCGCCGCTTTCAAAAACCATTTCGCCGCCAAAGCGCACTGCGCGGCCCTCTCCGTCAAATCTGTCCCAGGGAAAATATTTCTTCCTGTAGTTTTCCTCGCCCCTGCCGGTAAGGCCGTAGAACATTGACCTTATGAAGGCAAAAATCGTACTTTTCCCCGCCTCATTGTCGCCGTACAGGACGTTAAGACCGCTTTTAAAATTAAATTCACGATTTACATGTTTTCCGAAACCATATATCTTAATGCTTTTTATGTACATTTCGTCTACCCCTGTCACAGCTTTCCGCCAAAGGCTTTGATACCGATCTTCATAGCATCCTGAATGTTCTTCGTGCTATACTTTCCGTCCTCTGTATCCCTGAGCTTTTCCAGCATCTTCCTCACGAAAATGCCTC
Source organism: Clostridia bacterium (assembly GCA_017625675.1). GTDB lineage: Bacteria > Bacillota > Clostridia > UBA1212 > UBA1212 > RGIG8523. Next base: position 10,649 of record JAGAKK010000036.1, on the reverse strand, counting down.
TCAGGGAGTTCTCCTCAGAAATCAGCCGCCAATCCGCCTCAACCGAGGTGTTGTCGACCACCTTGACCTGTGGATATTTTCCCGTCAGCCTCATCTGAAGACCTTCCACGTCTATTTTCTCCTGCAAGGGCACAATTCCCTTCAATATCACCTTCGTGCAAAGCTCTTTGTCAGTTTTTGAGAGTATAAGTTCGCTGAGAGCATCCACAGAAAAATCAGTTTCCTCGGACACGTCTATTTCCTCTGCCACGTATTTTCTTATATTGATAGGGATAAATTCAGTCAGAACCCTGCCCTCGTCAGTAATCTCACCTACCACAACGCCGCAGTCGCCCAATTCATCAAAGCCCCTTGAACAAAGCACGCCGCTGTATATATAGTCATCCGTCTTTTTGTAGCTATGCACGTGACCTAACGCGCATAGGTCAAAGCCGCACTCCCTTAAAACGTCCTTTGATATAGGATTATACATTGATCTTGATACGTCGGCCTCTCCGTGGAGCACGAGTATATTAATATATGACGGTGACAGCGCAGGAATTTCTCCTCTCTCATCGCTGAGAAGAGTTTCCCTTGCAAAGTGCCCCTCAAAGGAAGCTCCGTACACTCTGACACCTTTTTTCTGCGGTATTTCCTCCTCGCTTCTGAACAGCAAGGAAGCGCCCCGGCCCTCTGCTCTTCTGGTACGGTATTTGTCGCCAAACTCCATCATTGAAATGTTCTTGGAGGGGAAAATATACACGTTGTGAGGCCAATCCCCATCTGCATAAGGCGAATCAGTTGTGATAGGGTCGTGATTTCCGCCGGCGATAATGACCTTCGTACCCTTAAGGGCGGCAAAGGCTTTTTTTACGTAATCCACGGTGACCTTCCCCGGACTTCTTTCGTCAAAAAGATCTCCCGGTATAAGCAAATATTCAATATCATACTCCGCAACCATTGACATCGCCTTGTCAAAGGCTTTTCTCTGCTCTTCTCTTCTCAGATGACAATCTCTTGCAAAATCCGAGTCAAGGTGGGCATCTGCAAGAATCATAAAACTGACGTTTTTCATTTGTAAAACTCCTTGTAAATATGTATCATACGTTGTCTGCTGCGCAAAGCGCCGCATATTTTCCGTTCAGCGAAAGAAGCTCCTCGTGGGTTCCCTGCTCTTCAATTCCTTCTTCTCCCATTACCGCAATAATGTCTGCGTTCCGCACAGTTGAAAGTCTGTGGGCGATAATAACTGTAGAACGACCCTCGCTGAGCTTATCAAGAGCCTCCTGTATAAGCCTCTCCGTCTTTGTGTCAACGGAGGCCGTTGCCTCATCAAGTATCAGAACGGGACTGTTTCTCAGAATCGCCCTCGCAATACTTATCCTCTGCTTCTGTCCTCCCGACAGCCTCATTCCGCGCTCGCCGACCAAGGTGTCATAGCCCTTTTCGGTGCTCATGATAAACTCGTGGGCATTGGCAGTTTTCGCCGCCTCAATTATCTGCTCTCTTGTAACGTCTCCCGCGCCGAAAGCAATATTTTCCGCAATCGTTCCGTGGAACAAAAACACGTCCTGCAGCACCATACTCATTGAGTCGTGGAGTGACTCCAGCGTCATCTCTTTTATATTCCTGCCGTCCAGCAATATCTCACCGCTGTTTACGTCATAAAATCTCACCAGAAGATTTACCATCGTAGTCTTTCCAATGCCTGTAGGGCCAACCAGCGCAAGGGTTTTTCCGGCCTCAAGCTTCACGGACACGTCCTTCAGCACGTCCTTTCCGTTATTGTAGGAAAAGCTTACGTTCTTAAATTCCACAGTGCCCTTGATCTCCTCTTTCGGAACGTTTACCGTGCCGTCCTTTACGGGAGTTTCCTGATCAAGTATTTCAAAAGACCTGTCTGCCGCAGTCAGGGCCGTATGTATCTGCTCGAAAATCTGACCAAGGCTCATCATAGGCTGATAAAAATACGCAACGTACATAGTAAACGCCACGATATCCGCCGCATCAATTTCTCCCTTGGCTGCCAGCGCACCGCCTGCAATCATAACGATTACAAGGCCGATATTGTTGGTAAAAAGTATTAACGGGTTGAACACTGCGCCTCTTTTAAGTGCGCCCAATATAGACTTTCTGTGTTCGCCCGAAGTAGCCCTTACCTCAGAAAGAGCCTCCTCCTGCTTGTTAAAAACCTGCACTTCCTTCATACCGGAAAGCTTATCCTGCAAAACCGCATTGAGTTCCCCCATCTTCTCGTGGGAACGCTTAAAAAGCGGCCTCACCCGGGTGGAATATATCCACACGAATACAAGTGTAAGCGGAATGGTAATAACCGTAAACAGCGCCAGCTTCACGTTAATAAAAAACAATATGACTGCGCTTCCCACAAAAATTCCGCAGTTCACCAGAAGATCCGGCAACGCATGTGCAATAAGAGGCTCCAGATTCGACGTATCAGCGGTAATTCGTGACATAAGCTGACCTGTCTGCTTGTCATGGAAAAAGCCCATAGACATCCCCTGAATATGGCTGTACAGCTTGCACCTGAAATCGTCAATAAAGCTCCACGCGGCATAGTGGGAAAAATAACTTTTAAAGAACTGGCCGATAGCCTGCAATGCATAAAGCACCAAAAGCACCAAGCCAAGGACAAGCGCCTTTTTCGCAAGGTCCGGATGGCCCTCGGTAATCATACCTATCAGACGTCTGGTAACCATAGGCGTACAAAGCTGCGCCCCTGCCACAACCACCATTCCCACAATAGCAATAACAAGATATACGTAATATTTTCTCAATGCTTTAAAAAGCTTAACAAAGTTCTTCATAATCGTATTTTCTCTACCTGAATCTCACTGAGTTTGAAAAAATAAAGCCCCGCAGTTCTGCTGCGGGGCAACATAACTCTTATTAAATTTTATCCCATTTTCACGGCTTCGTCAACAGTGTTATTTCACCAAAAGTGTCTTTATATTATTTCCGCTCTTCGCATCAACAATCGCCTCGTTGATCTGCGCCACTTTATATTTTGTGCCAAGCTTTTCAATAATGGGATGCAGGTCGGAATTCTTGTCAAGGAATTCAAGATATTTATGCACGTCACTCATTGAATACTGGGAAGAGCCGATAATGTGCAATGCCTTGAAGGTAATCAACTGGGGCTGAATCTCAATACCGCCTGACGCACTGTACTGGCCGGGAACGAGGTACACACCGCGGTTCCTTAAAATATCCATACCCTGAACTACAGCCTGCGGCGCGCCTGATGCCTCAAAGCAAAGGTCTACGCCAAGGCCTCCGTTTTCGGCTTGCAGAGCCTTTGTCACAGCTGCAGTCCCCTCTCTTGTAAGGTTAAATACCTTGTCTGCGCCCAGCTTTATTGCCAGTTCTTCACGCTTAACGTTGTCCCCTGCGGTGATTGCATAAACTTTTTTAACACCCATTCTTCTGAGATACATTACCGCAAAAGTTCCCACAGGTCCATTCTGAAATTGAATAAGTTAAAGGGAGATAAATTAGATTATGACGGAGAAAAAATTGACACAATATTCAGGGTGTAGCTTGCCAAAGCGGATTGCATACAATGTGACCGGCGTCCTCGTCTTTAATGTACAAGGAGCACTCTCCGTCATGTATAATAGAATCAAACAACACGCTTCCGTCTTTTCGGAAAAAAACAGGGTCTTCAGGGTTACAATACCCCCAACCGTTTATCCAACAGAATATATTATCAGTATTTGAAACAATAGTATCGTAAAGTTGCGGACAGACCTTGTAATATCTTATATCAAGACTTGCATCACCGTAATGTTCGTGTATATATTTTATATTTTCAGGTTTGCTAATCTCATAGGGCGCAATTTTTTTAAACAACGACGCTTTGTCATTTGTGGCAATAACAGAAAACACCGCCGCATGATCACAGCAAAAACCTATAAGCCTTCTGTAATCATCACCAACGATATCATATTCCGCATCGCCGGCATCATCGGTATCACGGAAGCAGTATTTTTTTACATTAACGTCCATTTACAGCCACCTACACTTTAAACTATTATCCGGCTCTGAAAAGTACAGCCTGACCTGCCGTCAAAGTCACAGTATCGCCGTCCACGTAAGGACAGCTTGCAATTCCCTCCCAGCGATTTGTTTCCGGATTGCACCATTGAAGGCCGGATATTGCGTCTGCTGTAACAGTGCTTTCTATAACGCCGTCGCTGTATTTACTCATCATCATAAAATAGTCGTTGTCGTAAAAACTTACAAACATACCGCTACCCGAGATTATCTCGCCAAGTTTTCCGTACGAAGAATACTCCTCCATTTTCGGAATTCCTGCGCCAACGGAGAAAACGCGATCAACGTCGGTATTGTACAGGGCATTGCCCAGAACACGATTTACTTTGTTTTCTGCCTGAATGTCATAATAATGCTGAGTGGCATTACCGTCCTTGTCAATCATTTCGTTGTAATAACCCTCGTCAGGGTGTGAATAGGTAAACCAGGACAGTTGTTTATTTCCGTACAGAAGCGAAAGATTTGCCTGCCATGAAATCTCCTGCCTTGTCACGTTTTTATACACAAGATGCTGTGAACAGAGCACGATAAACCTTGTTTCCATGTCATATTTTTCAGCATATTTTTTAATAATTTCAAGGTTCTCCGCGTAAGAAACTCTGGGCATGCCTGCCACAAAGGTATAATAATCTGTGCATAGGTAGTCCGGATTTACGTCTCTTGCATAGGTCTCCACATACTCCTCGTAATTGTATGTTCCCACAACGTCAGGATGGGCGTATATGGGCAGCAAGTTAATATACGTGGTGCAGTCAGGAAAATACTCCCGCATAAGCTCTACAGCCACTTTAAGCACAGGCGCCAATTCAAGGGGCGGTTCATCGGCAAGATAAAATTCAGTTATATTGTCAAGCCCACGGTCCTTCAGATATTCTTTAACCCTTCTGATTTGCTTCTCCATTTCTTCCCTGGTTATATCAAGGCGGCTTTTGTCGATAAGGCCTGAAATTCTTCCGTCATTAACGGAGGCATTAAGGCCCTGCGCCTGCAGCTTCTCTACGCACTCATAAATCTGATAAATACCGTGTTTTTCCGAGCTGTAATCTCCCCATGGCATATTGTATATGGTGGCAACGTCAAAGCCGGCTTCCTTCATTCTGGTAACTTCCGCATCGGTAAAGTCCTTGTACGAAGGGCCCCAATAAAATGTAATTGAATAGTCTGTATCCTCAACTTCTTCGTAGATTCCACGCCCTAAAACATCAAAAAACAACGACGGCAAGGCAACAGCAACCACCAGAACCAACGATATTATTTTACTTGCAATTATATTCTTACGCATCAAGCTTTTTCTCCTAACACTTTGATAATAACATTTTACCAAAACCTCACTGATTGTCAATTAAAAAATAAGCCACTCCCCTCGTCCCCAACTGAGTCAATTGAGTCAGTGACCTGCCCCCTGACTCACTCTGAACATTTTTTACTTGTCAAAAAGGCGAAATATAGTTATAATATTGTAGTCTATCTTTAATTAAGGAGTTTAAGGCTTATGAGCACAGAAACAGCAGACGCAAACGTAAACGAAAGCCTCAGCAACGTGGCTTCAAATTTTATTCACGACATCATTGACGCAGATATCGAGGCAGGCTTTGCCAGGAAGATTCACACAAGATTTCCGCCTGAGCCTAACGGATATCTTCATATAGGAAGCGCCAAGGCTATATTCATTAACGCCTCCACAGCGCAGAAATACGGCGGTCTTTTTAACCTCCGTTACGATGACACAAACCCTGAAAAAGAGGATACAGAGTACGTAAACTCCATTTACGAGGACCTCCTCTGGCTTGGAGCAATCCCCACAGGCGGCGTGTTCTACGGCTCGGATTACTTTGACAAGTGTTACGAGTATGCAATTAAACTTATAAAAGACGGCAAGGCCTATGTTTGCGACCTTACCGCAGAAGAAATCCGCGAATACCGCGGCACACTTACACAGCCCGGAAAGGACAGCCCTTACAGAAACAGAAGCGTTGAGGAAAACCTTGCCCTTTTTGAGCGTATGAAAAACGGTGAGTTTGAAGACGGCACACGCACGTTGAGAGCGAAGATTGATATGTCCTCGCCTAACATTAATATGCGTGACCCCATCATTTACCGTGTATGTCATCAGCATCACCACCGCCAGGGCGACAAGTGGTGCATCTATCCCCTCTACGACTACGCGCACCCCATTCAGGACGCGCTGGAGGGCATCACCCACTCCCTTTGTTCTTTGGAGTTTGAAAACCACAGACCCCTTTACGACTGGGTAATTGAAAATATTGGCTTTGAAGCGCCTCCCAAGCAGAGAGAGTTCGCAAGACTTAACGTTACCTATACGGTAATGAGTAAGCGATACCTCCGCCACCTCGTTGAAACGGGCGCGGTTGACGGTTGGGACGACCCCAGAATGCCTACTATCTGCGGTCTCAGAAGAAGAGGATATACACCTTCCTCTATCTTTACCTTCGTAAGAAATGCGGGCATTGCCAAGGTTTATTCTCTTGTAGATATTGAAATGCTTGAGCATTGCATCAGAGATGAGCTTAACACAACGGCGCAGAGAAGAATTGCCGTTACAGACCCCGTAAAGGTAACTATCACAAACTACCCCGAGGGCAAGTGCGAGTACTTTGAGGTTTCAAACAACCCCAACGACCCTGAGGCAGGCACACGTGAAATCCCCTTCACAAGAGAAGTTTACATTGAGCGTTCAGACTTTATGGAGAACCCTGTTTCAAAATTCTTCAGACTTAAGCCCGGCGGCGAGGTTCGTCTTATGGGAGCATATATCGTCAAGTGCACAGGCATTGAGAAGGATGCAGAGGGCAATATTATTAATATTCTTTGCGAAGCAGACCTTGAAACCAGAAATCAGATGCCTGCAGACGGAAGAAAAGTCAAGGGAACTATCCACTGGGTAAGCACAGAGCACGCTATTGAGGCAGACATTATGATGTACGACAGACTGTTTACTATTCCCGACCTTTCAAGCATTGGCGAGAACGAAACGTACAACGACTATCTCAATCCCGACTCTCTTAAGAAGCTCACAGGCTGTAAGCTGGAGCCCTCCCTTAAAGATGCGAAGCCCGGCGACAAGTTCCAGTTTGTACGTATGGGTTACTTCTGCATGGACACGAAGAACGAAAACACGTTTAACAGCATTGTAGGTCTCAGAGATTCCTACAATAAATAACTGAAAGGAAATCGACGCAATGTACGAAGCTCTGGTTGAATTTGAGATCGGAATATTGGACGGAATACAAAACCTTATTGGTTGCAAATTCTGTGACGGACTCTTTACGTTTATTACACATCTCGGCGACGGCGGAATTCTCTGGATTGCCATTGCCGTTGTGCTCCTGTTCTTCAAGAAAACAAGGCGCATAGGCGTCAATATGGGTCTGGCATTGATCCTTGGCCTTATATTCGGAAATCTCATTATGAAAAACCTTTTCCAAAGAGCAAGGCCATACACCCACGAGGACATTGCAATGATAAAGGAGAGCATGCTCTTAATAAGCAAGCCCTCCGACTTCTCCTTCCCTTCGGGACACACACTCGGCTCCTTTAACGGCGCCATTTCAATTTTTCTTTACAACAAAAAATGGGGAACGGCGGCCCTCGTACTTGCAACGCTTATAGCGTTTTCAAGAATGTACGTTTACGTCCACTTCCCCACTGACATTATCGGCGGTATTTTGCTTGCTACCGGTTGCGCGATCCTTTCATACTATATTCTGAAAAGATTTGTCCCCGAGCGTTATCTCGCAAAGCCCTGATGTAATATTTGTAATATCTTTCACAAGCCGTTCGACCTCGGGCTCAGGCAATATCACCTTTACGGTGACGTCAAGTCCGAATTCGGGCGGCTTTATTATGCATTTATACTCCTCAAGCGCCTTCTGAATTTTTCCGTAGGCGGAATAGTCCACCAGCGCATTTATCTCACGGCAAAGCCTCATATTAAGAAGACCTGCTTCCGAAACTGCCATTGACGCGGCCTTTCCGTAGGCACGCACAAGACCGGATGCCCCTAAGAGCACCCCACCGAAATACCTTGTCACAACGATTGCGGCATTTTCAATGTTTTGCTTTACGAGAACGTCAAGAACCGGCATTCCGCCTGTCCCCTGGGGCTCACCGTCATCAGAGTAACGCCTTGACATGACGCCGTCACACACAACATTGTACGCATACACGTTATGCCTTGCGTCAGGGAACTCCGAACGAATCTCGTTAACGAAGGCAATGGCCTCCTGCTCGGTACTCACAGGCCTGACACTTCCGATAAAGCGGGAGCGCTTCTCCGTAAATTCAGCCCTTGCTTGTTTTTCAATTGTAATGTGATGGTCTTTCGTTGCCATAAAACATACCTCATAAATGGTGTGTGACAGGGGGTGTGACAGGGGGCAGGTCACTGTCACAAAAATTATCACGTGACAAGGGGCGGAGCAAAAACATTTATTGTCAGATTTTGGCACCCGTCCCCTGTCACAATGAAAAAAACGTGACAGTGACCTGCCCCCTGTCACCCACCTGACTCACTCATAATACAAAAAAAACTAATTTATTTCAACACTTTTCTTGCAATTCATCTTAATATGTAATATAATTTATTGGCGTGTTTTATAAGTAAACAACATAATGATATACAAAACGGAGGTTATTTTTGTGTCAGGACATTCTAAATGGGCAAATATAAAGAGAAAAAAGGGTGCGGCAGACGCTCAAAAGGGAAAAGTATTCACGAAGCTTGGAAAAGAAATCCAGATTGCAGTTCGTGACGGCGGCCCTAACCCGGATAACAATGCAAAGCTCAAGGACGTTATTGCCAAGGCTAAGGCAGCCAATATGCCTAACGACAATATTCAGCGAAGCATAAAGAAAGCCAGCGGCGAAGGCGGCAGCGACAATATTGAAGAGATGCAGTACGAGGGATACGGCCCCGGCGGTGTTGCCATTATCGTATCAGTCGTTACCGACAACAGAAACAGAACTGCTGCAGACGTTCGTCACCTTTTTGATAAATTCGGCGGAAACATGGGCTCTACAGGCTGTGTATCCTTTATGTTCGACAAGAAAGGTCTTATCGTTATGGAAAACGACGGCTCCATTGACGAGGAAACACTTATGATGGACGTGCTTGATGCAGGCGCTGACGATTTTACTTCTACAGAGGAAAGCTTTGAGATCACTACAGAGCCCTCAAACTTCTCCGCAGTAAGAGATGCTCTGGAAGCAAAGGGCTATGTTTTTGAAACTGCAGAGGTTACTATGATTCCTCAGAACTATCAGACCCTCACCGACGAAAAGCAGCTTATGCAGATTGAAAAGCTCCTTGACGGACTTGAGGAAAATGATGACGTTATCGACGTATATCACAACTGGGAGTCTGAAGACGAGGAATAATTACTTGTCAAGATTTGCAAAAACAAAAAATCACGCAACTCTTACGGTCTTCGGCTGATTAGGAGTTGCGTTTTTTGTAAAGATTAATATTGTATTTATGTAATGATTTATTAGGGAGAACCTGCTATGAAAAATTTTTGGTTAAATTTCTGGCATTTTTTGAAAGATTCTTTTTACATTATCGTGGGCTCTGCCATTACCGCCTTTGCCCTTGTGGTAGTTATCATTCCCCTTGACATGGCGCCGGGCGGTGTTTCAGGTCTTGCGGCCCTGTTTTACAAGCTGTCAAACGGCATTATCCCGGTTGGTCTTTCCGTTCTGGCACTTAACATTCCTCTTTTTATTGCAGGACTTATAAAGCTTGGCAGAAAGTTCATTGTGGGAAGCATCGTGGGAACGGCGGTCTACTCCATTGCCATAGAGTTTTTTGAGATTTTCACGCCACAGATTGAAAAGTTTTACAACGTGCACGAAATTCTTGAGTCAGGTGAGTGCGAAAAAATCGTTTTTGCTATCGTAGGCGGCGCGTTAATGGGCCTTGGCTACGGCATGATCTTCCGCGGCAATGCAACCACCGGCGGCACGGACATTCTGGCAAAGCTTTTCCAGAACAGTATGAAATGGCTTTCTTTAGGCCAGCTGGTATTGATCGTTGATGCAACGATTTTGCTTGTTATCACAATCTGCTACAGAAGCATCAACACAGGTCTTTATTCGGTAATTCTGGCTTTCGTTTCGTCAAAGGTCATTGACATCGTGGAGGCCGGTGTCAACTACGCAAAGCAGGTGTACATTGTCACCTCCAAGCCCAACGAGATAAGCAAGGATATTATGGAGAAGCTGGGCAGAGGCGTTACAAAGCTTGACGGAACGGGTATGTACTCAGGAAGTGACGTCAGCGTGCTCATCAGTGTTGTATACAACAAGCAGCTGGGAATGATAAAGCAAATAATCGATTCCCACGACAGAACCGATTTCGTGTCAATTACAGATGCCAGGGAGGCAACCCTCTACAGCATCAGACACTTAGAGGACACACCGATAACGAAGCCTGCGAAAAAGGAACGCCCGGTTAAGAAAGAAAAGCGTTCAAAAAAGGCAAAAACAACGATTTCCAAATGACAATATAGTTTCATTACAACGATAATAAAACCCGATAAAAAGCAGCGGCAAGGCCTTAATTCAAAGCCTTGCCGCTG
>JAGAKK010000035.1 GCA_017625675.1 Clostridia bacterium | reverse complement strand
GAGATTGAGGACGAGCTTGACGCTCTTTTTAATACTCAATACCATTTGAGAATTACCGAAACAACCGAGCAGCGAACAGACAGCGAGGGTAACACTTACACATATAAAATATTAAATGTTACTCTCACAAACAGCGGTTTTACAACAACCTTAAATGCAGACCAGCAGGAGCTTTATAATATCTATCTTGCAAGCAAGGGAAACCGTGATTATCTGTTTGCTGATGATATTTATTCCAATGTTACACAGAGTCCGTATAACGATTATGAAATACCGAGTGCGGCACTTTCGGACGAAACTTTCAGAAAGCTCATAACGGAAGCTGAAAAGTATTTAGGCTATCCGTATGTATGGGGCGGCTCAAGTCCGTCAACCTCTTTCGATTGTTCCGGCTTTGTATGCTGGGTATTCAAAAATTCCGGTGTATATCCTCTGTCCCGAACTACTGCACAGGGCATTTTCAATCAATGTACTGCGGTAAGACCGGCGGAAGCAAAACCGGGAGATATAATTTTCTTCACGGGCACATACAACAGCGGAAGCCCTGTATCTCACGTTGGAATTTATGTCGGTAACGGAATGATGATACATTGCGGAAACCCAATCCAATATGCAAGTGTAAACAGCAGTTATTGGAGCTCTCATTTTTACGCCTACGGGCGACTTAATTAAAACAATAAAACTACAAGGAGTGATTTTTACTATGGCAACCATTGATAAGATTAACAAGGATATTGCGGCTGCAAAAGCCAAAATTGCAGAATTGCAGAAGAAAATCCGTACACTTGAAGCACAGAAGATTGAGGAAGAAAACTTACAGATTGTGAAATTGGTTAAGACCGTAAACCTCGACCAGAAAACGCTTACTGTATTTCTTAAAGCCTACGCAAAGGGTGATATTGTTCTCCCTGATACCTACAAGGCGGAATTGGAAAAGAACGATAAAAAAGAAAAACCGGAAACCACAGGCGAACAGAGACCACACGAACAGAAACACGCACAGGAGGGCGGCAACAATGAGAAAAAATAAAATATTTAAGATTATGGCGGCGGTATTTTCCGTCGCCTTTATACTGTCCGGCATGACGGCTTTTGCGTTTAGCGCAGAATCAGAAGCCACAGCAACCACCGAAACGGTTATTGAAGATAACCGTACTCTTACCCCGAAAGGAAACGCTGACCTTTTGGACGACGTTTCAGATAGTGAAGATTTGCAGTTTATAACCGTAACTGCAAGAGACGGAAATGTTTTTTATTTCGTAATCGACCACGCAGCAGAAAACGAAAATGTATATTTCCTGAATGTTGTTGATGAAAGCGACCTCGAAGCTCTCGCAGAGGAAAGCGAAGAAAAACCGGAAGAAAAACCTGTTACCGAGCCCGAACAGAAAGAGCCGGAGCCGCAGGAACCGGAGGAACCCGAAAAAGAGCCTGAAAAGGAATCAGGCGGCAATGCAGGTTTTCTTGTTGTAATTCTGCTTCTTGCAGGTGCGGCAGGCGTAGGCGCTTACTATTACAAGGTTGTACTACCGAAAAAGAAACTTGAACAGGCTGACGACTTGGAAGATTTTGAGTTTGAGGAATACGACGAGGACGACGCCGAAGATGCGGAGCTTGACGAAACTGACGACGAGGAAACGGAGGAATAAAAAATGCGTTTGGTAATTGCCGAAAAACCGTCGGTAGCTTTTTCTATTGCAAAAGCACTTGGAATTAGCGGTAAAAAAGACGGCTATATTGAGGGTGGCGGATATATCATTACTTGGTGCGTCGGACATCTTGTAGCACTTGCCGAGCCCTCCGCTTATGATAACCGATTTGCAAAATGGGCGTATGAGGATTTACCCATTATCCCGGAGCATTTCAAATACAAAATTAACGGTGATAAGAATAAACAGTTTAAGGTTGTAAAAGACCTTATGCACAAGAAAGATGTTACAGAGGTTATAAACGCTTGCGACGCAGGACGCGAGGGTGAACTAATCTTCCGGCTGGTATATAATCAGGCTGGCTGTAAGAAACCTATTAAAAGATTGTGGATTTCCTCTATGGAAGAAATTGCAATCCGTGAGGGCTTTGACAGCTTAAAAGACGGCAGCGAGTATGAGAATTTATATAACTCTGCTCTCTGCAGATTATGGGCGGATTGGATTGTAGGCATAAATGCTACAAGGCTCTTTTCTCTCCTGTATAAAAAGACTTTGAATATTGGCAGAGTACAGACGCCAACGCTTGCGCTTTTGGCAGACAGAAATAATAAAATAACATTCT
>JAGAKK010000034.1 GCA_017625675.1 Clostridia bacterium | reverse complement strand
TGATTTATGTGGTTATATGAAAAGAAACTTGAATTTCCTATTAAAATTACAAAGCCGGACCCTCGTATGGCAAAGATAATTCTGACCCAATACGGCGGCGCAGACGGAGAACTTGCGGCATCTCTTCGTTATCTCAGCCAGAAGTTCACAATGCCTACAGGCGCTGCAAAGGGAGCCCTTAACGACATTGGTACGGAAGAACTTGCCCACCTGGAGATGATCGGCACCATGTGCCACCAGCTTCTCAAAGGGGTGAGCTGTGAGGAGCTTATTGCCTGCGGCTATGATCCTTCCTACGTAGAGCATGGCGTTGGCGTGTATCCTGCAAACGCGGCAGGCGTGCCTTTTACTGCGGCGTACATCCAGTCAAAGGGTGACCCTGTAACGGACCTTACGGAGAATATGGCGGCAGAGCAGAAGGCGAAGCAGACCTATGAGTATCTTATAAATATGGCTGATGACCCTGACGTTATTGCGCCCCTTCGTTTCCTCAGAGAGCGCGAGATAGTGCATTTCCAGAGGTTCGGAGAAATTCTTGAGGATATCCAGGAACGTAACTGCAAGAAAAAGTATTATTAATCGAATAATTGGTAAATAACAAGAACGGCCGCCGTGTGCAAATTTGTGATACTAATGCATGCGGTGGCTATTGCATTATCGTGAGTTTAGGTATATAATCAAAGATATAAAAAACACGATAAGGTGGTTCTAAATAATGAAAAAGATTTTCAGAACAAAGAAATTGTTGGCCTTTTCACTGTCAGCAGTTATGGCATTTTCGGTAATGATATCCGGTTGCGATAAGGAACAAAAACCCGGTACAGAGGATCCTAAGAATGATTCTGTAGTTATCGGAAATGCAGCCATTACCGACGATTATAAGACGAAGCTCCCTTTGAGAACTGCACCGGTTATTGAAAAAGCGGCGGACGTTACTCCTACGGCGGAGAGCTTTACCGTATCAAAGGTTTTCAGTGACGATATGATAGTACAAAGAGACGAGTATATCCGTGTATGGGGCTGGGCAGACGCATCTCAGAACGGAAAGATCGTGTGCGCTGAATTCAAAGGTCTTAAGGGCTCTTGCGAAATTAAAGACGGCGAGTGGCTTATCGTTCTTGACGGAACACTTCCTGCTGATGCAAATCCTTCTGATTTCAAGGTTTACGGCGCATCCTCCGAAGTGGTTTTCAAGGATGTTATGGTTGGCGACGTGTTCATGGTGATAGGTCAGTCAAATGCGGCAATGCAGGTGTCAGAGGATATGAACAACTGCAAGCAGGACGATAATTTCAAGCAGTTCGTTGACCTGATGAAAATCAAATCTACCGACAATATCCGCATTATCAGAAACAATTATGCAGACGTTATGAATATTCCCAATAAGACTACGACATTGTCAAAGGACGTTCCTCACAATCGTGGCTGGGAGTCTGCCAGAAAGGTTTCAGGCGTAGCCAGCGCTATCGGATATTATACAGCGAAACAGATTGTTACAAAGACCAATAATGAGATTCCCGTAGGTATCATTGAGTGCTCAGAGGGCGGTCAGGCATTGGCGGCATTTATGTCACCTGAGGTTGCAGAAGAATTAAATGCAGACAGCCTCAACAGTTCTTTGAATGCATATATGGCGGTAAGCTCCAACGGAAGCCGCGAGACACGTTATCTTTTCAATCATGGTCTTAATCCTTTTATGAACTTTACTATCAGCGGTATAATCTGGTATCAGGGCGAAAGCGACAGCTATCCTCAGACACTTGCTCCTGTATACGTTGACAAGCTCAAGGTTGTAATTGACGATTATCGTAACAAAATTAATCAGAATTATCACGATTTTCCTGTTTTCTCTCTGGAGTATCCTTCTACATACGTACAGCCGGCAGGGTATACGGGACAGTTGCAGTGGATGTTTATGGACCTTGGCGAAATCCGTACCTACACCGGAACAGAGACCTCGAAGATTACCAACCTTTTTATGGCTGCATCATCAGACCTCTGGAACAACAAGACCCACTGGAACAACATTCACCCTTATATCAAGTGGCCTCAGGCAACACGTGTGGTTGACATGATGACTCCTATTTTCTACAGCAACTATGAGCAGTCAGACATTGATGAAAAAGCAGGCCCTGCATTTGTAAAGGGTGTAAAAACTGCAGAAAAAGAGGCGGAAATCGTATTCACTCACTATGGCAGCGGCCTCAAGACTATTGACGGCAATGCTCCTAAGGGCTTTGAGGTAAGGGTAAACGGTGCCTGGGTGGCTGCTTCAAGCGTTACCGTAAAGGATGCATACACAGTGAAGGTAAGCCACAGCGAGGACTTTAATGCAGTTCGTTACAACGGCAACACATCTTATTTCTTCCCTACAGATATCAATATGTGTAACAGCGCAGGCGTGCCTATGATTGCATTTATTGCAGAGTTCAATTAACGGACAGTATTGAAATAAAACTATAACGAAAAAAGAGCTTCGGGATTGTATCAATTTCCCGAGGCTCTTATTTTTTGTATTAAGGGGTGACATGCGACCTATCACTCATTATATCACTATGCTGTCACCGCAATGAAAATAATTGAGATCCTTCATATATACCTTCATAAAATCGTATTGACTTGTTCCTGTGCAGTGACAGATAAAATATTCTGTCTTGAATTTGTCAAGGTACATTGCCGACTCTTTCAAAGTATCTCCCAGCGGCAATTTCGAGTAATGAAAGCCGCCGATCAGAACGTCCGGCTCAAACCAATCTACAATATCCATTACTCCCTTGTGAGAGCAACCGCTGATAAGTGTTTTCTTGCCGTTTTCATTAATCAAAAGGTACTGTTCGTGTCTGAAATCATCCGGAACCACGTCTCCGTCCTGCTCCATGCCAAGTCCGAAGCTTCCCATATAGTGGGGGCGCTTCTTGTCGTTGCAGGAGAACAGCACAAGGCCGTCGCCAAGAGAGGTTTCTTCTCCTGTAAGGATCAGTCTTTCATTTACGGCAAGGTCAGTGTTAAGGCCAATGTATTTTCCCTCTGCATTAAAATGTGGCTCAAAGGCGTAACGACTTATGTATACCGGTGCTTTCTTATTTATTTCAAGAAATTTCTCAAGGCCGCCTCCGTGGTCGTAGTGTCCGTGGGACACCACCGCAATATCGACCTCAGAAAGGTCAATTCCAAGCTTTTCAGCGTTTTTTGTAAAAACATCTGTCTGCCCCATGTCAAACAAGATTTTGTGCTTTTCTGTTTCTATAAACAGGCTCAGCCCGTGCTCGGGGAGTATTGCTCTGTCTTTTGTTGTGTTTTCAACCAATGCAGTAACTCGCAAAACTATTCCTCCAATTGATTTGTCCTTTGCAATATACCATAAATTTTATAATAAAGCAATGAGTTTGAATTTTCAATGAGTCAGTGACCTGCCCCCTGACTCAAACCGCTACCGATGTGCCACCCTGATGCGTCTGGGGGCAGGTCACTGACTCATTTTTGATTTGCAATGTTGTAAAATATGTGGTAGAATTATACATAATTAGATTCGTGAATTAAGATGAATTGCAAAGTGAAGAAGGGGTCCATATATGAAGAGAAAAATATTATCAGTGGCAATTTCACTGATATTGATATGTTGTATGGTCATTCAGCCGCTTACGGTTGGGGCAGGGATTTATACGATTTCCCAGATTAACGTAAACTATGAAGGTTTGTCTGCAACCTCGGATTTTGCGTCTACCTACATAAACGGCATGGGAGCAGGCTATCTTTCGTCAGACAGCCGTGTGAAGATCACAACTTCGTCAAGCCTTGTGCCCGGCGGCAGTGGTTCTGCGCTTTGCGTAAACAAGTGCGATATGAGATGGTGGACCGTTGAGGCTCAGGACCGGAACATCACTTTTTCAGTTGATATAAAAATCGATGCAGCCTTTGCCAACGTTTTCACACCTCAGGTTGTGTCGAAAATTCCTTCATTTACAGGCAACGGCCTTACCACTCTTGACCTCTTCACGGTAAAGAGGGTAGGAAGCTCTGCTTATCTTTGCGATTCAAACGGCACTTCTCTTAAAAAGCTTTCAGAGGGAAGCACTTACTCTATTGTCTGCAATATGACGAGAGGAAAAAATACATACTCACTTTTGTGCAATGGGTCAACGGTTTCATCATCAGCGCCTCTTGCAGACGAGATATATTCCATTGACAGCTTGTATATTAACGTTGCTCAGGGGACCCTTACCAGTTACCAGACCCGAAAGGGGTATACTGCGAACACTGTTTACATTGTCCTTGATAACATTAAGGTTTCTACCAGCGGATATGACAGGCCTTTCCAGTACTCCACCCAGGCCACCGGCGCTATACCTACCGTTAACGTGCCGATCCCCGATTACAGCGACGTAAGAGTTTTTCTCAATAAAGACGAAATTTCAATGTACACTGCTCCGACGGTTTCAGACGGCGTGCTGTTCCTTGACATGCTCTCAATTACCACGAAATTCGGCATGAAATACACCCTTTACACGGACGGAAGCTTCGTTATCCGAGGGACAAACATTATCGCCCAGGGAAATTGCGAGAGCAATTATCTTACCCTTAACGGCAAGACAGTTTCTCTTACGGCAAGTCCTGTGAAGATTGACGGCAGAATACACGTTACCCCCGATTTCATAAATCTTGTGACCCATGCAAAGGTATGGTGGGACGAGGCAAACAGAATATTCGTAATGACCACCGGCAAGTATATGAGCGACGGCATTCTCAGGGCGATAGGCGGTATGCTGTATATGAACGGCGAGCCTTATTATGAAATAAGTTTCAATAAATTTGATTTGTTTTATCAAGTAATAGCAGGGTACGTATATAATCATGAATTTCCTACAGCGGATGTTCAATACTCTGCGGCGGAGACTGCTGTTAAAAAACTCAGCGAGACCGGCTTTAAGTCAATAAGAGTGTTTATGCACTCCCAGGCGTACTTAGATCTTATGTACAGTGAAGAGCATCAGGCGGTTTATTTTCAGGCGATGGACGATGTGTTTGACCTTTGCGACAAGTACGGCATCAAAATTAACGTGTGCCTTGGCCTTGCGGAGGAAAATCTTCTTGCCTGCGATTATATAGAAGGGGAAGGCTGGGTGCAGAGTACTGAGACGGTATATGACCTGATTGCAGACCCTGACAGTAGGTCAAGACAAAACGTTTATGATTATATTGACCTTGTGATAAATCGCTACAAAGACCGCGACAGTGTTCTTATGTGGGAAGTAAACAACGAGCTTAGCCTTGAAGCGGACATAGGTCCTGCAGTGGGCAAGGTCAGATGCTCGCTTTTGCAGCTGGCAAATTTCTACGGCGACGTGGCAGACAGGATAAGGTCAATTGATCCGGAGCATATGGTAACCAGCGGCGACAGCGCATTCAGGCCTGCTCAATGGCATCTGCTCTGTGCATCGCTTAACGGCGCGCCCCTTGACTGGACACGTGATACCCTTTGGGACCATCTTATGGCGCTCACCCTTGTAAATGAAAAGCTTGACGTTATCTGCATGCACGCTTACGGAATAAATATGGGCATTACCGATGAGTACACCTACGCAGCTGATGACGGTACTCCTGTGGTGATGAATTGGCAACTGTACAAGGATGAATGTACGAGGCTGGGAAAACCTTTTTATTGCGGTGAGACGAGTCCTTTGGTAACACCGGAGGCAGATGCAAATTACTATACAAAGGCTCAGGCCTATATTGACGAGATAGTAGCAACAGGGGTTCAGCTTACCCATTGGTGGACCTTCCGTTCCGACCGAGTAGGCTTCAATGACGGATACACCTGGGTGATTGACGGCGGCGAGCTTCACAACATGTTAATTGAGGCCAATAATAAATTGAAGGCGACCTATTGCGTAAATGCGGCGGCCTCCGACAACGTTTCCGGAAATCCTGACGTGTACGTGGATGGTACGGTTTCAAAGGGATTGGTAACGGGAAATGACGTCGTTAATGCAACTGCAGGTGCTACGGTTTCTGACGTAATCAATATGTTCTTTAATTCCCTTTCGGAGGAAGATGTTACCGTGTACAACGGCGCTACCGCAGTTTCACTGGGAAGTGTTCTCTCTACGGGAATGACTGTTTCAACGTCAGACGGAACGTCTTACACGATAATCGTTGCGGGGGATGTTAATTGCGACGGAAAGTTGAACGCGACGGACGTGTCTGAGTTGCTTATGCATATAAGAGGAGAAGCGCTTCTTGAGGAATCGCCTCTTGATGCGGCGGCAGAGGCAGGCGGCAACAGCAACATAAACATATTGACCGCCACGGCAATGCTGAATATACTTTTATAATACGTGCAGAAAAATAACGTGCGATAGATTAAAACTGACTTCTTACTTTTTTTGAGGTGCATATATGAAGAAAAAAATATTATCGGCGGTTGTGTCTTTGACTTTGGTGCTTAGCATACTCGTACAGCCATTGCCCGGAGGAGCGGCGGTTTTCACCGTATCTCCCATAAACGTAAACTATGAGGGGATGACCGCAACGTCGGATTTTGCGTCTACTTATATATATGGTATGGGAGCGGATTATCTTTCATCTGACAGCCGTGTGCAGGTAACGAATTCGTCAACTCTGGTACCGGGAGGCAGCAGCGCGCTTATGGTCAATAAATGTGATATGAGATGGTGGGCTGTTGAGGCTCAGGATCAGAATATGTCGTTTTCCGTTGATATAAAGGTCGACGGTGGTTTTGCTAACGTATTCACTCCGCAGGTGATTTCGAAGGCTCCTTCTTATGAGGGAAACAAGATTATCACTCTTTCACTCTTTACCGTAAAGAGATCCGGTGAGTCAATAAGCCTTTGTGATGCAAAGGGAAAATCGATTAAAACACTTTCTGAAGGAGGCACTTATTCTATCGTTTGTAATATGACGAGAGGAAGCAAAAACTATTCCATTTTGTGTAACGGAAGCACCGTTACGTCTGCTGCAACGCTTAATGATGAGATATACTCTATTGATAATCTTTATATTAGCGTTACCCAAGGGAATCCTACAAACACTCAAAAGAAAAACGGCTATACTAAAAACAACACATATATAGTTCTGGATAATATCAAGGTATCCACCAGCGGAAGAAATACTCCCTTCCAGTATTCCACCCAGGGGCTGGGTGCGGTTCCTTCCGTTAATATTCCCAGTACGGATTACAGTAAAGTGAGAGTTTTCCTTAATACCGAAGAGATAAGTATGTATACTGCGCCCGTGGTGTCGGATGGTGTGTTGTTCCTG
>JAGAKK010000033.1 GCA_017625675.1 Clostridia bacterium | reverse complement strand
TTTAATTTTATTTTATTTTAAGAAAGAAGGAATTTTTTATGGCAAGAATTTTTTATCAGCAGGATTGCGATCTTAATAAACTTAACGGAAAAACCGTGGCAATTATCGGCTACGGCTCCCAGGGACACGCTCACGCTCTTAACCTTAAAGAGAGCGGCGTCAACGTTATCGTAGGCCTTTACAAGGGCAGCAAGAGCTGGGCAAAGGCTGAAAGTCAGGGTCTTACCGTAATGACTGCGGCAGAGGCTGCAAAGGCCGCTGATGTGATAATGATCCTTATCAACGACGAAAAGCAGGCAAAGCTCTACAAGGAGAGCATCGAGCCGAACCTCACAGAGGGCAAGACACTTGCATTTGCTCACGGTTTTAATATTCACTTCGGCTGTATCAAGCCTCCAAAGAACGTTAACGTTATTATGATTGCGCCCAAAGGCCCCGGCCACACGGTTCGCTCCGAGTATCAGGCGGGCAAAGGCGTACCCTGCCTCATTGCAGTTGAGCAGGACGCAACCGGCGATGCCTGGGATATAGGACTTGCTTATGCTTTGGGAATCGGCGGCGCAAGAGCAGGCGTATTGGAGACCAACTTCCGTACTGAGACTGAGACAGATCTTTTCGGTGAGCAGGCAGTGCTTTGCGGCGGTGTTTGCGCTCTTATGCAGGCAGGCTTTGAGACACTGGTTGAAGCAGGCTACGACCCCAGAAACGCTTATTTTGAGTGTATCCACGAGATGAAGCTTATCGTTGACCTTATTTATCAGAGCGGCTTTGCCGGAATGAGATATTCTATCTCCAACACCGCAGAGTACGGCGACTATATTACAGGTCCAAAGATCATCACAGAGGACACCAAGAAGGCAATGAAGCAGATCCTTAAGAACATTCAGGACGGTTCTTTTGCCAAGGACTTCTTGCTGGATATGTCAGAGGCAGGCTCTCAGGTACACTTTAACGCTATGAGAAAGCTGGCGTCAGAGCATCCTTCCGAAATCGTTGGCGCAGAGGTCAGAAAACTGTACAGCTGGAGCGACGAGGATAAGCTCATCAACAACTGAGGAGAAATATTATGTCAAGAGAAAATATTGTAGACGGTTGTCAGAATGCGCCCCACCGCAGTCTTTTCCACGCGCTGGGACTTACCGAGGAGGAACAGTCAAGACCGCTTATCGGAATTGTAAGCTCCTATAACGAGATCGTCCCCGGACACATGAACCTTGATAAAATCGTGGAAGCAGTGCGCTTAGGCGTTGCAATGGCAGGCGGTACGCCTATCGTATTCCCTGCTATTGCGGTATGCGACGGTATTGCAATGGGTCACACCGGAATGAAATATTCCTTGGTAACAAGAGACCTTATTGCGGATTCCACCGAGGCAATGGCTCTGGCTCACGGGTTTGACGGCCTTGTAATGGTGCCGAACTGCGACAAAAACGTGCCCGGCCTTCTTATGGCGGCGGCAAGGGTCAACGTTCCTACCGTGTTTGTAAGCGGAGGCCCTATGCTGGCAGGAAAGGTTGACGGAAAGAAAACCAGCCTTTCCAGTATGTTTGAAGCGGTAGGCGCATATTCCGCAGGAAAGATTACAGAGGAAAAGCTTCGCGAATACGAGTGCAAGACCTGCCCCACCTGCGGCTCCTGTTCAGGTATGTACACCGCAAACTCAATGAACTGCCTCACAGAGGCGTTGGGTATGGGACTTCGTGGCAACGGCACTATCCCTGCGGTTTACTCAGCCAGAATAGAGCTTGCCAAGCACGCTGGTATGGCGGTAATGAATCTTATCAAGAAAAACATCCGTCCCCGTGACATTATGACCGAAAAGGCCTTTATGAATGCACTTACCGTGGATATGGCTCTTGGCTGTTCCACCAACAGTATGCTCCACCTTCCCGCCATTGCCCACGAGTGCGGCATTGACATCGACCTTGACGTGGCAAACAGGATAAGTGAAAAGACTCCTAATCTTTGCCACCTTGCCCCTGCAGGCAGAACGTATATGGAGGAGCTTGACGAGGCAGGCGGTGTATACGCCGTGATGAACGAGCTTTCAAAGAAAAAGCTTCTGTCGCTTGACTGTCTCACCGTTACCGGCAAGACTATCGGAGAAAATATTGAGGGCTGTATCAACCTTGATCACGAAGTAATACGCCCTGTGGAAGAACCCTTCAGCAAGACGGGCGGCATTGCAGTGCTCCGAGGAAATTTGGCGCCCCGAGGCAGCGTGGTAAAGCGCTCCGCGGTGCTTCCGGAAATGCTGGTACACGAAGGTCCTGCCAAGGTCTTTGATTGCGAAGAGGATGCTCAGAGCGCCATTAACGCAGGAAAAATAAAGCCCGGCGACGTGGTGGTAATTCGTTACGAAGGTCCAAAAGGCGGACCCGGTATGCGTGAGATGCTGAACCCCACCTCGGCAATTATGGGTATGGGGCTTGGAAACAGCGTTGCCCTTATCACCGACGGCCGTTTCAGCGGCGCAACGAGAGGCGCTTGCATAGGACACGTTTCTCCCGAGGCTGCCAGCGGCGGTCTTATCGGTGTGGTAAAAGACGGCGACATTATTTCAATAGATATTCCCGGAAATAAGCTTGAACTTAAAGTGCCTCAGGAAGAGCTTGATGAAAGAATGAAGAATTTTGTTCCCAGAACCAAGGAGCTTTCAGGCTATCTCAAGCGCTATGCCGCATTGGTGTCAGACGGTGCTTCCGGCGCTGTGCTGAACTAAGGGACAATAAACGACAATATTTATCATATTCAGGATAAGAGTTGAACGATTTGAATAATTCAGTACAATTAAAAAACTTAACAAACCTTAAAATGAGGTTGCTTTCACTTTCGGTCCTCCGTGATCTTTTGGAGGACCCTGTGTTGCAATCCCTTCTTGGATATCTTGACTCCCTCGAAAAAGGCTCTGCCTCTGAGGGAGTGTCTTGCTATGGGGAGTTTGTTTCAAAGCTTTATAAGGCAAACGGCGGTTTCTTAGGAGACCACATTATGACCCTTTGTGAAAACAGCGACAACGTGTACGTGGGCCTTATCGGCCGCGGCAAGACCCCTCCCCTGCATATTGAGCAAAGTATAAGAAACGAGCTTGCAACCCTTAACGATATTTCCCGTCTTACCCCCGAAATACTCCTTGAGAGTCTTGACGTTAATTGTCCGTCGCCCTCTTTTGCTTCAGGAGACAAGAACGTTTGCGATGAATACATGAGGCGCTGTGAAAACGTAGGCAAGTACGGTTACGGTATTTACACAGGAAACCACATGTTTTATCTTGACGACAGCGGCGCCATAACGCCGGTAATGAATCCGGATCCCGTGACAGAGGACAGCCTGGTGGGATACCACAGGGAGCGCAGAAAAGTCTACGACAATACCCTTGCCCTTCTCTCCGGTAAACCTGCCGCCAACGTCCTTCTTACGGGTGACGCAGGCACTGGAAAATCCACGGCAATAAAGGCGGTGGCAAACGCCCTTTGGAGAGAAGGTCTCCGCGTTATTGAGCTCAGAAAAAATCAACTGACCTACATTCCGGAGCTTCTGGACAGGCTCGCCCTTAACCCGCTGAAATTTATTCTCTACATTGACGACCTCTCTTTTCAATCCGACGACGACAATTTCAATGCCCTTAAAGCGGTGCTGGAGGGCTCTGTATCCGCAAGGTCCCGCAACGTAGTAATCTATGCCACCAGCAACAGGCGGCACATTATAAAAGAAAAATTTTCAGACCGGGAGGGAGACGATATACACCGCAACGACACCGTGCAGGAATTTATGTCGCTTTCCGACAGGTTCGGTATCCATATAACCTTCAGCAAGCCGGACAAGGCCTCCTATCTTTGCATAGTAAAGGAGCTTGCAAAACAAAAAGGCATCACTATGCCGGAGGAGGAGCTGGAAATGCAGGCGGAGCGTTTCGCCCTTGAAAGAGGCGGCAGGTCTCCGAGACTTGCAAAGCAATTTACGGACTTGCTTATGATATAAGGCGTCACAACGTAGCAGGTCACTGTCACACGCCCTGTCACGCCTAAAAAAATCACTTGCAGAAAAGGCGGACTGTTAGTATAATATTATGGATATACTTTAAATGGAAACAATTACAGAAAGGCATATATAAAGATGAATTACAGACAATTATCCAAAGAAGAGTTAAAAGAAGTTTTGGCGCAGGAAAAAAAGCGCTATCAAGAGCTTGTTGAAAAAAACCTTTCTTACGATATGACCAGAGGAAAGCCGGGCTCAAATCAGCTTGACCTTTCAAACGACCTGCTTGGTGAAAAATACATTGGCAATGCAAAGGCGGCATCAGGAACTGAGTGCAGAAACTACGGAGTGCTTGACGGTATTCCCGAAATAAAAAAGCTTATGGCGGATATGATGGGCACGAAGCCTGAGAACGTTATCGTGGGCGGAAATTCCAGCCTCAATATGATGTTTGACACTCTTATGCGTTTTATGGTTTTCGGTACGTCTGCTGACTCAACACCCTGGGGAAAGCTTGATAAAGTAAAATTTATCTGCCCCGTGCCCGGTTACGACCGCCACTTCCTTATATGCGAAAAGCTGGGCATTGAGATGATCCCAGTTGAGCTTCAGGAAGACGGCCCCGACATGGAAAAGGTTCTGGAATTGGTAAAAGACCCTGCCGTTAAGGGTATGTGGTCAATTCCTAAGTACAGCAACCCCTCCGGCGTTGTATATTCAGACGAGAAGATATGCCAATTGGCATCCATGGAATGCGCCGCGCCCGACTTCACTATAATGTGGGACGATGCTTACACGGTACACTATCTGGGTGACGCTCCTGCGAAACAGAAGAACCTTATCGAGGCTTGCGCAGAAGCAGGAAACCCGAACAGAGCATACGTTTTCGGCTCTACGTCGAAGATTACCTTCCCCGGCAGCGGAATTGCAGTTCTGGCATCATCTGTAGAAAATATCAAATATTCCCTTTCTTACATTACCGCCCAGACTATCGGCAATGACAAGCTGAACCAGCTTCGCCACGCAAATTTCCTTAAAGATTACGATGGGATTGTGGCTCACATGGAGAAGCACGCCGAGATTCTGAGACCTAAATTCAACGCAGTTCTGGAAGTTCTGGAAGAAGAGCTTGGCGGCCTTGGTATCCTTGAATGGACCAAGCCTCAGGGCGGCTACTTCGTAAGCATAAACACTCTTGACGGATGCGCAACGAAGGTCGTTGCAATGGCCAACGCCTGCGGCGTAAAATTCACTCCTGCAGGAGCAACCTTCCCCTACAGAAAGGACCCTCGCGACAGGAACATCCGCATTGCCCCCACGCTCCCCCCTCTTGAAGAGCTTTACGAGGCAATCCGCGTACTCTGCGTATGTATAAAGATATGCTCCGCAGAAAAATTGCTTGAGGCATAATTCGTTACTTAACGATAAATTTAATAAAACATTACATTGAACAGCGAAAGGAGATTTTTCAATGGCAAAATTTGATGAATCTTTGGAATTTACAAACAAGAACTCATGGAAGACCATGAGCGACGAAACAAAGGCAGAGGTTTTCGCTTTTTGCGAAGGCTACAAGACCTTCCTTGACAACAGCAAAACAGAGAGAGAGTCCGTTGACACAGCTATCGAGCTTCTCACAGCAGCAGGCTTCGTTGACTTTGAAGAAATACTTAAAGACAAGGCAAAGGCTGTTCCCGGAACAAAGCTTTATTATAATTACAAAAACCGTTCGCTTTTTATTGCGGTTCTCGGAAACACTGCTCCCGAAAACGGTTTCAATCTGGTAGGCGCTCACATTGATTGCCCCCGTCTTGACCTTAAGCCCGCTCCCCTTTTTGAGGACACAAATATCGCTTACCTCAAGACCCACTATTACGGCGGCATCAAGAAATACCACTGGCTCACCATTCCTCTGGCGCTTCACGGCGTTGTTATTAAGAAGGACGGCACCACACTTAAGGTTTGCATCGGCGAAAAGGATTCTGACCCGAAATTTATGATTTCAGACCTTCTCCCCCACCTTGCAAGCAATCAGATGACCAAAACTGCCGCTTCTTTTGTGGACGCAGAGCAGATGAGCGTTATCATCGGTACTATCCCCGGAAAAGAGCCCGAGGACAAGGACATCGACGAAAAGGCATTTACAGTGAAGCAGAACATTCTCACGTATCTTGCTGAGGAATACGGCATTGACGAGAAGGATTTTCTCCGTGCAGAGCTTGTTATCGTGCCTGCCGCCAAGGCTTGCGACATCGGTCTTGACAGAGGTCTGATTGCATCCTACGGCCACGACGACAGAATTTGCGCATACACTGAACTTCGCGCCATTATGGACCTTGAAAAAACTCCCGAAAAGACAGCGGTTTGCTACTTTGCAGACAAGGAAGAGATCGGCAGCGTAGGAAACACCGGCGCACGTTCCAATGCTCTGGAGTACTTTGTATCCCTCCTTTGCAGCCTCTACACCGATAATGACGTAATGTGGCTCACAAAGCGTTGTTTAAACGCTTCCAGAATGCTTTCTGCAGACGTTACCGCGGCATTCGACCCTTCATACCCCGAAGTGTACGACAAGTCAAATGCAGCCTTCTTAGGCCACGGCATTGCCATTGAAAAATACACCGGCGCTCGCGGCAAGTCAGGCACCAGCGATGCTTCCGCAGAATTTGTTTACGAAGTAACAGAATGCTTCGACAGCGAAAATATCGCATGGCAGCTCAACGAAATGGGCAAGATTGAAGCAGGCGGCGGCGGAACCATTGCACAATTCATGGCCGACAAGGGCATTGAAGTAATCGACTGCGGCGTTCCCCTCTTCAACATGCACGCCCCCTTGGAGCTTGCCTCAAAGGCAGACATCTACTGGGCATACAGAGCATATAAGAGCTTTATGAAATAAGAAATTAATACGAAAAAGCAATCCCCCTGCATTTCCCTTTGAAAAGGAGATGCAGTTTTTTATAGTAGTTCTTTCATTTTGCTTGCAAGATAAAGAGGCATATTTGTTATATTTCCATCTTTCTTGTAGCCTCTTTTTGAAAAACGCACAGCATACAGGGGCTGTTTTTCGTTTACATATTTTTTAAAAGACGCAGCGGCCCTATCTTCTCCAGCTTTTACCTCTATAGGAATGATCTCCGTTTTGTATTGCTGAACAAAATCAAGTTCTCCGTTTCTATTGGAATAATATCTCGGTGCAATCTCAAACTGCCCGCTTAGTTGTTGCAAAACAAAATTTTCTGTAAGAGGTCCTTTAAACTGGTAATCAGATTTTAATAATATTGCACTATTGTCAATACCTGCCATATATTTCAGCAAACCTGTATCAAAAACAAATAATTTAAAATGATCTCTTATTTCAAAGGCGGAAACAGGATGTTCTAATTTAGAAACATTATATACCCGATTCAACATACCGGCAGATACCAACCACTCAATAGCTTCTTCAAAATCTCTCGCTCTGCCACCTTCTCTCACCGCACCATATATAAACTTTTCATTGGGTTTAGCCAGTTGAGTAACAATACTACGAAAAACCATCAGGATTCTGCCGCTGTTTACCTTTCCGCTATGTTTAGAAAAGTCATTTTCATAAACTTCAATTAATTCTCGTTGAATTTTAAGAATCATTGCAGGATCCTTATATTTCAACCAGGAATCCACACATTCAGGCATTCCTCCTATAATCAGATAATTGTTGTATGCTTCCAATAATCTTTTGTGAAATATTTCCTCTATAACCTGTTCCCTCGTAATGCTTTTATAATACAAGAAAAGCGACTCATCTACTGCATTAAGAAACTCGTCAAAAGAGAGAGGATAAATATTCAAAATATTTACCATTCCCACAGGGTATGACTTGGGTTGAGCCAGAAGCGTTCCCAATAAACTACCGGCTGTTATTATGTGATACTCGTTAGCATTTTCTTTAAAATATTTCAAACAGTTTAATGCTTCAGGACACTCCTGTATCTCATCAAAAATAACGAGAGTCTTTTCGGGCAAAATCTTTTTTCCTGCAAGCATAGAAAGCAATTCTAAAATTCTGTATGGATTTTTATTATGTTTAAAAATTGAATTTAAAGAATCTTCTTCATCAAAGTTAAAATAAACGTAATCGTCGTAGTAGTTTTTTCCAAACTCTTTCATAAGCCATGTCTTTCCCACTTGACGAGCACCCTTTAAAACCATCGGTTTTCTCTCACAATCCGCTTTCCACTTAATCAGTGACTCAATAGCATTCCTCTTCATTAATTTCGCCTCCTAATCATACTTAACCACACATTAACACATTTTTACGCACTTTTCAATACATATTTTACACATTTTACGCACTTTTCAATACGTTTTTTACACATTTTTACGAGTTTTTATTGCTGATTTTGCACATTTTTACAAATTTCCCAACAAACTTTACTTTTCAGCCCTTTTATGTTATAAAATTTATAACACACCGAAAGGACTACCATTATGAAATTAGCCACCACAACCAGTGATTTTGAACGATTTTGCGGAAGTTATATTGACTGCGTAAAGAACGTGCATCAGGCAGGCTTCAGATTTGTCGATCTTAGCCTTTACACCGTGAAAGAGAATGATTCCCTGTTGCTTTTGGAAAACTGGAAAAACACAGCCTCAGAGCTTAAAAATTACGCTTCGGACAACGGCATTGAGTTCGTTCAGTCCCATGCCCCTAATATCAACCCCTTGGCAAGTGAATATGACTTTCAAAGGTCCCTGGAGCTGATGACCCGTGCCATTGAGATTTGCGGTTTTCTTGAAATACCGAACCTTGTGGTGCACCCGGGTTGGAAAAAGCCCTTATCGAAAGAAGAATGGTCGGTACAGAACAAGTCCTTTTTTGAGAAACTTTTCCCCCTTATGGAAAGGCACAACGTAAATGTTCTCCACGAAAACACCGCCACACCTAACCTCCCCTGGTACTCACCGAAAAACGGCAGAGATATGCGTGAGTTTTCAGACTTTGTAAACCACCCCCTGTTTCACTCCTGTTGGGACACGGGCCACGGCAATATTGAAGGCGGCCAATACGAGGAGCTCCTTGCCATAGGCGACGACCTCTATGCTGTACACATTAACGACAATATGGGTGAAAAAGACCAGCACATTATCCCCTTTTTCGGCACCGTCAATATGGATGCCGTAATGAACGCCCTTATTGATATCGGTTTTAAAGGTCCCTTTACCTTTGAGGCGGGAACGTGCCTGAGGCCGGACCAATATTGGCTTGGATGCCGCAAAGAGTTTCCCGGGGACACACGACTTCTGAATGCGCCCCTTGAGCTTCAGCAAGAGCTTGAAAAATATATGTACGCCGTAGGAAAACACATTTTGTCCTCCTATGATGTCTTTGAAGGATAAAAAACACTCCGCAACAGCACAGCGCCGTTGCGGAGTTTCTTGTTACGTATTGACTTATTAACAAATTATTATGCTGCCTTCTTCAACGTAATGGTAAGCTCGTTTGAGCCATCCTCGAAGTAGTAGTAATATACGGTCACACCGCCCTCTTCTACCACCTCGTCAACGTTTTCCATAATGTGGTCGTAGCCCTCGGGAAGCACTGTAACAGCACCCTTGTAACCGTCAGACTCTTCTTTCACAAAAGAAGCCACGCCGTTTTCATCGGTAAGCATAGGCATACAAGTATCCTTGCAAAGCTGTACCATTACACCTGCAAAAGGATTGCCAGCCTCGTCAACAAGCTTTATCTTGTAGCTGAAAGGCTCCGCTGTAGGCTCCTCAGAGGGAACTTCGGTAGCAACTTCGGTAGCAACGTCGGTGGCCGCCTGTGTAGCTTCTGCAGCAGGCTCCTTTGTGCCCTCGGTATCTTCTCCGCAAGCGCAGAGACAAAGCATAAGGCAAACTGCCATTATTAACGCAAAAATTTTCTTTATATTTTTCATTATGAAATAACCTCCTGAAATTTTGTACTCATTGAATGTAACATATTTTAATAAAACTTTCAATGTCTTTTTAGGCAAGGCTTGCCTTGGCGGTAATATCAGCCTCAGGAATCTTGTTTTCGTTGTTTCTGAGAACACCGAAGGTTATCTGGATCTCATCACCTGCATTGACCTCGATTGAAACCTTGGTAGATGATGCGTTGTCCTCTTCAAGGCTTACCGTCTTGTACGTATTGAGATTGTAGAGCATTATGTCGCAATCTGTGCCGGAGGGTGATATACCTTTTAATTCAAGAGTAAGAACTCCTGATTTTGATGCAACGTAACGATAATAAACGCCTTGCTCATTGCCCTCTTCTGAGTGCACCGTAAACTGTTTCAGCTCCATATCATAAGGATTTGAATACGTACCGATAGGATAACTGAAAGTAACCTTGAACGTCTTGTCTGACTTTGAAGCATTTCCTATTTCAAGATATACAGGAGTATTCATGCCCTCTGACGTTACAGGTATCTCTACAACACCGTTTTTCGCCTTGTAGGTCGTGCGGTTATACGTTACGTAAGCATCTGCCGAGCTGATTTTAAGTATCGTGCCTGAAACTCTGTAAACGTTGTAGCACATTGCCTCACCGGCTTTTACCTCTGCATCAAATTCCAGGACACCGCCGATTTCAATAGGCTCACCCTTGTTGGAAGGTACTGCAGGAATATCTGCAGGCTTCTCCGTAGGCGCTGCAGTAGCGGTAGAAGTAGGCTTGCTTGATGTTGTAGGCTTTGCAGTAGGAGTAGACGTAGGAGTGCTTGTTGTTCCTGATACAGGCTTATCCGTAGGAGGCGCGGTCTGTGTAGGCGCAGACGTTCCATTGTCAACTACAGGGCCTGCAGAAGGTGTATAACAGCACATCAGAAGCCATGCAAGCTCGTGATTTATTCCGGTTATCTTGGCGCCGCTTTCATCTACAAAAAGGTAGTTGCCGCCGTTTGCCCTGTTTTCATCCCACCAGCCCATGTGGTCGCCGTATTGCTGAATAATGTATTTCAGGTCCTCATTTAAGGGGTAAACGCCGCTCTCCTCATCCGCAAGGGCAATGTATGCCAAAAGCGCGTCGCTGTAATTTTCTTTCTTTACAAACTTGCCGTTCTCATCATAAAAATACTTGTTTACTCCTATAGTGTCAAGAATCGTTTTAAAGGATGCAATGTATTTTGAATCCTCAGAAAGTCTCACCAGCACCAACGGGCCGTTTTCACTGTCAAGATGATAATATCCGTCAGTATTATTAAGCACCAAAGTATATTCCGCTGTAAGGTCAAATTCCTTCAGTTCGCTGTCTGCAGGCAATTTATATGCATCAACGCCGTCCGGAGAAGGATAAACTGTCCAAGGCTCATCATCAACCGACCAATCAGGGTCACCGATTCTGATAATAGAAAGAAATCCCCCTGTCACATCCGCTCCTGCATCAACGCCGATTACAAGACGAGTAGTACCTGATGCTGAATCAGAGCTTATCATTGACTCCTTAATAGAGACTGCAAACTTTCCGTCAACGGGCTCTTCCGAAGAAAACTGTTGCACGAAGTGAGGAGCTCCGTAATAACCAATCACTCCCTCTGCGCCTGTAAAAGAAAACTCATATTTTCCGGCCTCAGAAGGTGTAAAAATAAAATAGTTACGCTCTCCTGCAGTCAATGTTACGTAGTTTGAGCCAACACCTACGCTATATGCGTTATGATCCTTACTTGTTTCATCAAGTATTGAATAAGCAAACAACGACTCAGGCTCTCCGCTAACGGTCTTTGCCATAATTATTTCAAGTTCAAGCTTTTCTGCAGAAAGAGAAAGATTGCTTTTGTCATAATAAAGCTCTTCGTCAGATGTAAGCATCAATTCCACAGTGTAGTCTCCTTTTTCCAGGAGCTTCTCTGCCACACCCTTGTCGTTTACGTTTTGCATAGCAGCCTGTGCTCCGTCTTTCATAAACTTTACGATAACACCTTCCGTATAAGGGTTTCCTACCGCATCCTTTACCGCAACGCTGTACAATGCCTTATTTGGATCTGCGGTATTAAGATCACCTGTTCCCGCTGTGTTTTTTCCGGAATCAGCGCTGTCTCCCTTCTTGCAGGCTGTAAAGAATACACCTGTACAAAGAATGGACAAAGCAAGAAGCATAACACCTAAATTTTTAATAATTTTCA
Source organism: Clostridia bacterium (assembly GCA_017625675.1). Classification (GTDB taxonomy): domain Bacteria; phylum Bacillota; class Clostridia; order UBA1212; family UBA1212; genus RGIG8523. The sequence continues at coordinate 33,495 of JAGAKK010000033.1, read as the reverse complement.
CAATTATACCCTCTTTCTTATAATGCCGAAGTTACAGTTTCAGAGACCGCAACCTCGGCATTTTTACATTCAAATAATATTATCTGTTTGCGTCAGGACCGAGATAATCGTAATAGAAGCAAACCTTGAGCCAGGACTGGTCAACATTTTCAAATGTGTATTTGTCCATAAGCATCTGGAGAATTTCTGCAAGTCTCTTATCAACGGGAACACAGCCCTTTCTCTCCTCAGGAGAATTCTGCATCTTGTTAAGATAGCCCTTTATTTCTTCGGTACAATCCTCACCGTCGCCGTGATACTTTCCTGCAAAAATATCAGCTACTTTATATTCCAATACATTTGCATCGTAATCCTCGCCCCAAAGAGACTTAAGTTCAAGCTCTGTTGCCTCGGTATCTCCGCCGTTTTTATTAAGAATTCCCACAATATAAAGGTCATTTTCAGTCTTTGAAAAATCAAAACCGCCCATCTCTATCATACCCTTTATCTTGACGGGGTTTCCGCTTTCATCAAGCTTTACATTTCCGTTATCATCGTATACGTTAACGGTGGTAATAGGGTTACTGAACAAGGTTACGCCGGTAAAGTCTGCATAAATGAGACTTCCGTATCTCTGATTTCCGCTTTCATCCTTGCCAAGGTCCTCATAATAATATCCGTCGCTCTTAAGCACAGCCTTTATACCGCCTGCGATAATGTAGGAAAAGTCCTCATCGGGAGATGTAAAAGGTCCGGGAGAGCACACACGGAAAAGCTCATAAGTGGGAGCGACATATTCAATGTCAAAGTAAATATAACCAACTTCATACACATCCCAGAAAGCAATGTCAATATAGTAGGGTGTACCTGCTTCCATATAGTATACCATGGAAACCTCGCCCTCTTCATTGAACATTCTCTCGTCGGCTTCGTACACAAGAAGCTCTTCTCTCTCTGCGGTGAATATCCAGCCGTCAACACCATGCTGTGACTCATTGCTTGAAGTTATTCTGTACACACCGGATTTTGAAGGAACGAACTCAGACACCAAACCTCTCGGCATAATAACTCTGTCGTAATAAAAATAGTTATTTGACTGATTTTTTCCTTCTGTAGCCTTGTAGGCGCTGAAGGGAGCAAGACCCTTTATGGGATCCTCAAGCTGCTTTCCGCCTGTTCCGTAAGCATCGTAGTAACGGCACGCCTTAAGCCACTCGTTCTTGTCCTCAGAGTCAAAGCCGGCAATCTCGTCAACAACCTTAAGGAAATCCGCGAGTTCTTCATTAACGGTACAATACCCTGTGAACTTTGAGTTTGAACCGTGTGTAAAATACTCCAGCATCGCATCATAAAGAAGAACACCGTCAATCTTGTGCGTTGAGTTATACACAATGTCAAAGAGAGTATTCTCTTCGCTGAACTGTGTAGATGCTGTAAGACCTGCCAGAAGCAAAGGACCGTTCTCAGAGCCTACGTGATAGTAGCCGTCTTTGTCATTTAAGAATATCTCAGCATACTCAAAGGTATCGCCGTCCTCAGAGGTAGCGGCTTCCTTTGGCAAATAAGTTTCAGTATCAATGTCCTCAGGTGAAACAACACGAATATTTTTAAGATATACCGTATCCTCTCCCTCGTTAATGTCATCATCCTTTATGTAACAGAAAGCGATCTCATAAGTGCCGTCCTCTTCTGCAACAACAGGGTAGCAGGACTTCCACTCTTCCTTCTCTGAAACACCGGAGATCTGATATATAGCCTCGTCATTTACGATAACGTGCATTACATCAGCGCCCTTTTCGGAAGAAATAAGATAATCAATTCCCACTGCCTGTCCTTTTTTCAAGGTAACGTCCGCATACATAATGGCATAAGAGCCCTCGATCTGGCTGTTGGAAGCCTTGATACAAGCAGTTCCGTTCTTATCTGTAATTACGAAAGGCCAGGAATACTCTGCATCCTCGCCCTCAGTCTCAGGACGATAAGTAACCTCAATGTCACCGCCGTTAATTACTCCGGCAATCTTGTCAGAGCTTTCCATTGTAACGTTAGGCTTAACAGCGCTGATAAGGTCTCCGATTCCGCCTTCACAAATTTTCTGCTCGTATTCTACTGCAGAGAAATGCTCAAAAACACTGGTAAAAGGTCTGAGACTGGTGATACCGCCTGACTCAATCAGACAGATCACACCGTAACGGTCAACCACAACGGAGGTAGGATAACCCTGAATTCCGAAGGTATTTGACCACACTGTAGGACAGGAGGCCATAGGGAATGACAAGCCCATCTCTTGCTTAAAGCCTGCAATCTTATTTCCCTCATTCATTGGGTTAAGTGCAATAATCTCTACGTCGTCACCGTACATCTGGTATGCCTCTTCCATAAAGGGGAACTCCTTGAGACACCATGAACAGGTGGTGTACCAGAAGTTAAGCATTACCATTTTTTTCTCTTTAAGAACTTCAGAGAGAGTAAAGCTTTCGCCGTCGGAAGTCTCCACAGTAAAGTCAACCATAATGTCACCAAGGCCCAGTGTAACGTTTGAAAGATCCTTGTCCTTGATAACAGAGGAAGCAAGTGTAATCACTGCAGTTGTTCCGGTAAATGAATAGCTTTCCTTTACCTCGTAGCCTGCAGGAGCACCGTTAACGGTAATGGCATAGCCCTCTTTCGCAGGGAGCTCAATATTGGCAAGACCATTTGCATCGGTCTTTCCTACGTTTACCATATCAGTCAATGTGTCATCTGCATAAACGTAGATATCAAGGTCTGACAAAGCCATGCCGCTGAGCGCCTTTACACTTACGGTGTATGTAGTTTTCTCTCCGGGCACGGGTGTAGGATCACCACCGGGGGCAACTGTAGCGTTCGTAGAATCGCCGCCTTCTTTCTTCTCGTCGCCGCAGGAGGTAAACATAGCCGCCATAGAAGCAACCATTGCCACCGCTAAAATAAGAGACAATATTCTTTTGAAATTAAACATTTTTTCTCTCCTGTCTTTTTTAATTTGCATTATTTATGTCTTTTCTTTATATCGCTTCTCGACGAAGCGCACATTAACGCATTATTCGATTAATTTTACCACAAGGACAAATATCAGTCAATATGCAAGAACTTCAATAATTTTTCCATCTCTGCAATTTCTGTAAAACACACAAAAAAAACACAGCCTTTTTAACAAAAGAACTGTGTTTTAATTTAACGAAACAAATCCGAATGACTGCCAACTCGATACAGCATCAACACAAGGACATCGTCAATAACTTCGTATACAAGCAACCAATCCGGTTCGATATGACATTCTCTGCAACCCTTATAATTACCGATCAGATCATGATCACGATATTTTTCTTCAAGCTGCTCTCCATTCGCTAATTTTTCAATGACTGCAAAAAGTTTCTCTGTGTCCTTCCCCTGCTTCTTCGCAAGTTTTAAGTCCTTTTTAAACTGTGTTGTAAACCTTACTTCGTACTTCATGCGTCAAGCGCCGCCTTTAAATCATCCATATTATCATAGCCGATTGCGTTCCTGTCATGGGCAATACTTCTTCCCTCACGGATAGCGGCAGCTGTAATCTCGTTAGGAACATTCAGTTTTATTTCAAAAGGAATTCCGTTCTCTCTGATGGCCTGCCTTAAAAAAATATTAATAGCAGTAGTCATATTAAGCCCCAGAGCATCAAAAATCTTTTCCGCCTGAGCCTTAACATCCTTATCTGTACGAATATTCAAATTAGTTGACCCCATATAAAACACCTCCGTTATTATTCTATGCGCATTATACTACATTATGCGCACACTGTCAACACATTGTAGAGTATTTTTTAAGTGCTTAGACTTAAAGAAAGTGCACCAACAAGCTGGATTTCGTTTGATACATCAAAACCGGCACAATCATTTCACAATTTTTTCGTAACTTATCCAATTAAAAGACGGGAGCAGTGCCCCCGCCCTACGATTACTATGCCGCATCAAACATATTCTCAACAAATATGCCGTACCCTCTTGACGGGTCGTTGATAAGCACGTGGGTTACAGCGCCGATGAGCTCGTCATCCTGAATTATTGGCGACCCGCTCAGGCCCTGAACGATGCCTCCTGTTACCGAGAGCAATTTCTCGTCCGTTATATGAAGGGAAATACCCTTGTTTCCTTGCTGTGCCACGTCAACGTTGTCAATGGATACCGAAAACCTGCAAGGACCGTTGTCGTCTACCGTTGTGATGATATAGGCATCGCCTTTGTGAACAGACCTGTCCTTGTCAACATTCATTTCCGTGCCTTGGAAAAGATTTTCACCTTCGGGATAAAGATACCCGTAAACGCCATTATCGGTATTTGCCGAAATGTGCCCGATTCCTCCGATATCCTCACGAAAATACCCTCTTAACTCACCGGGGCTGCCGGCAAGGCCCTTGTTTACACCTGTGATCACAGCAGAGTAAATATCTCCGCCCTCTGCAGGAAACAAGCAGTGGGTGGAATTGTCGCTGATACCGTGGCCAAGTGCTCCGAAAAAGCCGGAGTCGTCATCGTAAAAGGTCAACGTTCCTATGCCTGCGCTCCGTTCCTTGACCCAGACGCCAATCCGAAACTCGCCGGTTTCAAAGTCCCGTTCAGGCTTTACCCTTCTTTCAATGGTTTCATTGCCCCGTTCGGTGAGAACAAGGCATTCGCCGCCACGACACCTTGAAAGCGCGGACTGCATCTCGTCCCCGGTTGATACTTTTATTCCGTCAATTTCCAATATTTTGTCGCCTATCATTATCTCTGCATTTTTTGCAGGACTGACATACTCTTCACTTTCTGACAGGAAAGCCTTGTACCCTGTTACCAGAAGACCGGTGGTCTCAAGCCTCATACCGATAGGAAAGCCGCACACCAGAACCTTGTCAGGAATATTCTGCGAAATCTCCCCTGTGCTTTTTGCGGCAACGGCTGTCACTCCGCCGCTTACGGGGCCGGAAATCACAAGACCTGCCGCCAATATAAATAATAAAAATTTTGTTATACCGCTTTTTTTGCCCAAATCACAAACCTCCCCCGCTTTTAAAAGTTTTTCAGTCGATATGTATTTTGTTCAAAAAATCTTGCGATATACTGTAATTAATTTTCTGTCGAAAAATGTTATTTTTTATACGTTGCGCATTCTGGCGATAAGCGCCTCTGCGTGTTTTTTCGTAACCTCGGAGTAATCTCCGCCGTCCAGAAGCCTGCTCACCTCTCGTATTTTCTCTTCCTCATCAAGAAGCGCCGCCTTCGTGGAAACACCGTCGCCTATGTACTCCTTGCTGATAAATATGTTCTCGTCAGCAATAGCGGCAATCTGCGCCAGATGTGACACGCATATCACCTGATGGGAAACGGCAATGCTCTTAAACTTTTCCGCAACCTTTGTGGCTGCATAACCGCTTATTCCGGTGTCAATCTCGTCAAAAATAAGTACCGGCATTTCGTCAATATCCGCAAGGACTGACTTCACCGCAAGCATTATCCTTGAAAGCTCTCCGCCGGAAGCAATTTTCGACAAAGGCTTGAAGGACTCGCCCGGATTCGTACATATCATAAACTCTCCGCTGTCAAGGCCGTTTTTCGTAAGCTTTCCCTCAGAGTCATATTCAAGACTCACCTGAAAACGCACTCTGCCCATCTCCATATCCTCAAGGGCGCTGTGAATACCGCCCTCAAGCTTTTCCACCGCCTCAACCCTTAAGGTGTGCATCTCTGCCGCCAACGCCCTTAATTCCCGGGCAGTTTTGTTTTTTCTCTGAGTTAGTTCCCTGCAAAGCTCTTCACTTGATTCAAGACGCGCAAGCTCCGCCCCGGCATTTTCGGCAAAAGCAATAATATCCTCGATATTGTCGCCGTACTTCCTTTTTAATTTATAAATTTCATCAAGGCGGCTGTCTATCTCAGAAACCTCCTGAGGATCAAAAACAGCCTCTTCCTTCTCCGTTCTCAGTTCCTTTGACGCATCTTCAAGCAAATATGACGCCTCATTTATTTTAGACAAAATTTCTTTATATGATTCATTATATTCAGAAATAATTTCAAGTTTTGATATAATTTCGCCGATAATGTCAGTTACCGAAGAGCTTCCTGCTCCATAACCGTCCTCACCGTTAATGAGGGAATACGCGCTTTCCAGCGCCTCCGCAATCCTCTCCGCATTGGCAAGCACCTGACGACGCTTTTCAAGCTCCTCGTCCTCACCGATTTTAAGCGCTGCCTTTTCAATCTCCTCCGCCTGAAACGTCAGAAGGTCAATGGTCGCCGCCCTTTTCTTAGGATCACCGCTAAGGCTTTCAAGCTCAACGTCAATTTTCTTCAGCTCCGCATACTTTTCCAGAAATCGCTCTTTTACAAAAAGCATTTCATCTCCTGCGAAAAGGTCAAGAAGTCCAAGATGGGTAGACGGACTCAGAAGCGAGTGATTGTCGTGCTGTCCGTGCACGTCCACCAGGCTCTCTCCGATTTTTTTAAGCATGGAAAGAGTCACCGCCTGTCCGTTAATGCGGCATGTGTTCTTTCCGGCCACGGTGTACTCCCTGAAAAGTATCAGAGTTCCGTCCTCTTCGGCCTCTACACCCATCTCCTCCAGAAGCTCATTTATGCGGCCGCTTTCAATATTAAAAAGTCCCTGCACCGAGGCGCTGTCACAGCCCCGTCTTATGTTCTCCCTGGATACACGTTCTCCCAGAAGGCAACATATTGAGTCTATAATTATTGATTTTCCTGCGCCGGTCTCTCCTGTGAGACAGTTCATTCCGCTTCCGAAATTTACGGTAAGCCGGTCTATTATGGCAGTATTTTTTATGGTAAGAGATTCTAACATACTATCTTTCCTTTAATCCTTCTGCTCCCTTGCAGAATTTCCTCTGTCAAAAAGCTTTGTGGTAACCGTGGTGTAGAAGTTTGGCGGATCAATTCGTACGATACGCACCTTGCGATCTGTGTTCTCACAGCACACCACGTCGCCGTGTTTAAGACTTCTGCTCAGGTGTCCGTCAAGAATCACGCACATGCTCTTGTTCTTTTCAACAGGCTGTATTTTCACTGAGCTCTCCGGTCTTGCAACTATAGAACGGCTTCCCATGGAATGAGATGCCACCGGAGTTATTAATACCACGTCGTTTCCGGGCTCGATAACGGGACCGCCTGCAGAAAGAGAGTATGCAGTAGAGCCTGTCTGTGTAGCCACGATAATGCCGTCGCAAGGGTATGTATCCACGGGAATTTCATTGATAAACAATTTCAGATACGCCACGTTCGTGAGCACTTCTCTTGACACAACGCAGTCGTTAAGCGCATATCCGAGAAATTCCTTCTTCTCCCCGCCCTCAGATAAAATACTCACCGCCAGCACACGTCTTTCCTCAATGGAATAGTCGCCTTTTATTATCTTTTCAACGGTTTCGTCAATGTTATTCTTGTCAAATTCAGTGAGGAAGCCCAGCGTCCCAAGATTGAAGCCGAAAACAGGCACACGGCGCTCAATGGTATTTGCGGCAACTCTCAGAAAAGTTCCGTCACCGCCGATGCTTATGATAATATCTGCAGAATCATATATAGCATTGTCCTTTTCGCTCTGCTCGCCGCAGGTAACCTCTGCGCCCCGGGCAATAAAGGCCTGTTCCAATTTCTCCGCGTAAAAGTCGCATTGCTCTTTCTTTTTGTTCTTAATAATTCCTATCTTCACTGCGCAGACCTCTCTTTCCTGCTTCTTATCTTTTCAATACACCACGCCACCGCAAAGCCTCCGAAAAAGCCTCCGAAATGGCCGAAATTGTCAATTTGTTCTCCGACGGCAAACAACCCGTAAAACAAGTTAAAAGCCACCATTATCGCCATTACAGCGTAATTTCCCGCAAGTCTGAACTGCTTCGCGTTCTTTCCCGCAAACATTCTGTATATGAGCATGCCGCCAAGACCCATTATCGCCCCGGATGCCCCCAAGGACAGGTAGTCCGTAAAAAAGAATGAAAGAATATTTCCCACAAGGCCGGAAACGAAATATATTCCGAAAAACTCACGATTTGTGTAATATCGCAAAGTAATTCGCCCCAGGTACAAAAGCATCAGCATATTTCCCGTCAGATGAGCTGCGTCTGCGTGCAAAAACATTGAAGTAAAAAGTCTCCACACCTCGCCCTGCCTTATGAGGTAGTTGTCCTGTATACCCCATTTTACGAAGGGGTCATAGCCTTGCTTTGTTTCAAGGATAAAACCGATAACAAAAATCGCAACGTTAATAATTATCAGAGCAACCCCAGGGTCAAAAAGTCTTTTTTCCCGGATAATTCCGACCTGCCTTCTCTCCGCCCTGATTTTTTCACGCTGTCTGGCAAGCTTTTCCTCTACCGTAGTCTCTTCTCCCTCAGAGGTGTCTGCGTTTTCGGAAATAAAGGTCTCAATGGATCTCTGCACGGTTTTATTTCCCAGTCTCTTTCCGCCGATAACGTGACAATCTCCGTTAATAAAATCAGCCACCGCTATCTCGCACAAAAAGCCGTTGCTATCACATATTTTTTTAGTTTCTTTCAGTTCTTCCGTAAATGCTTCTCCGGAAATGTGGGAGTACAGGCCGTCCTCCTGTTCCTCTACGGGAATCACAACGTAGGTACGCATTATCCTTCTGTTGTTTTCATCGTAACGGCTATTTTCCGCAGCATCCTCCAGCAATGTACGAAACCGCCCCAAGCCGGAAGAGGTAACCACAACAGCCTCAACGGTATAAAGGGCGGCAAATTCCTGTTTACACAGGCAGGCACCGTTCCTTGCAGGTACAAAGCCGGTATCGCCTTGCATAGACAACATCATTAATTTAATAAATTCTTCAGCAACAAAACTGTTATGCATTTTAAGCAAAAACTCCTGTCAGCAGAGAAAGTGCTTTAACCTTTTCTCACGTATCCGCCGCCGCGTTTATTGTCCGTCTGGCGCTTCACGTCTATCTGGCGCTCCTCGCTGTCTTTCATAAATTTCGCAAGCTTGTCCTCAAAAGACCTTCCGGAACCAAACCCTGCGTCTCCGTCATCATCAGGCGGTGTCATAAAAAGAGACCTGGCGCTTTGCTGATTCCTGTCAATAGCATTCTGCTTCTTGCGTTTCTTTTTTTCCTCTCTGTCCTCTGCGGAAGCAGGCTCGCTTTCAGAACCTTCCTTCACGAGTTTTTTAAGGGGACTGGCTTTCTTTATGGAAAGTTTTCTTCTGCCGTCAGCCTCTGTAGAAAGAATTACGACGTTAACCTCCATTCCGACCTCCAGATAATCTTTTACCTCCTGAACGTACCCATCGGATATTTCTGAAATATGTACTAATCCGGATGACCCGTCCGTAAGCCTTACGAAGGCGCCAAACTGAACGAGCTTAAACACCTTTCCCGTCATAATTTCTGTGGCTTCTGCCATACTTATCTGCTTCCTCCCCCAAATACAGAGATTCATTTTCTCTGTCAATAACTGCAAATTTTACTTCGTATTTTCCCTATATATTCTTCATCGTATCAATCGTAAATAAATACGATTTCATCATCATCTACATAGCCCTCTTCTCTGGCAATGTCCTCTTTTTTATCACCGGATTCCGCTTCCTCTTTTTCAAGGTCCAACGCTTCTCTTTCGTCATTGACCTCTTCATTCCGGGTGACAGCCTCACCGTATTCTTTAATCTTCTCATCAAGAAGCGACTGCTGACCTACGATAATACCTATCACAACCACCAGTGCCGCCACCAACAAAACAGTTCTGAGATTCAAAATATGCTTCAGCATCACTTTTCCCCTTGTCTTTTGTAAAAATTATACGCCTTTATTTTAAATCATTGCCTAAAATTAGTAAATATATTTTTTTAAATTTTTTCGGATTTCTCTGAAATTTTTTTATTTTTTACACAAATTGTTTTGAAAATCTTTACAGTTTTTACCAAAATCTCTTTCATTCCTCTAAAAATTTGCTTAAATACTAACAAGGGCAAGTAAAAAATCCACCTGAAAACATTTTCGGTGACCCGCACCAGAAGCAACCAATACAGCAGCACCCCTGCAAAAAATCCGGACACGATGTAGCTTCTCACTATGCCGTCATTTATTTTATATATTGCAAGGACTACAAACAAAAAAGCAACTACCGCAAAAAACAGGTCCTGAAGCTGCACAATAACAGCCGGTGTATTGCCGCCGCTTTTCCTTACAGCGCTTCTTAACCCTCTCATCATATCAAACAAGCCGGACACGATAATGCCAACCGCCAGCATTGCCCCGAAGTCCATAACATTATCGGCAATGGGAAGCCCCGGATTCATCTTGTCATCCCCCTGAACAAGCCCTTCCGTTTCCCCATGCTGTCCTCATACTCACAGCTGTACACGTACCCTGCCGCCCGAAGCTCCTTGCTTTCAGGGTCAAGAGTCACCAATTTAAGGGCCTCGCCTCGTACAGTAAGTCGCCCCAGCTCCGTTTTTACGTCAATAACGTGCTCGTCAAAGCTTATCACCTCATTGACGCCGCTTATAAAAAGCCTTTCCCTGCCCTCAATGTTTAAATTCTGCGCTGCGATTTCCTTTTTTTCTTTTTCCGCCATAAAAAAAGCCTCCTGCCGTACCGTTTCACTAAGTAAACTATGCGGCAGAAGGTAATTTTATGATTATTCGTTTTCATCCTCGTGCTTCGTTTCAGCTTCGGTTTCAGTTTTCTCAGGCTCTATGCCTAAAAGATCAAGAAACTCTTTTCCTGTAATATTTTCTTTTTCATAAAGAATATCCGACAGCATGTCAAGCTTATCCTTGTTTTCCGTGAGAAGATTCTTCGCCTTTTCGTAGCACTGATCAATTATCTTTTTCACTGCGCCGTCAATCTTTGCTGCAGTATCGTCTGAATAGTCGCCTGAGGTGTTGTCATTAAGGAACATCGACGTTCTCTGTTCAAGACACATAAAGCCAAATTCCTCACTCATACCGTAGGTCGTAACCATTGCTCTGGCAAGGCGGGTGGCTTTCATAATATCATTTGACGCGCCCGTGGTAATCTCGCCGAACTGTATCTCCTCAGAGGCTCTACCACCTGCAAGCACGGTAATGTCGTCAAGGGCCTCCTGCTTGCTCATAAGGTGCTTTTCTTCCTTGGCAACCTGCATCGTGTAGCCTAAAGCGCCTGAGGTTCTGGGGATAATGGTAATCTTCTGGACAGGCTCCGTGTGAGTCAGAAGCGCTGACACAAGGGCGTGTCCTATCTCGTGGTAAGCAACCACCCTCTTTTCCTTTTCGGAAAGCACGGTGCTCTTTTTCTCTTCTCCTGCAATAACCACTTCCACAGCGTCTGCAAGCTCCTTCTGAGAAACCTTGGTCTTCTTCGCTCTCACCGCACGAAGGGCCGCCTCGTTAATGATATTTTCAAGGTCTGCGCCGGAAGCTCCGGGAGTTGAAAGGGCAATGGCATCAAGATCAATATCGCCCTCCATTATCACGTGCCTTGCGTGAACCTTCAGAATTGCCTTTCTTCCCTCAAGGTCAGGAAGGTCAACGATTATCCTGCGGTCAAATCTTCCGGGTCTTAAAAGGGCCTTGTCAAGGACCTCCGGACGGTTTGTAGCGGCAAGTATCACCACACCCTTTGAAGAGTCAAAGCCGTCCATTTCCGCAAGGAGCTGGTTAAGGGTCTGTTCTCTTTCATCATTGCCGCCCATAACGTTGTCACGGCTCTTTCCGATGGCATCAATCTCGTCAATAAAAACTATGCAAGGAGCGTTGTCCACAGCCTGCTTAAAAAGATCACGCACCCTGGAGGCGCCTACGCCAACGAACATCTCCACAAATTCCGAGCCGGAAAGCGAAAAGAAAGGAACCTTTGCCTCTCCTGCAACGGCCTTGGCAAGAAGGGTCTTACCTGTTCCGGGAGGTCCTACCAGAAGCGCTCCCTTAGGAAGCTTTGCGCCTATCTCAGTATATTTTTTAGGATTGTTCAAAAAGTCGATAATCTCTACGAGGGCTGTTTTCGCCTCCTCCTGACCTGCAACGTCCTCAAAGGTCTTTCCGGTGCTTTTCTCTGCATATATCTTGCCGGTGCTTTTACCAAAGGACATTACGCCGCCGTTCATTTTCTTTGAAACCACGCGCATTATAAGGAAAAACAACAGCCAGCTTACTCCCAACGTCAACACGAAGGAAATTATACTCGTAAGCATGCTTCCCTCCTCCTGAATAGGAGAGCCAAAATCCACACCGTGAGCTTTAAGGAGAGGCACAACTTCTTCATCATATATTACAAGCATTCCCGTCTCATAATAAACCGGTTTTTCCTTGTCAAAATCTTTCGGCTCAATAGTAATGACGTTATTCGTAATCTCAACTTTTGAAATTTTATCAGTCTCCACCATCTCGATAAACTCGCTGTAGCTGATTTCCTTTATAACAGGCCTGTTCATCATAGGCACCAACACCATAGATATAAGGAATACCACTACCAGAATTATTAAATAATATGTGAAAACGGGTATTTTTTTCTTGCCGTTCTTTTTATTCTCGTTAGGCATATATCTTCTCCTTTGTAAACGTAAACGTATACTTAAATATTGCTATATTATTATTCTACAATATATTCTTAAATAAACCTTTAAAAAACACCGGTAATGCAAGAAGAATGCTGCACCACCGGCTGTCTTTAAAAATTATCAACTTTTCTCTCAGGGCTGTACTCTGTCTCCGCATTCTCATCTCTCTCGGCTCTTCTCATAGCCTCGTATTTTAAGCGGCGGGCATTTTGATACTCCCTTATAAGCTCCAATCTGATGACAGAAAGTTCATAAGCCACTTTCTCCTCTACAGTTCCGTCAGGAAGTTTTTTCTGATATACGCGGCTCTGTATTCTGCCAATAATTCTGACCTTGTCGCCAACTATAAGCTTACTGCAGAAGCGCGCGCTTCTTCCCCAGGCAATACAGGGAATGTAGTCAGATTTACTGTAGGCTCTGTTTACCGCAATCAGAAGATCTGCTATCTCACGGTTAAACGGGGTCTTTCTGTACACGGGTTCCTTGCAGACGAAGCCGCAAAGCTCCACACGATTCATATCGCTGACGTCAGGGGGCGCAAGACCCTCGTCAGGATTATATTCAACAGGCACACTGCCGGGAACGTAATCTAATTTCAGTTCTCTGGCAAAAACCATCAATTTCAATTTAGCCTTTGTGGAAGTCATTTGATTATGGGATCTGAACTGACCCTCAATCAATATGTCACGACCAATCTTATATTCTGAAAGAGGCGCAAACCTCTCAGAGATCATCACTGGTATCTTATCGAAACTATCGCTTAATCTTTTGACATCTACAAAAAAGTAGTAAAATCCTTCACCATACACATCATGACTGTACTCTGGCAAGGAAGCTACTTTACCTGAAATGGTGGCAGAGTTGCTTTCGCAATAAAGACTTACCATCATCGTTCTCCCTTCACATATAAAACATATGTCCTTTAATTATATTCTTAATCAAAGGAAAATGCAACCAATTTTTAATCAGCGGGAGAATAATTGGAAAGAGTATCCACACGGCCTGCATTTCCGTGCTTATCCACAGCATAAACAGGCGTTCCTTCCGCCATACTGCATATATTTTCCACGAAAGCGCTTCTCATTCCTGCTTCGGGTATACCCGTAAACATACAGGTAGGCTGCAGGTTTTTAATAATATAATACGCCGCCTTCAACGCATTATCCGAATACTGAATAGTGAGCTCGGCATCAAATTCCTTCGCCGCGCGATTCAAAAGTTCCAGATCCCGAACTTTTCCCGCCCAGTCACCGGTAATGGGAGACTGGATACTGACAACCACAAGACGGCCGTTTTCACGGTCGGCATACCTTTTGGCCTCCTTCAGAATAACTCTGCAGGCAAGGGGTGACGTCACCCAAACCAATACCTTAACATCCATTTCAATTTCTCCATTCAATTTCTTTAGTGTTCCCGTTCTGCACACTTTTTTTAAATTATATCATAACTATCGAAAAAAATCAAGTGAGTCAGGGGGCAGGTCACTGACTCACTTGCATAAATTTTGAGTCATGGACCTGCCCCCTGACTCATTTTTAACAAAAAAAGACTGCGGACACTGAAGATAAGGTGTCCGCAGTCGACCATCATATAATATTAATTATATGAGGCAGGGCAAAATATTATTCCTCGTCCTCAGACTCCTCATCGTCGTCCTCGTCCTCGGCAAAGTCCTCTTCTGCTTCATCACCTAAATCAGCAGAGAGAGCTTCAATAAGCGCTGCTGCAAAAGAGTCAACCTCTTCTGTTTCCTCAGCAACAGCCTCGTTCTCAGCCTCAACAACGTCCTCAGCCATAGCCTCGTCGTTATTTTCAGCATCGTCTGTTTCCTCAACTACAGGCTCAGCGGCCTTTCTTGCAGCCTCCGCATCACGACGGCACTGCTCAATAGCCTCAAAGCGTCTGCGTTCCTCAGGAAGAACCTCAGCTCTTACGCTAACGTCCTTATATCTGGAAAGACCTGTTCCGGCAGGAATAAGCTTACCGATAATTACGTTCTCCTTAAGACCTACCAAAGGATCGCGCTTGCCGCAGATAGCAGCCTCTGTGAGAACCTTTGTGGTCTCCTGGAAGGATGCCGCTGACAAGAAGGACTCTGTTGCAAGAGACGCCTTTGTGATACCGAGAAGAATTCTCTTTCCTGTAGCCTCTGCCTCGCCCTTTTCTCTTGCGATTCTGTTAGCGTCATTGAACTCGATAAGGTCAATAACTGTTCCGGGCAAGAGATCTGTGCTTCCTGCATCCTCTACGCGGATCTTTCTGAGCATCTGTCTTACAATAACCTCAATATGTCTGTCGTTGATCTTAACGCCCTGCATATTGTAAACCTTCTGAACTTCCTCGATAATGTAGTTCTGTACCGCATTAACGCCGCATACACGGAGAATATCGTGAGGGTTAACTGAACCGTCGATAATGATGTCTCCCTTGGAAACTACGTCGCCGTCCTTTACCTTGAGCTGAGCTGCAGCAGTGCTGAAGGACCACTCTTCACCGTCATCAGCGGTGATAGTAACGTTGTAGTCGCCTCTCTTGCTCTTCTCCTCGATGCTTACCTTACCATCCAGCTCTGCGATAGTCGCAAGACCCTTCGGCTTTCTTGCCTCGAAAAGCTCCTCAACTCTGGGGAGACCCTGTGTAATATCGTCTGCCGTAGCAACACCACCGGTGTGGAACGTTCTCATGGTAAGCTGTGTACCGGGCTCACCGATTGACTGAGCCGCGATAATACCAACAACTTCACCGATATTACACGTTGTATTTGTAGCAAGGTTAGAACCGTAACACTTTGCGCATACGCCGTAACGGCTTTCACAACCGATAACGGAACGAACCTTTACTGACTTAACGCCTGCCTTTGCGATTTCCTCTGCAAGCTCCTCGCTGATAAGAGTATCCTTGTCAGCCATAACCTCGCCTGTCTCAGGATTAACAACGTTCTCAGCAGGATATCTGCCAACGATTCTCGCTGCCAAAGGCACGATAGGAGGCTGCTTGGGGCTGCTGGGGTTCGCAATAGCTGCTACCTCAAAGCCTTCCTCTGTTCCGCAGTCGTGCTCTCTGATAATTACCTGGTGGCTGACGTCAACAAGTCTTCTTGTGAGGTAACCGGAGTCGGCGGTTCTGAGAGCCGTATCGGAAAGAGTCTTTCTTGTACCGTGGCTGGAGATGAAGAACTCGAGCACGTCAAGACCTTCACGGAAGTTAGCCTTGATAGGAATTTCAATTGTCTTACCGGACGTATCAGACATAAGACCACGCATACCTGCAAGCTGCTTGATCTGGTTGATGTTACCACGGGCTCCGGAGTCAGACATCATGTAGATGGGGTTAAACTCACCCATGTTGTTCTTGAGGAGCGTTGTAAGATCCTCAATCGTCTTTGTCCATACCTCGATAACGTGTCTGTAACGCTCGTCATCTGTAATTTCACCGTTGCGGTAGTACTCGCGGAGCTCCTCTACCTTTGCATCGGCTTCTGCGATCATCTCGTTCTTTGCATCAGGAACAACGATGTCCGCAACACTCACGGTAATAGCACCCTTTGTGGAGTACTTGTAGCCCTGAGCCTTGATATCGTCAAGAACAACAGCAGTCTTTGTGAGACCGTGCTTTCTGATACACTTGTCAATAATAGTTCCGAGCGTGCCCTTCTTTACGAGAACGTCTACTTCAAGGTCAAGAGCAGTCTCTCTCTTCGTTCTGTCGACCATACCAAGATCCTGAGGAACTGCCTGGTTGAAGATGATACGACCCATCGTAGTCTTGAGAAGCTTCGTGATTCTCTCGCCCTCGAAGATGCCCTCGCGCTTTACGATAATAGGAGTATGCAAGTTGATGATACCCAGGTCGTAAGCGGCCTTTGCTTCTTTCTCGTCCTTGTAGCAAGGAGCATTTGTGTAGTCCTTGTTCTTGATAAGTGTCAGGTAGTAGCTACCCAATACCATATCCTGTGTAGGAACGGTAATAGGCTTGCCGTCCTTAGGAGCAAGAAGGTTGTTTGCAGAAAGCATAAGGAAACGAGCCTCTGTCTGCGCCTCAACTGAAAGGGGAAGGTGGATAGCCATCTGGTCACCGTCGAAGTCAGCGTTGTACGCAGTACATACCAACGGATGAAGCTTCAACGCCTTACCTTCTACCAATACAGGCTCAAAGGCCTGAATACCCAATCTGTGGAGCGTAGGAGCACGGTTCAGAAGAACGGGGTGCTCTTTGATGATTTCCTTAAGTGCGCTCCATACCTCGGGATCTGCGCGCTCTACTTTCTTCTTTGCGCTCTTGATGTTAAGGTCAGCAGCCTTGTCAGCTGTGAGCTTACGCATTACAAAAGGCTTGAAGAGCTCAAGAGCCATTTCCTTCGGCACACCGCACTGATAAATTTTAAGCTCAGGTCCTACAACGATAACGCTTCGTCCGGAGTAGTCAACACGCTTACCGAGAAGGTTCTGACGGAAACGTCCCTGCTTACCGCGGAGCATATCGGAGAGTGACTTAAGAGAACGGTTACCGGGGCCTGTAATAGGCTTGCCGCGCTTGCCGTTATCCATAAGAGCGTCAACTGCCTCCTGAAGCATTCTCTTCTCATTTCTGATAATGATATCAGGAGCATGAAGCTGGAGAAGCTTTTTGAGACGGTTGTTTCTGTTGATAACACGTCTGTAAAGATCGTTGAGGTCAGAGGTTGCAAAACGTCCGCCGTCAAGCTGTACCATAGGTCTGATGCCTGCAGGAATTACAGGAAGAACTGTAAGAACCATGTTGGAGGGGTCAACGCCTGAAAGTCTGAAAGCCTCAATAACTTCAAGACGCTTTCCAAGCTTTGCAATCTTCTGAGAAACTGTCAACGGAACTTTTTCCTTGTCCTTCTCGTCCTCAGTGAGCTTTGAAATTTCTCCTCTGATCTCCTCAGAAAGAGCCTCAAGGTCTACTTCCTTGAGAAGCTTGTAGATAGCCTCTGCACCCATCTTTGCATTGATGGAAGCACCGTACCATGCGCAATACTGTCTGTACTCTGTATCGTTAAGGGTCTGGCCCTTCTTAAGGTCTACAGTGTGAACAGCGCCGTTCTCGTCTGTGTAATCAAACTTAAGATCCTCAACCATTACGTAAGCCGCAAAATAGAGAACCTTGTCAAGCATACGGGGAGGAATGTCCAGAAGAACACTCATTCTGCTGGGGATACCTCTGAAGAACCAGATGTGTGCAACAGGAGCCGCAAGATCAATGTGACCCATACGCGTACGTCTTACCTTGGAGCTTGTTACCTCAACACCGCACTTGTCGCAGACAATACCCTTATACTTGTTTTTCTTATATTTTCCGCAGTGACACTCGCCGTCCTTTTCAGGTCCGAAGATCTTCTCACAGAAGAGACCGTCCTTCTCAGGCTTAAGTGTTCTGTAGTTAATCGTTTCGGGCTTTGTAACTTCACCGTGAGACCACTCTCTGATCTTCTCAGGGGAAGCCAAACCGATCTGGATAGAATCAAAATTATTGAAATCCAAACTGTAATCTACCATACCGCAATACCCTCCTTATTATTCTTCATCCTCAGACTCATAACCGCTGAGAATATCTGTGCTTATAGGCTCTCCGTCGCTGTCAATTTCAAGAACGTCCTCGGCATTAGCGAGCATCTGCTCCTCGCCTGTTCCGATCTCTCCGTCTGCACCGATAGTGTCAGCCATTCCGCCTACGTACTCGTCTTTCTTCATTGTGGAACGGTACTTGTCAGGATTCTTGATGTAATCCTCTTCAGCTTCCTTCAAAGGAATCTCGCTGCCGTCCTTTCTGAAGATCTTAACGTCAATAGCAAGGCTCTGCAATTCTTTAATGAGCACCTTAAATGACTCAGGCACACCGGGCTCCGGAACGTTGTCGCCCTTTACGATAGCCTCGTAGGTCTTTACACGGCCCACTGTATCGTCGGACTTGATCGTAAGGATCTCCTGGAGTGTGTAAGCTGCGCCGTAAGCCTCCAACGCCCAAACCTCCATCTCACCGAAACGCTGTCCGCCGAACTGAGCTTTACCGCCCAAAGGCTGCTGTGTAACAAGTGAGTAAGGTCCGATAGAACGTGCGTGGATCTTGTCGTCAACCAGGTGATGGAGCTTCAGGTAGTACATGTAACCTACTGTAACCTTGTTGTCAAAAGGCTCACCTGTACGACCGTCGTAAAGCTGGATCTTGCCGTCTGCAGGCATTCCTGCTTCGTTCAACGTGTCAAGAATATCCTGCTCGGAAGCGCCGTCAAATACGGGGGTTGCGATCTTCCAGCCAAGGGCCTTTGCCGCATAACCAAGGTGCACTTCAAGTACCTGTCCGATATTCATTCGGGAAGGTACGCCCAAGGGGTTGAGCACGATCTCAAGAGGTGTACCGTCGGGAAGGAAAGGCATATCCTCCTCGGGAAGAATTCTTGAAACGACACCCTTGTTTCCGTGACGACCCGCCATCTTATCACCTACAGAAAGCTTACGCTTCTGGGCAATGTAAACGCGAACCATCTTGTGAACGCCATTGGAAAGCTCGTCGCAATTCTCGCGGCTGAATTCCTTTACGTCAACTACGATACCGCCCTCGCCGTGAGGTACTCTCAAAGACGTATCTCTTACGTCTCTTGACTTCTCGCCGAAGATAGCGCGGAGAAGTCTCTCTTCTGCTGTAAGCTCGGTCTCACCCTTAGGAGTAACCTTACCTACCAGAATGTCACCGGGGCGAACCTCAGAGCCAATGGTGATGATACCGTTAGCGTCAAGGTACTTAAGAGCATCCTCACCAACGTTATTGATCTCGCGGGTGATCTCCTCAGGTCCCAGCTTTGTATCTCTTGCCTCGCACTCATATACTTCAATATGAATTGAGGTGAATATATCTTTCTTTACGATCTTCTCACTGATAAGTACGGCGTCCTCGTAGTTGTAACCTTCCCACGTCATAAAGCCGATGAGAATGTTTCTACCAAGGGCAATTTCACCCTTATCGGTGGAAGGACCGTCTGCAATTACCTGGCCGGCCTTAACCTTGTCGCCGATTCTTACGATAGGCTTCTGGTTAATGCAAGTGCCCTGGTTTGACTTGAGGTACTTGAGAAGCTGATATGTCTCTTCAAGGCCTGTCTCGTCGCTCTTAATGGTAACGTACTTACCTGTAACGTCTGTTACAACGCCGTCCACCTTTGAAAGAACAACAGAGCCGGAGTCAACGGCAGCCTTGTACTCAATACCTGTAGCAACGATAGGAGACTCTGCGCACATAAGCGGAACTGCCTGACGCTGCATGTTACATCCCATGAGCGCACGGGATGCGTCGTCGTTCTCAAGGAAGGGAATCATAGCCGCGCCAACGGAAACAACCTGCTTAGGAGATACGTCCATATAATGAACCTTGTCACCCTCTACCTCAAGGAACTCGTCTCTGAAACGGCATACAACCTTGGGATTAATGAAGTGGCCTTCCTCATCAAGAGGCTCGTTTGCCTGAGCAACGACATATCTGTCCTCTTCGTCAGCCATAAGGTAGTCAATCTGATTTGTTACTACGCCCTTTTCGCTGTCGTACTTTCTGTAAGGAGCCTCGATAAATCCGTACTCGTTAATTCTCGCATAAGTAGAAAGTGAACCGATAAGACCGATGTTAGGACCTTCAGGAGTCTCGATAGGACACATTCTGCCGTAGTGTGAATAGTGTACGTCACGCACCTCAAAGGTTGCTCTGTCACGGTTCAGACCGCCGGGGCCCAATGCGCTGAGACGACGCTTGTTAGCAAGCTCTGCCAAGGGGTTTGTCTGGTCCATGAACTGTGAAAGCTGTGATGAACCGAAGAACTCCTTGATAGCCGCATTAACGGGTCTTGTGTTGATAAGTGAACTGGGGGTCAAGGTATCAGACTCCTGAGAGCTCATACGCTCTCTTACTGCGCGCTCAAGTCTTGCAAGACCGATTCTGAACTGATTCTGAAGAAGCTCGCCTACTGAACGGATTCTTCTGTTTGCAAGGTGGTCTATATCATCGAAAGAACCGATACCATCTTTCAGGCAGATAATGTAGTTAAATGCCGCAATGATATCTTCCTTTGTAACGTGCTTAGGAAGAAGCGAAGACATATTCTCACTGATTCTCTTCTTAATTGTCTCTGTATCTGCGCCTTCATTAGCGGCAAGGATTTCCTGGAGAACTGCGTAGTTTACGCGCTCCTTGATGCCGATTTCAGCGGGATCAAAGTCAACGAAGCCCTTGAGGTCAACAGTGTTGTTACCAACGATTTTAACAGGTCTGGAGTTTGTTTTTACGCAAACCTGATTAATACCTGCATCCTGAATCTCATAAGCAAGCTTCTCGTCAATGTACTGACCTGCAGCAGCCAGAAGCTCACCTGTCTCAGGGTTAATGATATCAAACATTGTAACCTTGTTTGCAAGGCGCGCGCCAAGAGCAAGCTTCTTATTGTACTTGTAACGTCCTACACTCGCAAGGTCATATCTTCTGGAATCGAAGAGCATACCAAAGAGCAGTGATCTTGCAGCATCAACAGCAGCAGGCTCACCGGGACGGAGCTTCTTATATATTTCAAGGATAGCAGCAGACTCAGTCTTAATGGTATCCTTTTCAAGAGTCTTAAGGATTCTCTCGTCTACTCCCCACTCAGCCGCAGCCTCAGGTGTAGCACCGGGGCACGTAGCAATGGAGAACAAGCCGATAATGTCCTCATCCTCAGCATATCCCAAGGCACGAAGGAAAGTCGTAAAGTAAATCTTACGATTTCTGTCAATTCTCGCCTGGATAAGCTCTGTATGGTCAATCTCACACTCAATCCATGCACCTCTGTTAGGAATAAGTGTAAAATTATAATTTTCTCTATTCTTAGCCTTGTCAAAAACCTTCTCGAAGTATGCGCCCGGAGATCTTACAAGCTGGCTGACGATAACACGCTCTGCGCCGTTAAGCACAAAGGTACCGTTCTCAGTCATCTTGGGAAAATCACCTAAGAATATGGACTCCTCCTTCTGAATGCCGGTTTTCTTGTCAATAAGGCGAACCTTCACACGCAAAGGAGAAGCATACGTAGCATCTCTCTCCTTACACTCCTCGATAGTATAGTTGGTCTTGTCCTCGATAACATAATCATCGAACTCCAAAACCAAATCACCGGAGTAGTCGGTAATCGGTGAAATATCCCTGAACACCTCGCGAAGGCCCTGTTCGCAAAAATGCTTGTAGGAATTCTTTTGGATCGCAATGAGATTAGGCATCTCAAGAACTTCATCAATTCTTGAATAACTCATTCTGACGTTCTGTCCATACTTGACCGCATGTACATTTACCATATCGCTAATCACCCCAAAATTTTTGTTCACTGCTCAATGAATTTCCATAGTTTTCATCCCAAAGGGGGACAAAAGCCCATAATTGTTCATATTACAATGCAGTTTACAATTTTATCGCGTTTTTATCAATATGTCAATAGCAATTTTGCCAAATTTTTGAATTTTTTTGCACAAGGGTTTGCACCAGGGGGACACCAGGGGGACAGACGTCCGGTGCATTTTCAAGGCACGCTTTTTCCGCACCAGGGGGACATACACCCGGTGCAAATTCACGCAGGTTTTTTTGCACCACGGGGACAGACACCCGGTGCAGTTTCACACAGGTTTTTTTTGCACCACGGTGACAGACACCCGGTGCAGTTTCACATTTTTTCCGCACCAGGGGGACGGACGTCCGGTGCATTTTCAAGGCACGCTTTTTCTGCACCACGGGGACAGACGTCCCCGTGATTTCTTTTGAATTAAGCCTTTAAAAGAAATCGGGCGTCTGTCTTATTTGGTTCCGCAGCAGGCGGCTATGCCACCGTACGGTTGCGGAACCAAACCACCACCATAAAACAAAAAAATCCCTTTACTAAGGAATTTTTTTGACTGAGTCAGTGACCTGCCCCCTGACTCACGGGCAAAAAAGCCCTTAAATATGAGCTTTTGGCTTTTTTGAGTGGCACTTCGGTGGCACTTTGAGTCAGGGAGCAAGTCCCTGACTCATCATTATGCAGAAAAATCCCCCGCGGAGCTTTCGCTCCACGAGGGATGCTTGTTAATTAATTAAATTCAGCGATTAAAAACCAGTCCAGTACCAATCCATACCGCCGCCAGCATCATCATCTTCACCGCCGCCGACCCAACTACCGGCATCAGCACCGCCAGGGCCCGCTCCGGCACCAATCTGATCTAAAGACTCAAACGATACAATTTCAATTTCAGGTTCTAAAAAAACTTCTTTCATTTTTCCACCCCTCCATATCAATTATAATTCACACAAGTACCGGGTGTCAACTCTGTTTCTTCAAAAATCTCAACTCTGTCACTCGCACCAACGAATGCATCATTAGCTTCAGCTGAACTCAAGTCAAGCACCAAAGTCTCACCGTAAGCAATAGTCCAGTTTGAATCTTCCGCACCGGTACCTGCTGTCTTGTAAATAACGTAAGGTCTTGTATAAAGTGTCTTGCCTGCAGCTGCTGTTGTAGAAACATAACCGTAGTATTGACCGGCTTTGTTTGTCTGGTTGATTACCGTCTTAGCAAACATTGAATTCTCGCCAGCCACTGTTGCAAGTGACAAGAAGTTTGCTACCGTTTCATCACCATTTTCATTATAGAAGACTGTAGTAGGAACTATACTTGTATTTGCAGCCATAAAGTTCAGATAACCATACTCTACGAGTTCATAGCCTGTAAGGTCATTATCCAAAGGAACGATTGCATTTACTGTTGTTCTCACTCTCGTTGACGAAGCAGTTGAAACATCCTGATACTGAGCATAGTGAGAAATCGTTGCTGAAGGCTTAGCATTTGCCTCTATATCGTAATCACCCTTAGCATATACAGCCTGCAAATTCATATTTCCGCCTATTCTGAACGAGAAGTATCTGTTGTAGCATACTATCGGGTAGTAATTGCCATTTACTTTAACTGTACCATTAGAGTAAATCTTAATTTGTGCACCCTCAGGTGTTGTGCTATCAACTTCAACCTCTGCAGCTGGCAAATCAGCATTTGCAGAAAGTTCCTTAAGAACATAGCTCTGTTTCATAGGCTTACTGTAGTCTACCCA
Source organism: Clostridia bacterium (assembly GCA_017625675.1). Classification (GTDB taxonomy): domain Bacteria; phylum Bacillota; class Clostridia; order UBA1212; family UBA1212; genus RGIG8523. Next base: position 9,870 of record JAGAKK010000033.1, on the reverse strand, counting down.
ACCGATAAATGTATATCCATTGAGTTCATCAGTATCTACAAACGCATTAACGTTGATTTTTGCTTCAAAGTAATCAACTTCAACAGTTCCATCAGCATAGTAAAGCTTGTAATCAACTCTTGCAACGCTCACTGATCCCTGTTTGCTCGCAGGAACCCACTTACCATAAATCTTAACATTATCTGTAATGTTTATCAGCGTGGTTGCTTCCCAAACAAATGCTGCAGGATCTTCAGTAACGTCTCCGTTTGCATCAAGGGCACTATTATACTCATCAACCTTTGCCTTATAGACTACGTCGTATGCGTAAGCATCACCTGATACAACATAATAACGTGAAGTTGCAGAAACTGTCTTACTATCTTCAGCGTCCTCTGAAAGAGGATCAACGTCATAATAGCTTACTGTTACATCCCTTGTTGCTGCGCTAGGAATATTCCATGAATCAAAGGTGTAACCTACCTTTACAGGAGGTGTATAGATAAGACGCTGAATGTCTACTGCGCTTCCGCCAACAGAAGGAACAGACTGCATTATCAATCCGGCATCATTTACAAAGTTGACATCAAATATCTCAGTCTCCAAAGTCTTGCCGCTCTCATCTGTACCAACCCATTTGAATAAAGCATAAACCTTTATAGTATTTGTGTAGAAATTGTAATATACAAGTTCTTCCTTATCGGAAATCAAACTCTTAACAATTCCGCCCGGGGTAAGGTCATACCAACCAACAAACTTGTAGCCGTCCTCAGGATAAGCTCTAAACGTCTTCTTTGTGGAGTACTCAATTACGTTTGTATCAGAGTCGCCTGTCTCAACGTCAATCACAACCACACCAGCCTCAGACTGCCATCTTCCGATATAACCTACAACAGGATTCTCAGGGTCAATAACTACATCGTCATCACTAGTTTGTCCGGGAGGAGTTACTGTAATGTCGAATCTCGCTACCTCGTCATTCTGTTCGTTGAACATAATCACTGTATAGTAGCAGGTCTCTGTCTGACTACCAAGAACAATTAGATTAGGATCGAGATACTCAACACCATTCCAGTGTCTGGGGAGCATAGGAAGCTCAACAGACGTACCGGTATCAAGTGTACCGCTGAAGTTAAGAGCATTGTTCATCTCAACCATCTGGTTATCACCGTTAATCCAAGCACGCATTATCGCTTTAGACTCAATCTCATCGTTTCCATATTCAGAACCAGCTCTGAACGGATCCTGATTAGTCAAAGGAATATAATATTTTTCTGTTATTTTATTTTGCAGTGCGCCTGCAGTATCCTTTGTGTATTCGTTTCCGTCAGCATCTGTATACTGAGCATCAGCCTTATTATATACAGCCAGCCAATAACCCCAACCTGCGCCGGAGTATTTTACACCTACGTACTCATTGTTAACATACGTGTACTGCTTCTCAGTAATCTCAGGTGCAATTGACGGAGTTGTACCTTCACTAATTGTTACGGTCAACTTATTGCCAACAGGCACCGCATTGGTGTTGTTAACGAATTTGAAGGCCTGAATATAATAATCGCCTTTTCCTATGAACAAATACTCTTCCTTGATGCTGATTACCTCATTATATGCTTTCTCGTCAAAGATATGCACATTGTTGTCGTATTCATCAGTGTAGTAATTGTTGAATACTATAGTTCCTTCTGTGGTAGTATATGCTACCTGCAAAGCATTTTCAGGGTGATCACACACAGCACCATCCTTGAAGAGACCTACCATAAAGCCCTTTGTCGAACCGGTGTAATCTACAGAGATACGCTGGTTAAACGTGAAGTTACCATCTTCTCCTGCCTCGGTAAATTTAATCTCCAAGGCTCTTTGACTAATGCTGAACCAGATAACATCCTCATCATCAGTTATTTCCTTTTCATTACCGTCGAGAGTAACAATTCTGTATTTACCAACAGGAAGAGAAATGTAATTAAGATCACGGAAATGAACAAGATTTGCTCCAAGATATTCCCAGTCCGACGTACCGGTATCATTGAATTTAATAGAACCATTAGCCAGGGTCTTTGCAATCTGGAGAATAGCACCGTTTTCATCCGTTATAGCAATTCTATAAGTATCCTTTGAACCTGAGTAATTAACTATAATGTCCTCACCGTCTCCAAAGGATATCTCACCGGTGGTCTCATCTTTATGTGCGTTGGTCATATCAAGAGTCAGCTCAGGATACATTTCACGCACGGTAAAAGTCGCCAATTCTTCTGCTCCAGTCGCCCATTCACCATGCTCTCTATATAACAACCCAACATAGAATGTTCCATCCAGATCCATGTCATTTAATACAGTAAACGACTCAGAACCTACGCCATGAGAAATGGGTCTATAATACCACATTTTGGGATTATCACCAGTGGTACTTGTACCACTTCCGTCTCGTGAGCCTCCCCAGATACCGATATACATCTGCTCACGGCTGATGTCAGTACCTGTTCCAAGAGAACCGAATGCTTCATAGTTTACGGTTATATTGTCACCATAGCTGTAAGTTTCCTTGTCAATCGCTACTTCATAGTTACCTACGGAAGAGCTCTCCTCGGTTACAGTGAAGTACACTTTAGGAGACTCCTGTTGATTTTTAAGAACAACTACAGCATAATACTCGCCGGCATCAAGATACTTACCACCATCATTTACTTTATCACCATTTTTTCCGGTTCCTCCAGCTTTGGTGTTAAATGTAATTACGCCCTCCTGAACTTTATTGTAATAGTCCGTTTTTACCATATTTGTATTTGCATACATCCACTGAATAACATCGTCATCAAAAGTTCCGGTGTGGTCAGCTTTAAAGATACCAATCCAGGGATCATAGTTAGTTCCGGAAAAATTTCTAGAAAAAGTATTACCATAACCAATGCTAATTGCTTCACCATAAGAATAAGTGTCTTTACTTACTGTTACATCCATATCGTAAACAGTTCGATTTTCTGTTCCGGTAACAGTGAACGGTATCCAGTGCCATGTTTCCCCTTGCTCTATTTTACCATCATAGGTTCCGTTCGTATATGCTGCACCCGCAGGAAACGCCACTGCATAATATGTTCCCGGAGGCAACAAACTCTTTCCTGTATGATTACGTGCATGACCTGGAGCATAAGAATACCTGTCTGCAAAGGATCCATAATCAACAACTTCAGCACTAAAGAGAAGAGTATATAATCCTAAATTTCCTTTACTGTCGGTCTTACCATTATAGTCACCATTTTCTATGCCTTTGAGCATATATCCACTTTGTACCAAGTTGCCCGAACCGTCTACAATACCATACATCTGATCAAAACCTTTGTCGAATACGGTTCCTGAAACAATTACCTTTTCTCCATACCCAAACGTAGTTTTATTTATAGAAAATGTACTATCTCCCTTTGGATCAAAACCATCATTTCCAAAATCCTTGTAGGAGTAAGAAGGATTTTTAGCAGCTGTATTTTCGACAATAAATTGAGCAGAGGGAAGCCACTTTCCGTCCTCGAAATCTCTACCTCTGACGAGAATTGTACCATCAGCATATACCTCTACGTAATAGCCCTGGCTACCGCCTTCGGATTCATAATCCTCGTAATGACCACCATCGGTATACTGATCATTATAAGATTGCCACAGATAACCAACTGAACCTGTATTAAAGGCATCACTCATCATATCTGTTTCTTTGTAATACGTTCCGGGAGAATTAAGATCCCAATGGCTGTGTCCTGAGAAGTAAATAACCTCCTCATAACTAGCCAATGTCATCATAAGGTTTATCTCATTGGCATCATATCTTCCTTCAGTACCGACGCCATCCCAACCCTGACCGGGAAGAGATCCAGCCACAGTGTTGTAAATAGCCTGATGACAGAATACAAAAATAGGCATTCCATCAACATGCTCGGTTGCAAGAGTATCACGAACCCACTCAACCTGATCGGCAGAAATATTAGCATTAAGTCCATCTGTAGCTTTCTCATTTCCTAAATAAATGTAGAGAGCGCCGGGATTTCCGGTTGTAGGATCAACTTTTGCATAATAATAAGGTTTTCCATTGTTGGCAAACTTTCCAACTGCATCGTCAGCATTGGCTTGAGTCACAAATCTATCAATAAGTGTAGTTGCATTATTGCTGGTTTCGTCCCAATCATGGTTACCAATCGCCCAGAACATTTTCGGCAAATTATTCTCACTATTTTCGCCATTGTACAAACTTAACACAGTATTATACTCATCAATCGAACCATTATCTGTAATATCACCGGCAATTACAATTCCGTGATGTGTGTTCTTATTATAGTACTCATACTTAAGTACATCCCTTAACATCAATTGGAATCTTTCGTTTGTTGTTTTATCGCCATTCTTATCAGCTCTACCTATATGCGTGTCACTTACAACATTAAGCGTGTATACAGGAGTATCCAAAGTTTCCTTAACACTTGTGCAGCCTGCATTTTTTAACTTAATCATGTGACGCGCACTCTTACTTATCATCGTAGCACCATTCATCGCCCTTGCTTCAAAGACCAAAGTCTTCGCTCCGGCAGGAATAACCGTATTCTCCACCATGTTGAACTGTACAACAGTAGCATTGTTTGCTACACGCTGTCTTTGAAAGTGCATATAGTTAGCCAAAGGAGTACCGCTGTCATCACCATAGTACATGTAGATATCTGTTGCAATACCGCCCTGTGAAGGATCAAGAGTTACCTGAACAGTACCATCTGCGTAATATGAAGACTTACCTGCAGTCTTTGCATACGCAACCTCTGAAATAACGGGAGGATTTGTACCATAGGTTTCTGAATTATCGATTTCTTCTCCTGTTGTAAATTCTGCGAACGTAGAAATATCAGCATCCACAGTAGTTTCCATCTGCTCCCAAACATCAAGCGGATTTACCTTACCATTTTCATCAATAGTACCCATTCCGGCCTGAATATTGTCAGCATAGTTCTGCCAAATTACCTTAATGTTAATAACAGTGTTCGCAAACATGCTGAAGCCATAGTTGATATGGCCAACTGTTGCATTAATTACATTATCTTTTCCTGCCTCGGTATTAGTTCCGGCAACACCGGTCACTGTTCCGATATCAATATTGTAAGCGAAGTTGTAGTCGCTCTGCTGAACGGCATAGACACTTACTTTCTCTTTACCGGCGTGAACAGTTCCCTCACCATTAGCGTATGTAATAAAGGAACAGTGCTCATCACAAGCAAGGTTTGCAATATCATAGTAAATATTGTTTGTGTTATCTACCAATTTCTCATTTGTAAGATTGCCATCGCTGTCAGTCTTGTAAATGATTGTACCGGGAGTTCCATTGTGTGCTTCAGCCTCGCAAGCTGCAGCGCCTGTAACAACAGTCTCATGGCTTACACCGATAGCCTTGTTGTTGAAATCCCAAGCATTGTGATCGTTACGATCCTTCTCGTTTTTGAACGCAACCTCTACAGTATGACGCTCAGCAAATACGATATTTGTGATGTCAAATGTAGTAGTATGAACAGAATCGTTAATACCGGTCTCAACACGGATAGCAAAATTCTGCACATGAGTAGATCTTCCGCAATCGGTCTGACCAAGTTCTTCTGCGGTTTCATACTTAGGAATATTAAACGTAACCTTGTTACGACCCTGATTTGTAATTACTTTTGTATATGTATTAGTACCAATAGCTGTTCCCGCTATGGCAGCATCAACATCCTCATAGGTAGTAACGTAAAGGGTAAGAGTTACCTTATCACTCTTAGTCTTATTATTATATACAAAGTCAACAGACTCATAGTTATCGGTAATAGCAGGACCGAGGTCATAAGTCATAGATCCTGTAGACGTATGGAAATAACCCGGCATATCGTTGATCTTCGTAGGATCATCCTCATGAAGATGTGCCGCGTCCTCATTGTACGCACGGAGATAATAGATAAAGTTCTCTATGCTCCACGTATCCAGAATATTGCCCTCTGCATCATAAAGCGCATCCATATAGGCAAAGTCCATATCGTACTGATAGTAGTTATGACCACCTGCGGGGTTTGCGTATGTGTATTTTGTGAGAACAGAAAGCGAAGGATCATTCTCATAAGGCACGATATCCAAAGGCGTAGTGATATCCACCTTACCCGAACGAGTAGTTCCGGCATACAAGTGTGATGTGTCACCCAAAGAAACACCGTAATAGTACTTTGTTCCCTCTGCCTTTGTAAAGGAGTTTACCTTATATGAAAGTGTCTCCAAGTAGCCCTGGTTACCCTTAGTAACGTGACCGGGCTGATGATTTGAAACAATACCTGTGTTCGTAACATTTCCGTCCTTGTCATAAACAGGATATGAGGCATTCGCACTTACAGGATCTGTCTTATATATAGAAGAAAGATAACTTACATTAGGCAAAGCATCAAGATCTGTACGATCTCCATAATAAATTCCTCTGTTAAGAACAGCACCGGGAATAAGGTTATTTGTATGAGCCTTAACAGTATCGCCGATAGCCACCTTCTGGGGCGCATTGATCAAGGTCTCTGTACGATAAGCCTTCTCTGTAAACTGACCGTTGTCATCCAATATATCTTTGTACATATACGCGATAGCATCGTTTTCAGAATCAAAACCTGCAACCTCATAGATAAGAATGTCCTTACCTTTAAGTTCATTCGCTCTGGCTGCAGCTTCTGCTTTTACCTTTTCTTCATCTGCATTTTCTTGTGCATTATCCCAGCCGAAGTCATTTACGTCTGCGCCGTTTACCTCCAGTGCAAAGGAGTCGAGCTCCATACCATTACCATATTCGTCATGAATAACTTCTGTCCAGATGAGCTGATATTGGATATTATTATCGCCCATAAAGAAATCACGCTCAGCATAAACAATACTCTGGTCGTAGTCTTTAGTTTTTTTGTATTTATAGTTATTCCATGCTGCACACGCCTCATCGGAGGTTCTGTTGTTCTGATATACTTCTCTAACATACTGGTTATTTTCAACAAAATGACCGTACTGCTGGCCAAAGCCCCATACACGCATTCTGGGAACATATCCGTCAGCCTTATATTTAACAAGGAAATAAGCGTAACGCGTTCCGTCGCCGAGAGCAGGACTCCACGGCGAAGGAGTCCAGTCAAGACCGTTCGTATTGCTATCAGCGAAATGGATAAGACCCTGCTCATAATTTGAAATTCCACTGAAATCGATGGTGTCAACACCGTTTCTGAGGCCCGTTATTCCCTTAGGAATAGTATTAAACCAGGCATTTCCGAAGCAATACATATACTGTTCGCTCGCATTGCCCAACGCATTACTGTCAGCATACGAGAATTTAGTCTGTCCAGCAACGACTGTCTTGGTAATGGTGGTATTGTCGGGATTAACGAACGTTCCGCCCGAAGTCGCTACCCAAGAGGTCTCATCACCATAGGCAGAGTTCATATTAACACCCGTACCTGTGGTGTTCGTAACCTTAAGGTAGTTCAGAGTCTCCTCTTCATTATATCCAAAGGACGTAGTGATGTTCTTCGACTTAATGATAGACTGAGCCTTATCCGCGGACCACACGAACTTAGGCGTAGAAGTCTCGATCTCTCCGTGAACAGTGGTAGCCTCTCCTTTCTGCCAGTCGATCTCAGGCAAAGTAACGCTGGTGATAAGCATAGCAATCACCAAGAACAAGCTCGCGCTGCGTCTTGCAAAAGCGTTCCATGTCGATTTTTTCATTTTCATGATATCTCCTCCCATTACATTCTGTCGGCCAACTTCTCCGACCTGTAATAATTGTAGAATTATTGTAAAAATCTTTGTATATCTGTCTTTGTTCACTTTATCACTCTAAATGGCTAAAGTGTCCTGTAGGGTCCAATGGTCTAATATTGGAATTCTACTAACTAAGTATATAACAAAAAAACCTTTTATGCAACCTCTTTTTTAGTTTTTTTATCACAAAAAACCTTATTATTTTTTGGTAATTTGCACAATTCCCACAACAAAGTTCGTAAAATTTTCATTCATTTGACATAATTACCTTTTTATGGGTGCACCAGGGGGACAGACAACCGGTGCAGTTTCCGCAAAAGAAGATTCCGGGTTTAGAAGAAACTCCCCTTGCCCCGGAATCAAAAACCTTTAGTTTACAGTATAGTATCGCTGATATTTACTTTTTGGCTTCTCAGGAATCGTCATCGCAAGCTCGCCTGACTCAATCATTGGCCTCAGATACCTTGTTACAATATAATATATCGAGCCAACTCCGAGAAGTTCTGTTATTTCTTCGCGTGTTCTCGGCTTTGTACAGAATTTTCGGATTTTGTCTTTTACCGCCATTTCCGTTTCCCCATTGCCTTTATCTTTTCCAATATCCGAGGCGTTAATGCGTTCATTATACAAAGTCACTTTGAAATTGCCGCGAAAACTTTCAAATACGGGAGCCCTTAACCCCGCCAGCTCCATTTCTCTTCTGATAGTAGGAATGCCGGAAAAACGATTTTCCGTATTTATCAAAACTTCCAGATTTGATGCCAGAAAAGGATTCCGCGTATCTGCAGGTCTCTTGCCAAGATCGTTTATCGTCAATCGTCCGTAAATCCCACCGGGATTTTCCACCTCAAGCCGATCTTTAAATAAAATCACCCTTATCGGCGAGTCCTCTGTATAAACGCTGTAATCTCTGTGTATCAATGCATTCAGAATAACTTCTCTTACCGCTACCAACGGATATTCCGGTCTGTCTTTACGATTGCCTTCATTATCAATGACAACTGAATTGCGAATGTTTCGCCGTACAAACGCCATTGCTTCGTCCAGCATCTGAGGCACGGAGCCCTCAATCCTCTTATTGTCAACAAAGCGTTCTCCCATAGCTCCCGGTTCTCCAAATTCAGTCCCGTTTACCACCATTGCCGTTATACTCATTTGCGGAAAAAATGCTTGAGGGAAGAAGCCCAGCGTCATAAGTCCGGCAACCGTTGGTTTGCCACCAATGCACATTCCCTGCAATGAAAGAATATTATCTGCATCCAATCTCGACAGTTGGGGCTTTCCTTGACGAATTTTAAAAAAATATTCATTCAGCATGTTTTTTTCAAACGCATCGTATTCAGCTCGTTCCACCACACGGAGTTCATCACGAATTTTCTTTTTGTACGCCTCATAACAATAAATTTCATATTCACTCATCGGCTCGTCCGATTCACCTACTCTGATATACGAACCACGAAGCCTACCGACAGCCTTGTAGAAACAAGGCTTATTTCCGTCGTCAATTTCCGCTATCTCAGCGGAAACGACTTTCTTTCCTTTATATTCCGTAACAGTAAACTCCGGCCTTACAATCGGCTCCATCTGTAACGCCTGTTGTGAAACTCTTGTTTGCAACTCCTGCACGTCATAAACACCGGTAACCTCGTATCCGGCTTTTTCATCAATTCCAAAAACAATAACGCCACCACCGTATTGATTGGAAAAACTCGACAAAGTGTCATATAACTTTTCCGGAGTCCCTTTCCCTGCTTTTTTTAATTCTACGTTCTGCATTTCACATCTATTTGACAAAATTCGCTCTATCAACGCATCCAACTCATCAACTAACATCCCAACACACTCCTCCAATAATCATTTTTTCGCAAATCGCATCACTTTTTTCGCAAATCATTTCATCCTTTTCGCAAATCATTTCATCTTTTTCGCAAATTATATCACTTTTCGCAAATCTCGTCAATATTTTTCGCAAATACAATCATTTTTCGCAAATCAAACTTCACTGCACCAGGGGGACAGACAACCGGTGCAAAAGGAAAAATGTGCAAACAATACATTGAAATGGCTGGAATTTTGTGACCATTTTAAATTTTTAGAAATAAAACAATTGACCTT
>JAGAKK010000032.1 GCA_017625675.1 Clostridia bacterium | reverse complement strand
TGATGAATTGAACCAGTATATTCATTACTACAACAACGAAAGAATTTCCTTAAAACTAAAAGGAATGAGCCCGGTGCAATACCGAACTCATTCTCAACTAATTTAATATTTATTTTTGTCTAAACTTTTGGGTTCACTTCACTCTGACTGTCTGTTTTTTGTGTGATTTTTAATCAATCGTCACCTCGTGACCTGTTCTTGCAGACTCGTAAATCGCATCAAGAATTTTCATTATCTCTACGCCGTCCTCTGCAGGTGACTGACAGGGTACGCCGTCAATAATGCAGTCGAGGAAGTGTGAGATCTCGTTCTCGAAAAGTCCGTTGAAGCTAAGGGCTGTAGGGAAGTCCAGCTGGGTGTTTGTAAGGTAGCCGTTAACGTCTGAGTAAAGCTCCAGCTCAGGGGAGAGCTTTGCGCCGCCCTTTGTGCCGAAAAACTCAATGTCGCCCTTGTCGTGCTTCGTGTTAAGAGAGAAGCTTGCCTCTACTGAAATAACGGCGCCGTTGTCAAAACGGATAAGGGCTGTAGCTAAGTCCTCTACGTCGAAAATTTCGCCGCTGCCTGCGTCTGCTGATTTGTAGCCGCCGCTGTTGCTCACGCCGGGACGGTTTTTCAGATGGTTAAACGTTGCGCCGTAAACTGAAACCGGCTTGTGATTTCCCATAATGTATCTTGTAAGGTCGATTACGTGAACCCCAAGGTCAATAAGAGGGCCGCCGCCTGAAAGCTCGATGTTTGAGAACCAGCCTCCGGGGCTTCCGTGTCTTCTGAGATAGGTTGCCTTGGCATAATAAATGTCGCCGAAATAGTCAGCGTTTACAAAGTCCTTCATAACCTTGCAGTCATTGCCGTAGCGCCTTACGAAGCCTATCATAAGGAGCTTGCCTGCCTTATCGGCGGCGTCCTTCATCTCCTGAGCCTGCTTTGCATTGAATGCCATAGGCTTCTCGCACAAAACGTGCTTGCCTGCGTTAAGGGCGGCAAGGGTACACTCTGCGTGTCCGTTGTTCCATGTGCAAACGCTTACCGCGTCAATTTCAGGAAGGTTTACCATGTCGTGAACGTTGTCGAAAACTCTCTCGTCAGGGATATTGTATCTCTTCGCCAATGCCTTCGCTCTCTCAATATTTATGTCGCATACTGCGTAAACTTCTGCTCTGTCAGCCTCGCGGTCGTATCCTGCGCAATGCGCTCCGCAAATACCGCCGTTGCCCACAATACCAATTTTGATCTTAGCCATTGCAATTTTTCCTTCTTTCTGTAAGTTTTTTATGGGTTAATATGCCGATAAATGATAAATTCTGAATCAGCCGTTGATTTTCTTTATCGTGTCACGGAGGAAGTCAGCCGCCATTGAAATATCCTTGGCAGGGTCCTCGCCAACCTCGCGCTCAATGGTAAGGAAGCCGTTGTAGCCAATGTCGCCCAAGGCTTTAAGATATGCAGGGAAGTCCACGGAACCTGTTCCGAGGGGCACTTCTTCAAATGCCGCAGGAAGTCCGGCAGGCGCAGGCTCAACACCGTAAATGTATTCGGGCTTCGTTCTGTTAAGCATAACGCCGTCTTTTGCGTGGGTGTGCACGATATAGTCTTTGAGGTTGTAAACCGCCTGCACAGGGTCGTCTCCCGTAACCATTACAAGGTTTGCAGGGTCAAGGTTTACGCTGACACCTTTTGAGCCCAATGAGTCAAGGAAGCCTTTCAGCACCTTTGAGGTTTCAGGGCCTGTTTCCACCGCAAAGCGCACGCCAATGTCATCTGCCGCCTTGGCAAGGGCATAACAGCCCTCCTGCATTATCGCATAGCGAGGATGATTCTTGTCCTCCGGCACAACGCCGATATGAGTGGTAACAACCTTAGTGCCAAGGTCGCTTGCCAGCTGCAACACTCTCTTGGACTTTTCAAGAATAACTTTATTTATCTCAGGGCTGTAAAGTCCCTGGCCGAAATCTCCGCAAAGGGCCGAAATAACGATACCAGCATCTGCAACTTTTTTCGCAAATTCTTTTCTCCGGGTCGCATCCATTCCCTCATGGGAAACAGGGCCGCCAACTGCATAAACCTGAAAACCGTCTGCGCCAATGCTCACAGCCTTCGCAATAGCCTCATCAATGGGCAATCTGAAAGAGTCAAGCATCACGCCAATCTTAAAATCGTACATATTTTTTACCTCCCGGCAACTGTTTTTCTGAAACTGCTTTGATTATACCCCATTCCCCAACAAAAATAAAGACATATTTTTACAATTTCAGGTGCACC
>JAGAKK010000002.1 GCA_017625675.1 Clostridia bacterium | reverse complement strand
GCTCCCGTTCTGACACCTGCTTTTGCTCAGATGATCCCCGCTCTTTTCGGCGGCCTTGGTGTGGTATTCATTTCAAGGAATTGGAAGATTGCTGTGGTGCCTATTACGTTGATGCTTATACTCTTTATTGCAATACCTGCCCTTAACGAAGGCACGGTAGGAATTATGGTGCCTGTAAGCGTTGTTTTCACGCTTATCACCAGCAGAATTATGTACAAGAAAGGTTGGCTGTAATATGTGGTGGCTTTACGTTCTTTTGGCATTGGCGGCAATTCTTTTGCTTCTCATTGTAATCGTTTTAATAAGAACTGCAACGTTTCGTCCCAAGGCGCAGCCTGCCGTTGACAACGAGACAGTTTTGCTTGACAACGAAAAGATAATTTCTGCCTTGGGTGAACTGATAAAGTGCAAAACGGTTTCCTTTCACGACGGCTCTTTAGAGGACGATAATGAATTTGAAAAGCTTATAACTCTTCTGCCCTCTCTTTATCCTGCAGTTTTTGATAAGTGTACTTTCAAAAAGCTCCCTGACAGAGGACTGCTTTTTCATTGGCAAGGAGAAAGCCACGACGCGCCTTCCGTTATGATGGCTCATTACGACGTAGTACCCGTTGAGGAAGAAAACTGGGAGAAAGCGCCTTTTGAGGCAATTATCGAGAACGATGTAATGTGGGGACGCGGAACTCTTGACACAAAGGTCACCTTTAACGGCGTGCTCTCTGCGGCAAACGCACTTATTGAAAAGGGGTTTGTTCCGAAAAACGACATGTATTTTGCCTTTTCCGGCAATGAAGAGGTAAACGGCAACGGCGCAGTAAACATTGTAAACTATTTTGTAGAAAATGGTATTAAGCCTGCTCTGGTAGTTGACGAAGGTGGCGCTGTGGTTGAAGGAGTTTTCCCCGGTGTATCAAAGCCCTGCGGCCTTATCGGAATTGCAGAAAAAGGAATGATGAACCTTACATTCTCCACAGAATCACAGGGCGGTCACGCATCTGCCCCTGCCCCTCATACGCCGGTAGGAATACTTTCAAAGGCTTGCTGTGACGTAGAAAACTCACCTTTTCCCTTCCGTATTACAAAGCCTGCGGCTGAGATGTTTGACACACTTGGAAGACATTCAAATTTCCTTTACAGGATGATATTTGCAAATCTTTGGCTTTTTAAAGGCGTTCTCAATATGATATGCAAGAAAAGCGGCGGCGAAATTAACGCGCTTCTTCGCACAACGGTTGCCTTTACCCAGGCGGACGGAAGCCTTGCGCCAAACGTTATACCGCCCTCTGCTTCAATGACGGCAAACATCCGTCTGAACCCACTTGACAGTATTGACGGCGCAGTATCTCGTATAAAAGATACCATAAACAACGAAAAAATCACACTTACTGTAAACAACGGCATGGAGCCAAGTCCCATATCTGAAACCTATTGCGAGGCATGGGACAAGGTTTCCTCCGCTGTTGCAAGCACCTGGAAAGGTTGCCTTGTTGCCCCTTACCTTATGGTGCAATGCTCCGACAGCAGACATTACAGAGATCTTTCAAACCACGTGTACCGCTTCTCGGCAATGGCGCTCACAACGGAAGAACGACGCACGATCCACGGCAGCAACGAGCGAATAAAGCTCGAAAACATTGTGAAAGCAGCTGAATTTTACGTACGACTGATGAAACAGTGTTAAAATTTTGTGACAGGGGGCGTGACAGGGGGCAGGTCACTGTCACAAAATTCTTGCTGTGACAAGGGGCATAGGAAAACATAACATTTAATATTTCCTGACCTGTCCCTTGTCACACTAAAAAAACCGTGACAGTGACCTGCCCCCTGTCACACCCTGTCACACTGACATTTTCTATTTGCTATTGAATAAAAATTATGTTAAAATCTATGAGATTAAACAATTAATTGAAAGGATTGATTCTTTTTGAGTAAAGTAAGAACAAGATTTGCGCCCAGTCCTACGGGCTATATGCATATAGGAAACCTGAGAACTGCCCTTTACGAGTACCTTATCGCAAAGTCAGCAGGCGGCGATTTCGTTTTGAGAATTGAGGACACGGACCAGGAGCGCTACGTTGAAGGAGCTCTTGACGTTGTATTTAACACGCTTAAAGCTACCGGTATAAAGTTTGACGAAGGCCCCGGTGTCGGCGGTGATTACGGACCTTATATTCAGAGCGAGCGCCGTGATATTTATAAAAAGTATGCCCTGGAGCTTGTTGAAAAAGGACATGCTTATTATTGCTTCTGCACCAAGGAAAGACTTGAGTCATTGAAGTCTGACAGTACAGAGCTTGGCACAGGCTTTAACTACGACAGACATTGCCGTGACCTTTCCAAAGAGGAAATTCAGAAAAATCTTGATGCAGGTATTCCCTACGTTATCAGACAGAAGATGCCTGTTGACGGCACCACCACCTTTACCGATGCGGTTTACGGTGACATTACCGTTGAGAACAAGACTCTTGACGATCAGGTGCTTTTAAAATCTGACGGACTCCCCACATATAACTTTGCAAACGTTGTGGACGACCACCTCATGAAGATTACCCACGTGGTAAGAGGAAACGAGTATCTCTCCTCTACCCCTAAATATAACAATCTTTACAATGCATTCGGCTGGGAGATTCCTACCTACGTTCACTGCGCGCCCATTATGAAGGACGCTCACAACAAGCTCTCCAAGAGAAACGGCGACGCTTCCTTTATGGATCTTATCGAAAAAGGATACATCCCCGAGGCAATTCTCAATTACATTGCACTACTCGGTTGGAGCCCCCGTGGCAACGAGGAGTTCTACACACTCCCTGAGCTTGAAAAGGCATTTGACATTGATGGAATCAGCAAGTCTCCTGCTATTTTTGACATTGAAAAGCTTAAAAGGATGAACGCAGAGTACCTCCGCAGAATGACTCCCGAGGAGTTCTACAAGGTGGCGCTCCCCTATATTGACAAGGCTCTTGGCGGCGCAGATTTCTCAGAGGACGTTAAGCTTCGCATTGCAGGACTTATCCAGCCCAGAACTGAGCTTCTTACAGACATTGAGGACAAGATTTCCTTCTTTGCAAAGCTTCCCGAATACTCAACGGAGCTTTATTGCCACAAGAAGATGAAGACGGACACCGTTAATTCTCTCACAAGCCTTAACATCGTGCTTGAGGCCCTTACAAACGGCAACGGCGCTAATATCGATTGGACTTCTGCCAGCCTTTACGAGTTCTTCTGCGGTTTAGCTTCTGAAAACGAGCTTAAAAACAGCCAGATTCTCTGGCCTATCCGTACCGCACTCAGCGGCAAGGACGTAAGCCCCGGCGGAGCAACAGAGCTTGCCGAAATCCTTGGCAAAGACGAAAGCATCAAGAGAATCAAGGTTGGTATTGAGCTTTTGAAGGCATAATTTTGAAGGCATAATAATCATTATTATCACAAAATAGACTTAACACAAAAAATCCCGACGGACTTACAAAATCCGTCGGGATTAAACTTTTATACGCTATCTACTTTTTAGTTCTTATTCCTCAGCCTTAGCCGCCTCAATGATCGCCTGGGCAATATGGGACGGAACGTCCTCGTATCTCACAAACTCAGATGTAAATTTCGCCCTTGCGTGAGCAATGGAACGAAGGTCTGTGGCGTAAGTAAACATTTCAGCGAAAGGTACTTCTGCCTCAATCTCCTGCTTTCCGTACTCAACAGGAGTCATTCCGAGAACTCTGCCGCGGCGCTTATTAAGGTCGCCGATAACGTCGCCCATGTACTTGTCGGGAACGATTATCTTAACAGACTGTATAGGCTC
>JAGAKK010000031.1 GCA_017625675.1 Clostridia bacterium | reverse complement strand
TATTCACTATCACAGGTCGTGGTACTGTTGCTACAGGTCGTCTTGAGAGAGGTGTCATTAAGGTTGGTGACGCAGCTGAAATCGTTGGTCTTAAGGACGAGAGAATGTCTACAACTATCACAGGTGTAGAGATGTTCCGTAAGCTCCTTGATCAGGCTGAGGCTGGTGACAACATCGGTGCTCTTCTCCGTGGTATCCAGAGAACAGACATCGAGCGTGGTCAGGTTCTTGTTAAACCCGGCACAATCAACCCCCATACACACTTCAAGGGTCAGGTTTACGTATTGACCAAAGAAGAGGGTGGCCGTCATAAGCCTTTCTTCAGCAACTACAGACCTCAGTTCTACTTCAGAACAACTGACGTTACCGGTGTAATCACTCTTCCTGCAGGAACAGAGATGGTAATGCCTGGTGATAACGTTGAGATGGAAGTTAAGCTCATCACTCCTATCGCTATGGAGGAAGGTCTCCGTTTCGCTATCCGTGAGGGTGGTAGAACAGTAGGCGCCGGCGCTGTTACTGAGATCATCGAATAATCTTGTTTGACTGCAGTCTTATGACTGTGAAAACTGATTAGATTAACTATATCCGCAACTGTTTTCGGACGGTTGCGGATTTTTTGTATGTAGGTGAAAGGGAATAACGTAACTTGATATGTAAAATACAAGGCACCGTTCTGTAAAAAAACAGTGCCTGCATTTTTTATAAATTTACTGAGAGTTAAAATTCTTCGTTAATGCCATTAGTGATTAATGAGGAAGAATTTTGTCCTTGGTATCGCCGATACCGTCTTTGATGTTTTCGCCGGCTCTTTCCATACCATCTTTTACGTCTTCAGCGCCGTCTTTGATGTCGCCCTTGATGTCATCCATCATATTGTCGGTAGAAGAAGGAGAAGTCGGCGTTGTGTTATCGGTTGCTCTTTCCGTTGCTCTTTCTGTTGCCATTGCCGTGGGAGTGGCCTTATCGGAATCTGAATGGTTATCTTTAACCTTTCCGTCCTTGATACTGCATCCCAACAGAGATAATGATAACAATGCGCCAATAGAAAGAAAACCGAGGTTCTTTAATGTTTTCATTGCCGTCATCATTCCTTTATTAATTTTCTCGCAAATCTATATAAAGCGTTTCACTTTTTTCAAGTGCTACGACATAACATATTTTGCACTGCTTTAAAATTTTTAAACGCAAAAAATGCGATAGTATAAAATTGCCAATATTAAAGGTGAAAGTTTGTGTAAATAAAATAATAAAAAATGTTGAGAAATCAAAGAGAATATGATATTATTACAGTTAGTGCTGATAAAGCTATTGGAAAAATTACGGTGAATGTGAAAAAATTTTGGAGGGAAAAGGGATGAAAAAGTTTTTTAGTATATTGATTGCCCTTGTGTTGGTGTTGCAGGTGGCATCATTTGGCGGCGCTGCGACTCAGAAGAGCAATGCTGCTGAGGCTGTTTGTTATCTTGGCAACGTTTCCGCAAAATACGGAAGCGACACAGTCAAAGTTCCTATATATCTGGAAAATAATCCGGGCATAATATCTATTCAGCTTGAAATTTACTATCCCACAGACTATTTCACGTTGACAGATATAGACTATAATGAAGAGTGCGGCCTTGGCGTGAATATAGGAAGCGACGTGTTCTCACAGCATCCTTTCGTGTTTATTATGGGAAAAGATACTGCTACTGCGAATTGCACTTTTAACGGTGTTATTGCGGAGCTTGTATTAAAGGTGAAAGATACTGCTCCTGCCGCAGGATATGACATTGAGATTAAAAACGCCACTGCAGAGGGCGCTTTGGCTATGAACGCAAATCTTGCTATCGTAGACTTTACAGCGAAAAACGGAAGTATCTGCCTTGTTGAAGAGACGACGCCTACTCCCGTGCCCACAGCGACTCCTACAGCACCTGCTACGGGAACGGTTACAGGTGAGCCTGCAGGAACTCCTTCCGGAACGGAGACCGGAGACCCCGGAGCGACAAACGTGCCCGGAAATACGAATGTACCGGGATCTACTAACGTGCCGGTGACCACAAATGCACCCGGAACTACGTCAGCACCCGGGAATGATCCGTCACAGTCTGACGGAAACACAGGAGCTGTTCCTACGGGAAGCACCACTGACGACACGTCATCAGGAGGTCAGCCCGGAAGCACGGCAAATCCTTCTCCTACAAATATCCCTGTAACCACCGCTACACCGGCTCCTGAAACCGATGGCCCGTCTGCTACAGATCCGTCAGGCTCTACACTTACACCTTCTTCCGGAGACCCCGGACAGACCCTGGAGCCTTCCTCTGACAAGCCTTCCGGAAATGCTACGGCAACACCCGGTTCAGATGATGAAGACGATAAGGGCGATGGAGAAGAGGATAAAAAGGGTTGTGACAGTGCCACACCTGCCATTGCTGTTATCATAGTTTGTGTGGTTTTATGCGCGGCGGGAATAACTGCCGTATGGGTAACAAATAAGAAAAATAAAAAATAATACGCTAATACATATTGATTAATCGGAGCTCTGGTGCTATGAAAAAAGGTTTTGACAACAACAAATACGTAGAACTTCAATCTGAAAAAATATTGGAAAGAATAAAGCTTTTCGGAGGAAAACTCTATCTTGAATTCGGCGGAAAGCTTTTTGACGACCACCATGCCGCCAGAGTTCTTCCCGGATTCCTTCCGGATTCAAAACTTAAAATGTTGCTTCGTCTGAAAAATGAAGCGGAGGTAGTAATTGTAATCAGCGCTGACGCTATTGAAAAAAATAAAAAGCGCGGCGACCTTGGAATCACCTACGATCTTGACACGTTGAGACTTATTGACGCCTTCAGAGAGGTAGGCCTCTATGTAGGCAGCGTTGTAATTACTCAATATGCAGGCCAGCCTGCGGCAGACAATTTCAGACAGCGCCTTGATGCATTGGGAGTAAAGTCATATAAACACTATATGATTCCGGGCTATCCTTCCAATATTCCCTTTATAGTAAGCGAAAACGGTTTCGGAAAAAATGAATACATAGAGACTGAAAGAAAATTGGTCATTGTTACGGCTCCGGGACCCGGCAGCGGAAAGATGGCGACCTGCCTTTCTCAGCTGTACCACGAGAACAAAAGAGGTGTTCGCGCCGGATACGCAAAGTTTGAGACTTTCCCTATCTGGAATATTCCTTTGAAGCACCCCGTTAATATGGCATACGAGGCGGCTACGGCGGACCTCAATGACGTTAATATGATTGACCCATTTCATCTGGAGGCATACGGCGAGCGAAGCGTAAATTACAACCGTGACATAGAGATTTTCCCTGTGCTTAACGCAATTTTAAGTAAAATTATGGGTGAGTCGCCTTACAAGAGCCCTACGGACATGGGTGTAAACATGGCAGGTTTTTGTTTTGCCGATAATGACGCAGTGTGCGAGGCGGCGAAGCAAGAGGTTCTCAGGCGTTATTACAAGGCTCTTTGCGCACAGCGCCAAGGCTTTTCTTCCGGAGAAGAGGTTGCAAAAATCGAGTCAATTATGGGTCAGCTTCGCATCACTCCTTGCGACAGACCTGTTGTTTCGGCGGCGGTTAAGAGAGCCGAAGAAACAGGGGCTCCGGCAGTTGCCCTGCAGCTTGCTGACGGCACTATGATAACAGGAAAGACGACGCCTCTTCTGGGAGCGTCTGCGGCGCTTTTGTTAAATGCGCTGAAAGCATTGGCAGGCATTGACCACGATGTAGACGTTATTTCGCCTACCGTTATTGAGCCTATACAGGAACTTAAAATATCATATATGGGAAACAGAAACCCGAGACTTCACACAGACGAGATACTCATTGCCCTTTCTATCAGCGCAGCTACCAGTGAAACTGCCGCGCTGGCAATGGAGCAGCTGCCGAAGCTTCGTGGCTGTGACGCTCACGCAACTGTTATTTTGTCAAAGGTTGACGAAAACGTTTTCTCAAAGCTTGGCGTTAATATTACTTATGAAGCAAAATATCAGACGAAAAAGCTTTATCACGGATGATGTACTTGACTAAAGGGGATTTTTAAGGTATTATACTTAGTAGATATTGTTTTTGTTGATGTGGTTTTTTACGAAAGAGGAAATTTGAAGTGAATTCAGAAAAGAGAGAAAAATACGGATTATTAAAAAGTATTGTCGTGGTATGTATTGCCGCGATGGTACTTTTTTGCTGTTTTTCAAAGCCTTTTACCTTGAAAGCGGAAGATAACGGAGACGATTATGTTCCGGAGTGGAAGGAAGAGTGGGAGAATAATCTTAACGACCTGAATTCCGAAAAGAACGAGCTTGAAAACGAGCTGGGTGATATTCAGGGCAGTATCGGTGACGTAGAACAGGATATTGAGGATATGGAAAACCAGATTGAAGAGGCTGAGAAAGTGGTTGCCCTCCAACAGGAAGAGGCGAACCTAGTTATTGGCCAGCTGGAAAGCCTTAAAAGCGACATTGACACTTTCGAGAAAAACCTTGAGGAGATAGAGGCGGACTGCGTTGCCAAGGAAAAAGCATTTCTTGAGCGCGCCCAGACTATGTATCAATATGCAGACTACGGTATGCTGGATATTCTTCTGGAGTCTAAAAGCTTGTTTGACTTTTTTGACCGCATTGACGCATATCAGAAGGTTCTGGAAGAGGACAAGCGCCTTATGAAGGAAGTGCAGACCGCAAGGGAGCAGTTGAAGATAAAAAAAGAGCAGAGCGACATTCTTTTAGGACAGAAGGAGGAGCTGCTCGTTCAGATTGAGGCGGCAATTTCCGAAATTAACAACAATATGACTATTACCCGTGCAGACTACAGTGTGCTTACGGAAGTTCTTATGGAATTGCAGATGCAGGAGGAAGAGCTTAACAGCCGCGCTGAGGAGCTGGAGGAGGAAATCTACGAGGCAATGATAACGCCCACACCAACTCCTACGCCCACACCCAGCCCGACCCCTGCGCCTACTCATACACCAACACCCACACCAACGCCAACGCCAACACCCACGCCTACACCTACACCGGAACCGACGGCGGCACCTACGTTGGCGCCTACGGACACACCGCCTCCGGAAGAGACGGAACCAAGCAATCAGACAATGGAGCCTACTTCCGAGACGAGCAATACCCCTACGGCGACTCCTACAACGGCACCTACTCCTACCGCAGCGCCGACGCCGTCCCCAACGCCGGGAATATCTACGAACGATACTTCTCCCGAGGGCTGCAATTTCGGATGGCCTCTCCAGACAGGTTCATACTATCTTACTTCCTTCTTCGGAGCAAGAAAAGATCCTTTCACAGGCCTTCAGGCAGGACACGGCGGAACTGATATTGCAATGGGAAGAGGAACGCCTATTCTTGCGGCACAGGACGGCGTGGTAATCACTTCCACCACCAACGGCGGAGGCTACGGCCAATATATCCAGATAAAGCACGACAACGGCGTCCGCACGCTGTATGCTCATTGCAGCCAGCTTCTGGTTTCAGTAGGAGAGAGAGTTGTCAAGGGACAACGAATTGCTCTTGTGGGAGATACGGGACGAGCAACCGGCCCTCATCTGCACTTTGAGGTAATAATTGACGGAGCCAAGGTAGAGTCCCTTCCGTACTTGCCCCAGGATATGCTTCTGAACAAAAACTACAACTGGTCCACAAGCGCCAACTACAATACGATGCTCACAAGGCTTGGACTTAATTGACATATTACAATTTAACAATAATGACCGCTGAGTCCGCAGGATTCAGCGGCCTTTTTATTTACAAAGTGAGTCAGGGACTCCGCTTAAGCGAGTCAGGGTCCCCGCTTGCAAATGCAAATGAGTCAGGGACCTGCCCCCCAAAAGTTGGACTTTTATTAATTCTGCCTTATGACTGTTTTATGCAGCCACAGCAGTGAGCCGATATTGCACCGGACTCATCCATCCAAGTTTTTCTTTGATTCTCTTTTCATTGTAATATTTTATATAT
>JAGAKK010000030.1 GCA_017625675.1 Clostridia bacterium | reverse complement strand
GTGCCTGGGGCCACCACAGCCCCAGGCACTTTTTATCTCTTTTCAATTTTCAGGCACGTAAAGAGCGCCCTCAATAGTCTCCTCGGAGCGGCGAAAAGAGTGTTATTTTTTGTGAAAGGCAAGCGTCGCTGTACATAGGTACTGCAGCGAAGCCTTTCGCAAAAGTGCCTGAGACTACCGCAGCCCCAGGCACCATCTTTCCGTAGAAGTACAAACTATAAACCTCGCACACACTATTATTATTTTATTATCTCTCAGGCACGTAAAGAGCGCCATTTTCGCCGCTCCGCTCAGGGTTTGTTCATTTCGGTGAACGTATAAAACCACTCCTGCTTCCAGCGAATACCGGATGCACCCTTCTGGAACTTTCCATCCTCACCCATCTTAAACCACACTGACATCTTGGGATTGGGATTTTCCACAACTGCACACTCCGTCGCAGGGGTATTGCCCTCTGCAAGCATGAATACCTTTTCACCCGCTTCATTTACGGCAATATCCACCACAATCATTGCGTGGCCATATTTTATAGTATCGGCAAGCTCAGGACTCACAAGCTGAGCCGCAGCGCTTAGTTCTCTTGCAGTCGCCACGATAATGTCACCGATCTGCAGATCATTGTAATCTCTTGATTTAAACTGAGTAACCAGTGAATCAGTGCTTGCGTAAACGTAAACCCATTTCAGATATGTAAAGAAATTGTCGTAGGAATAATCGTCCTTGGTTCCGCCGTCAACCCACTTGACCTTGTTGCCGTTTACTTCAACTCGCTTGCCGGAAACCCAGGTGAGATAGTCGCATCTGAAGCCGCTGGCAAAATCAAATATTATTTCGTCATATCTTTCATTGTCCCAGAGATATTCTGCATAAAGCATGATACATGTATCTGCACATTGCTGGTTCTTCGTAAGCTTGTCCTGCTGGACGAAAACGCCCTCTGCAGACGTGGTCTCACTTTCAATAAGATTGCCGCCGCTCCACCAACAAGCCTTTTCGCCGTAGGGCTTCAGTTGATAATTTCTGAGATATTCCGCAAAACTGCCCTCCTCACATTCAATGCGTGTGTATCCCTCAGGAGCATTGAACCTCGTGGCAATGGTATTTTCCTCTTCATTCACCCAGTCGTAAGGCACAGGTGTGGGCTCCGCCGTAGGTGCCGCAGTAGCAGTAGCACCGGGCTTTAAAACGTCATTCTTATTCTTTGAACCACTGCCGATTTTATCAAAACTGCCGGTCTTTATTGCAAGAACTATTGCAAGAACTATTGCCGCCACAAAAAGAATACCGCACATTGTCCAAAGAGCAACCTGCTTTGCTTTTTGCCTCTTTTGTTCAAAACTTACATACCCCATAATAATCATTGATCCTTTCCATATAAAAGATATAAAAAGATGCTTCATCTTTTGTAAAAAAAAATGTATATATTCTGTAAAATTTTTATATTGTCTTCTCAGTTAATAAACATTAAATAATAAATTACTCGTCATCGCTTATCCAACGTCCGTTTTCAAATCGACCGCCTGCGTTAACGTTGCCGCCGACATCATTTGCTCCGGTCTGTTCAGGCGTTTCAGCAGAAGCCTGCTCCGAATCAGCAGATTTGTCCGCAGAAGCATTATCGATCATATATTTTTTGATAGTCGGGTAAACAAAGAAGTTGTTAATAAGCCCCACCACGCCGGGATAAAGAATCACGTAAAGTATCAGAACGATCACGTATGACATGTAGCTTACGTCCGGTATAAAGAATATAGGCACACCGATAAGAAGGCAATGCAGCACGAATATGAGAAGTGACGGAAGCCACTTAACAAGCACGAGAATAAATGAATTTCGGTAGAGTTGTTTAAGTGTAATATTAAACGTCACGATCATGTGGTATTGGTACATACTCATCATAATGAGTAAAAAGGCAATAAAGAAAATCGTCGCCGCAAACAAAAACAATACCGGAGCCGGAAGCGCACCTGAATAAACAGGATTTTCAGGATTTGCAATAATCATATATGCCGTCGTATTAAGGGCAAGAATCGTTCCGACTGCGCCGTTAATAAGAGAAGTCTTAAGTGCAATCCCGAAATTACTTCTGGCCTTCGTTTTAAAATCGTGCCATACAAAGCATGGCTCCTCTTTTACAAAGCTTTTCAGCACAAAGGTCAGGCCTGCCTGAGACGGTCCCGTAGTAAAAACAGGTATAGAAGTAAACAGCACTGTAAAGAACAACATCGTTTTAAGATAAACGGTGTAATTAATGGCATTACCGCAAAAAGCAGAATAAATGCCCACACAGCCTGCAAAAAGACAGGGCACGAAAGCCACTGCAAAGAGATTACAAAGCACGTAAAGAGCATTAATCCCCATGAGCTTATATTTTTTATTCCACAAGGTTATAAAAAACCTTATAACCGCAGGTTTTTTCGGTTCGTTCTTGTCCACGCCCTTGCCGGGTTTTGTGTATCGGTCGAAACTAAAAAGCTTCATTAAAGCAACATCTCCAAAGAAATTTTACTGTATTTACATTGACGAAGAGCCTCCAAAACACAGTATATTTAAGTTTAACATACTATTTAAAAATTTACAAATAAAATTCTATCCATTTTGTCAAAAATATGGTAAAATACCTGATGACAACGTTATTGTGTAATTATTATTATCGGTGAACACCGATTCTGGAGGAAATATGGCTTACGACGGCATTGTGATATCAGGTGTTATCTGGGAACTTTCGGGAATTCTTGAGGGAAGCCGGATAACTAAAATTTATCAGGCAGAAAAAGACGAGATTCTTCTCACCTGCAATAAAAACGGAGAAAACTATAAACTTCTCATAAGCTGCAATCCGTCAAACCCACGATTGCATCTGACGCGTACACAGAAGGAAAACCCTTTGGTGGCGCCCCAGTTCTGTATGGTTCTCAGAAAACACATTCAGGGCGGAAAGATAAATAAAATCTGCCAATGGGGCTTTGACAGAATCGTTGAAATCAACATTGACACCTACAACGAGATGGGCGACCCTGTGACGAAAAAACTAATCGTTGAGATAATGGGTCGTCACAGCAACATTATCCTTACGGGACAGGAAAACATTATTTACGACGCTATAAAGCACGTAGATGAAAGAACGAACTCCTTGCGTGAAATTCTTCCGGCAAGACACTATCTGCCCCCTCCGGCTCAAGAAAAAACCTCCCCGGATGACACAGAGCTTTTGAGAAATATTTTTACCGAAGCTTCAAAGGATTCAGAAAAAAGCAATCTGCCGGTTTCTAAGGTTATTTTAAATTCAATCAGCGGAACAAGTCCCCTGCTCTGCAAAGGTATTTGTATAAGGGCTGGAATTGACCCTGACGTAAAATTGTCGGCCCTCATAGAAAGCGAGCTTGATGCGCTGTCAGAGGCTTTACTTGGCGTGGCAAAAAAAATTGTCAACAGACATTATTCGCCTTTTATTCTTTCAGAAGAAGACAGAGAAACAGGGATAATAAAGTATTGCGACTTTCATTGCCTTGACACCTGCTCAGAAGGAAGGATAATAAATTACTCATCAATCAATCTGATGCTTGATGAATTTTACACAAAGAAAGACACAGAGGAAAGACTCCGACAGAAAAAAGCAAATCTCGTAAAAAGCGTAAACACCGCAATCTCCCGCACAGAAAGAAAGATTGACATTTACGAGGGTGATATAAAAAGCGCAGAAAATTACGACGTTTACCGAATAAAAGGCGAACTCATCACCGCAAATGTTTACAGAATAAAAACAGGAGACAAGGAAGCGACTCTTGAAAACTATTACGAGGAAGAGTGCTCTCTGATAAAGATCTCCCTTGACGAGAACCTTTCACCTGCAGCAAATGCACAGCAATATTTTAAAAAATACAGAAAAAAGAAAAGCACCCACGAAAATGCTACCCGTAATCTTACGGAGGCATTGGCGGAGCTGGAATATTTAAAAAGTGTTGAAACGCTTCTTTCAAATTGTACTGACACCGGAGATATTGCTCAGATCCGGGAGGAGCTGGTGTCTTCAGGATACCTGAACCATACTTCTAACAACAAGGCGAATAAAAAGGGACAAAAAAACCGTAACGAAGGCAAGCACCTTGTAGTCACAGTAAGCGACGGCTATGAAGTCTGGGTTGGCAAAAATAATATACAAAACGACCTTATCACAGGAAAACTGGCCGCCGCAAACGATATATGGCTCCACGTAAAAAACGCCCCCGGCTCTCACGTTATATTGAGGACGTCATTAATGGGCGGCGAATTTACAAAAGCCGCTATAGAAGATGCTGCAAGGCTTGCCGCAGTCCACAGCAGTTATAAAAACCCTTCCAAGGCAGAAGTTGACTTCACACGGGTGAAATACGTAAAAAAGCCGGCTGGCTCACGCCCCGGCAAGGTAATCTACACAAATCAAAAAACAATAATCATCGGGTAAGCCTTCGCTTAACTCTGAAAAAGAAATATCTTATACCCCTGGTACTTACCCAAAAGGCTGCAATCAATTTGTAGCCTTTATTTTTACATGAAATAAATTTCTCAGGAGCTTTGTCAGAATAATAACCTGAAAGCAGGGCAATAACAGCATCTCTGGGAACACCCTCCTCAATCTTGTACTGACCGTCACCGCAAAGCGTCAGTTTCTCCGGGTCTGCCTTTATAACTCTGTGAAGCACGTAGGCGCCGCTTTCTCTTCTGTAAAAAACAACGTCAAGCCTCTTAACGTCAGAAGGCGCAACCTTCTCCAGAACCACGGTATTTTTTTTATGCTTTAAAAAAGGGCGCATACTGTCCCCTGTCATTGTAAACTTTGCAGTTCTCCCCTCTGACACCAATTCAGAAATCAAGGGAGCCATCTGCTCCATAGGAACAGCCTTGACACTATTATTCAATAATACCCACTCCCCTGAGCTTTTCCACGAACTCCTGCGAGGTTTTCATTGCATGTTCCTCTGTCACGTCGTACTTCTCTACTAATTTTCCGCACAATTCTTCCATAGTTGTCTCTTCTGAAAGGGCCTTGTACATAAAAACCGCGGTTTCATTCTGAAGGGAAATCATTCCGCGAAAGTCCACGCTTTCAACACCGGACACCACGACAACGTAGCTTCCGCCAATCTCGCGAAGCAGACACCCGTCTTTTATTTTCATGTCAATCCCCCTCCTTATTCACAATATTCTTTATGGCAAAATCAGCAGCGCTGATATCATTTTCCGCACCGAGAACGTAAACCGGCACTTCTTTAACCATCTTTTCAAACAGATCCAGAAGCTTACTCATTGCCTCAGGCTCTGAGGGCCTTACAGTCTGTGGGAAAAATCTTTTCAATATCTCTCCGGGTTTTACGGGGCGTATATAATTTTCCTCGGATCTCTCAATAAAGACCAAAGCGCCTACCGGCACGATAACGTTGTTGCTGGCATCATTTTTTCCGCTCCAAGGCGTTCCGCAGCAATAAAACTTGCCGTCCATAAACCTTACGGCAGGCTTGTCGTCGTTAATTATCCTGACCTTCTCTTTTCCCAGTTTTTGTACCCAATAATCAGTATGGGTAGACTTTCCCGTTCCGCAGGGCGCTGAAAACATATATGCCTTGCCCTCGTATTCTATTGCAGAAGAATGTATCATAAAACCATCAAAATTAAGCAATCTTCTGTAGAAAAAACTGCCGCTGAGAAGATATGCACATGTATCAAGGCTTGCTTCAGGATATCTCTGTTGGTATCTTTTTACCTGATCCTGTGTAATGATAACTTTTATATCAGGCTCACAGCGAAAGTCAAAGGCATACTTTTCTGCCTGGGCCGCCAATTTTTTACATTGCACGTCCACATTAACGTTAAGGTCTGCAATTTTGCACTTGATACCCATAATTACTCCTTTGCCCCTTCTGCCGCTTTTCTGATATTATATATAGCCTCTTTAACGTCTTTTGCGCCAAACACAGCAGAGCCAGCCACAAACACGTCAGCACCTGCTGCAGAAGCCATCTTTACCGTTTCTGCGTCAATGCCGCCGTCAACCTGAATTTCAAAGCGCAGACCCTTTTCTTTTCGTACCTTATCAAGCTCCGCAATTTTTTCGGTAACACTCTCAATATATTTCTGGCCGCCAAAGCCGGGATTCACAGTCATTATCAGCACCATATCCACGTCCTGAAGAACCTGACTTATCATACAAATCGGCGTAGCAGGATTTATCGCAACGCAGGGCTTCTTCCCCTGTGCTCTTATCTCCTGAATAGTTCTGTGAAGGTGCACGCAGGCTTCCTGATGAACCGTAATAATATCCGCCCCTGCATCACTGAATGCTTTAAGATATTTTTCAGGGTGTTCAATCATAAGATGCACGTCAAAAACCGCATCGGTAACAGGTCTTACAGCCTTGATCACAGGCGGTCCGAAGGAAATATTGGGCACGAAGGCACCGTCCATTACGTCAATGTGGATATATTCCGCTCCATATTCTGCAATTCTCTTTACGTCCTCTCCTAATTTTGAAAAATCAGCCGATAATATAGACGGCGCTATTTTAACCATTACCAAACACTTCCACTTCTCAATTATTTATACTTGTTTTTTTCTTTTTCTTTAAGATCCTTGTATATCGTTTTATATCTCTCATATCTGCCGCTGTCAAAAGAACCTTTTTCAAGAAGCTCCGTCACACAGCAACCGGGCTCCCCGGTGTGGGAACAGTCCATAAAACGGCACTCCGACACCCTTCCGGAAAGCTCCGGATAGTAGAGCTGAAGCTCCGTGGGCAACACGTCTGTAAGTTCAAAAAGACTGAATCCCGGAGAATCTATCACAAGGCCGTCTCCCACAGAAAACATCTCCGAGTGCCTCGTAGTATGACGTCCTCTGTCAAGCTTCTTGGTAAGCCCTCCCGTTGCCATTTTATCATTTTTCAAAAGGCAGTTGACAAGAGAAGATTTGCCTACACCCGACTGACCTGCCATTACCGAAATCCCCTGTGAAACAACGTTTTCAAGAGTCTCAACACCGCTTCCTTCTACTGCACAGGTCAATATGACCTTTGTCACAGAGTTTTTATATACGTCCGCAAGGCTCTCTGCAACCTTGTCATCCTGATCAGCTTTATTGACAACAACCAAAGCCGAAATATTCTTCTTGTTGGCCGCCGCCAGCATCTTGTCAAGCAAAAGAAGATCCGGCATAGGCGCAACCGCCGCTATAACAAAAATAATTCTGTCAACATTTGCAACAGCCGGCCTTATCAATGAATTCTTTCTTTCCAGTATCTCGTCAATAACCGCGGTATACCCGTCAGCTGTTTCGGCAAAATCGCCTAAAACCACGTTATCGCCAATCATTGGCTTTATCTGGTCTTTTCTGAATTTTCCTCTCGGCTTACAGGTGTAAACGTCACCTTGATAATATACGCTGTAAAGTCCGCCTACGCCCTTTATTATCGTTCCGTACTCCATATAACACTCCGTCTCAAGGCTTTTTCACAATTCGTTTTTCATACACTACGCTGGTGTCATTTATCTTAATCACTACCTCGGTAGTATCACTGCCTGCGCTGAACGGAACGTCAAACGTCAATGGAAACTCCCCGCTTGCCGCAGTAAAAATTTCCATATCCGGTTTGCTTCCGTCTGCCAGAATGTACTCTATCATAACCGTGATTTTGTTGCTGTCCTTGTATTTTTCAGGAAGCTCCAAGGTCTGGGATACTTTTTCTTCGGCGTTGTTCAAAGCATCCTTGTCGTAAAAATACAACGTCACACTGCTGCCTTTATAGACGGTCTCTCCGGCTTTGGGATATTGCGCCACTACTTTGTCTGATGCAAAAATTAGTTCAGGGGTAGCGGTCGGCTCGGGAGTAAATGAAAGCTCGGGAACCAAGGACGGCTCCGCCGTAGCCGTTTGTTCAGGCACAAAGGTCCCCCACCATGGAATATCCGAGGTGTCAATATCACGATTCTCAAGCAGAGCCTCAGGAATGTTTTCAGGAAGCTCTGTCTCAGAGGGCAATATAGTTTCTGACGGCAATTCAGTTTGCTGACCAACAATCTCTGTTTGCTCCACTACCGGTATATCAGAAGGGCCTTCCGTTTCAAAAGGATTTTCTGTTTCAAAAGGAGGTGCCATCGTTTCAACATCGGGAGTTTCAGTAGGCTCAGGGGTCTCGGTAACCACAGGCGTTTCAGTAGGCTCCGGTGTAGGAGTCGCTAAAAGCTCAGAAATATCCTCTCCGGGATTCGGGAAACACCCTCCCAGGTTAAGGCCGGCAGCCTTCAACGTATTTCTCGCTTGTTCATAAGTCATTCCGCTAAGGTTCGGAACAGTCACAACAGGGCACACGTCACCCTTGCAAACGTAAAGCACCACAGTCTCACCGGTTTTTACGGGAGCGCCTGCCTCAGGAGTTGTTCTGATAACTGTACCGTTTACCATATTTTTTCCGGGAATATATTTTATCTCGGTCACAAGGCCTTTTTTAGACAATACGTCATCTGCCTGCCTCGGATCCATGCCGGAACAATTGTCAACGATTGTATAACCTTCTTCCACCGCAACTGTAAAAGTGATAGTGTCTCCTGCAGAAAGCAACGTATCCGCCGAAATGTCCTGAGAAATTATATATCCCGATGGATAGCCGTCAGTCTCCGTTGTCTCCTTCTGAACGACGATAATGCCTAATTTGTCCAACGTCTCTATTACATCAACGGCCTTATAGCCTTCGTAATTTTTTATATTGTATACGACACCGGGCTCAGGAGATATACTCTTATACATGCTGACAGCAAAAATTATCGTAGCAATTGCGAGAATACCTGCTACCACGTAGGTAATAACTTTCCCTGCAATACGTACGCCTCTTTTACCGGGAGAAACGTATCCGTCATCGCTATTCTCTTCATCAGAGGACACTTCCTCCTCTGTCTCTTCTGTATCAGTCGTTTCACCGGCGCCGACATCTTCTTCTGTTTCTTCAGAAGCAGGAATATCCTCCGACTCATCAGCCCCCGGCTCATCAGAAACTTCCGTCCGGGAACGGCCGCCTATAACAAAGGTTTTAACATCGTCTTCATCATCAAAATTATCCTCTGATGAAGTATCATCTGTAGTGACTGCAGGAACCTTTTTCACAGGCTCTGAAGCTACCGTATTTTCTTTCCAGAAAGATATATCGGGATTTTCAGAAACAATACGCATCTGAGCAAGCATCTCGTCTGCAGACTGAAATCTTTTTCCCGTATCACGCATGGTAGCCATCATTACAACGTCACTGACACCTTTTGGAATAGAGGGATCCACCTCAACAGGAGGCATTATACGACCCTGCAGGTGTTTTAGAGCCACGGACACCGCAGAGTCCCCATCAAAAGGAACTGATCCTACAATCATTTCGTAGAGTGTAATACCTGTGGAATAAATGTCCGTGCGTCCGTCAGCAAAAGTGCCGCGGGCCTGTTCCGGAGAAAGATAGTGCACGGAACAAGCATTTGTATTTGCATCAATTGTATTTGAGTTAATTGAATCCTGTGCAATACCAAAATCGGTGAGAGTTACGTGCATATTCTCGTCAACCAGAATATTCTGGGGCTTGATATCTCTGTGAACTACACCTTCTTCGTGGGCAAAGGCCAAGGCAGAAAGCACCTGTCTTATTATTTCAAAAGCATTTTTCCAGTTGAAAACGCCGCACTTTTCCATATATTCGGTTAAAGTAATTCCGTCAATATACTGCATTGCAATATAGTGAACTCCGGAACAACAGCCGATTCCGTATATCTTTACGATATTTGGATGATTGAGTCTGTAGGCAGACTCCGCCTCTTTTTTAAACCTGGTGACATTTTGCTCTACAGCAGTAAACTCAGGCTTAAGCACTTTAAGCGCAACTTCGGTATCGGTAGTACGGTCTACGCCTTTAAACACCACAGCCATTCCGCCTACGCCAATGCAATCACCTACAACGTAGCGATTATTCAGTACACTTCCGGGGCCAATATAATTCATATCTTCTCACCGCCCCTGTATCTTATCAATGACACTGTAATATTGTCATGTCCGCCGTTTTCATTGGCAATTCTCACAAGTTCTTTTCCCGCGTCCTCAAGAGAAGAAGCAGCAAGCACCGTCTTGCAAATATCTTCATCCTCAATCATATTGGTAAGACCGTCAGAGCAAAGAATTACCATCTCCCCTGTCATTGGCTGAACCTTAAACAGATCGCAGGTCTTTTCGTCTTCCTTGTCGGTTTTTAAAAAGCCCAGGGCACGGGTAATAACGTGGCTGAAATGGTGCTTCTGGGCCTCGTCACCGAAAATGTACCCATCGTCTATCATTGATTGTACCAAAGAATGGTCCTTTGTTATTTGTTTTATTCCTTCGTCAGAAATAATATATCCTCTGCTGTCTCCCACGTTGCAGAAAAGCCCAAAAGACTCCGTGGCCGCGTATATTACAGCAGTGGTACCCATATTTCTGCACTTCTCAGATTCAGAAGATTTCTTTCTTATCTTTCTATTGATAACATCAACAATCTCAGAAAGAAAGCTTCTCAGTGCTTCCTCATCGGAGTATTCGAATTCGCCGGCCGCTTCTCCGAATATCTCCACAGCCATCTGACTTGCAACCTCACCTGCAAGGTGGCCTCCCATACCGTCTGCAACAATGTAAAAGCGCACCGCCTTGTCCTTTGAAACAAAGCAGCCAACGTTATCCTCATTCAATTCGCGTACTTTTCCGGTATCGCTTATTTGAAAACTATCCAAAACAAAGCTGTCCATGACAATACACTCCTTTATTGCAGAACTTTTTTAATTAACTGTTTCCTTCTTCAATGAGCTGCTTACGAAGCTGACCGCAAGCGGCATTAATATCTCGTCCCAACTCTCTTCTTACAGTGACTGAAATGCCCTTCTTTTCAAGAATAGCGCTGAAATTCTCTATACTCTTTTTACTGCTGCGGGAATAGCTTTTTCCCTCAACTGCATTGACCGGTATCAGGTTCACGTGGCACAATAGCCCTTTAAGCCTTCTGCAAAGCTCCAGCGCATGCTTTTCAGTATCACTTACACCTACTATCATAGCATATTCAAATGTAATACGCCTGCCGGTCTTTTCAATATAAATTTTACATGCCTCAAATAAATTGTCAAGGGAGTATTTCCTGTTGACAGGCATTATCTCCGACCTCTCCTCATCAAAAGGATTATGAAGGGACACCGACAACGTTATGGCAAGGTCCTCCTCCGCCAGCTTAAGCATTCCGGGAACAAGCCCGCACGTAGAAAGGGAAATTTTTCTGGCTCCTATTCCCAGCGACTCCTCGGAAATAACCGTTTTAAGGAACTTTACGATATTGTCGTAATTGTCAAGAGGCTCTCCGATCCCCATTATAACAACGTGGCCGATTCTTATGTTCTCGTGCCTGTTAATGGCAATGATCTGGCCCAGTATCTCGCCTGACGTCAGACTTCTTGAAAAAGGTATATCGGAGGATGCGCAGAACTTGCACCCCATTCTGCAGCCTGCCTGAGAAGAAATACAAACTGAATATCCGTATTTGTACTTCATAAGAACGCTCTCTATAATGCAACCGTCATGAAGCCTGAAAAGAAACTTTGCGGTGTCATCAATTTTCGAGCGTAGACAATTTATCACAGCAGGAAGTCCCGTAACCGCAACTTCTTTAAGCTTTTCCCTGAGCGCTCCGGGGAGATTTGTCATCTCATCAAAATCTGCTACTCCCTTCACAAGCCACTCATTGATCTGTTTTGCGCGAAACTTCGGAAGTCCTGCCTCAGCCACAAATTCCTGTAATTCCTGAAAATTCAGATCCAAAAGGTTAATCTTCATCTTTAAAAACACTTCCCGGCTCAATTTTTCTGCCGTTCAGAAACGCAGCAGCAGACATTCTCTTAGAGGATTCTCTCTGGAGCTCCAAAATTTTAACCGCGCCGTCACCTGTGCTCACAACGATACCTTCCTGGCCTGAAGAAAGGACTGTTCCGGCACACCCTGATGCGTCTTTCTCCGAAAACTCGCCTTCTCTGCAGATAACGGTCTTCCATATCTTGATTTTCTCTCCGTCAAGAAAAGAAAAGGCTCCGGGAAAAGGATCGCAACCTCTTACGGTATTATGGACTTTATTTTTTCCTTCTGCCCAACGAATTCTTCCGTCCTCACGGTCAACCATCGGCGCATAAGTAGCCTTTTCGTGCTCCTGAGCAACGGGAGTGATTTCACCCTTCTCAAGACCTTGCAAAGTCTCAATGATAAGCTTTGCTCCCAACTCACTCATAGCATCGTGGACTTCGCCGGTAGTCATATTCTCACCGATTGGCATCTTTTCACAAAGAAGAATATCACCCGTATCCATGCCAACGTCGGTAAGCATCGTTGTAACACCGGTCTCGTTTTCACCGTTTAAAACAACCCTCCAGAGAGGTGCTGCCCCTCTGTAATAAGGCAATATGCTTGCGTGAACGTTGACACATCCCATGGGCGGTATTTTTAAAATATTTTCAGGAAGAATTTTTCCGTAGGCTGTGGTCACGAAAATATCTGCGCCAAAAGCCGCCAGCTCCCTTTCAAACTCCTCAGTTCTTACGGACTCAGGAGAAAGCACCGGAATGCCAAGCTTTATGGCCTCTTCCTTTACGGGGCACATAGTCATCTTGTTTCCTCTGCCCTTGGGCTTGTCAGCCTTTGTGACGACTCCCACAACGTTATAATTATTATTGAGTGCATGAAGCACCGGAACAGCAAAGTCCGGTGTCCCCATAAAAACTATCTTTAAACTCATATTAGCGTTTCGCTGCCTTTCCAAATTCAAATGCTTTATCCTTGTAAAGGATACCGTCAAGATGGTCAATCTCGTGACTGAGAACTATTGCAAGAAATCCTTCCGCTTCAAGGAGAATTTCATCACCGTCAACGTTTAAAGCCTCCACCTTCACAAACTCAGGTCTTTTCACCCTTCCTGCAAAGCCCGGCAAGCTGAGGCAACCTTCCTCTGAAATCTGCTCTCCGCGGCTTTCCGTTATCACGGGATTAATAAGCGCAAGCTTATTTCCGTCTCTGTCATCAATAACCACAATCTTCTTCGCAATGCCTATCTGAGGCGCAGCCAGACCCACACCGTCAAACTCATACATTGTCTCAAACATATCATTTATCAGCCTTTTTATTCCGTCTGTAATGGAGGGAACCTCTACGCATTTCTCTCTCAACACAGGATTTTCCTCAGTTCTCACGTTTCTTACTGCCATAAAATAAAATCCTTTCCCTAACCAATAAAGCAAAAGCTACGCGGCATATTTTTACACCACACTATATTATATCATAAAATCGTATAAATTCCAATGTTATTTTATTAAACTGCATCATTCTATATCAAAAGTGATTCTGAAGGCCTCTTTTTCAAAAGCAGACAGCCCCGTCAACGTTTTATATGCAAACTCCTCCATTATCTCCAGAAGGGCATCCTTCGACTTCGATTTGATATTGAATATCCAGCGATATCTGTTGTTTAGTTTAGGCACGGGAGACCTTGTGACCTTAAAAAGCTCCGCAAAATCTTCCTTTCGTGACAATCTAATCCGGTCGTATATCTTTTCAGTCTCAGACCTTAATTTCGTTGCCAATGAAAAAGCCCCTTTGTCGTCAATACCGCTCACGTTTACAGTGCAAATATGCACAAAGGGAGGATAACCTGCCGCCTCTCTGAAACCTATCTCATTCTTGTAAAAAGAATCATATTCCTGATTGATGGCTGCGCTGTACAAAGGCTCATCGGTAATCATCGTCTGCAGGATTCCGTATCCCTTATCGTCTCCGCGGCCTGCTCTTCCGAACACCTGAGTAAGAAGCTGAAAAGCCCTTTCCCCTGCCGTATACTCCTGTATATTTATCAGACCGTCAGCATTAAGCACACCCACAAGGGTAACGTTTGGAAAATCAAGTCCCTTTGCAATCATCTGCGTGCCCACAAGAAAAGGAATGTTCTCTTTTTCAAATTTCTCAAGAAGAACCTTGTGACCTTCCTTTCCGGTGGTAGTATCTGCATCCATACGGATAACGTCCGCATTTTCAAAATATTTTTTTATTTCTGCCTCAACGGATTCAGTTCCGATACTTCTGGAATTAAAGACGGAAGAGTTGCAAGAAGGACATTTTTCAGGCACGGTAATGGTATTTCCGCAGTAATGGCAAATAAGACGGCCACCCTTTTTATGATAAGTCATAGGAATGCGACAACGTCTGCAAACCATAGTCTTTCCGCAGTCTCCGCATACAAGCTTTCCCGCATAGCCTCTTCGCGGCACGAACAAAATAGTCTGCTTGCCTGCTTCATAGTTTTTTTTCATCGCAGCAAAAAGAGTTTTGCTAAATACAGATCCAGGAATTTTCTCAGACTCCTCACGCATATTTACGATACACACGCCGGGAAGCGTTCCTTTAGACGCACGATTGCCAAGGTATGAATATTTCAGTTTTCCGCTTAAACTTTCATAATAGGTGGTAACTCTGGGTGTAGCAGAACCCAGAACGACAGCGCCCCCACACATTCTGCTTCTCATAAACGCTATTTCGTCAGCGCAATAGTAAGGCGTACTGTCATAAGACTTATACGAGGGCTCCTGTTCTTCATCAAGAATTATTAATTTCAGATTTTTACACGGGGCAAAAACTGCCGATCTGGCGCCGATAACAATCTTTACAATACCCTCTTTTATCTTTTCATACTCATTTCTTTTCTGAGCCGCAGTAAGTCTGCTGTGAAGAACCGCTATATTTTCTCCGAACCTGCTCTTAAATCTTGAAACGATCTGAGGTGTCAATGCTATTTCCGGCACAAGCATAATGGCTGAGCCGCCCTGTTCTACAACGTATTTTATGGCGTTAAGATATACCTCTGTCTTCCCGCTGCCGGTAATACCGTGCAAGAGAATTCCCGAAGACAAAGGGCTTTCTATACATTCTTTTATATTATTAAAGGCCTTGACCTGCTCCTCATTCAGCTCGTGAACAGGATAAGTCCCGCCTTGTTTTTCAAACTCATTGTAAGTATTAACACAGAACTCCGCCTCTTCTTCAAAAATCTCCGCAATACCTTTCTTCACCAGAGTGTCAACAGATGACTTCTGAATATCAAAATCACGCTGCAGAGCTTCAAGTGAGATCACGTTATTTTCAGAATCACGAAGAACCTCAACACAACGTATCTGTTTAATTCCTCTCAGTTCATTTCCCAACAGCAAAGAGGAAACTCTCTCTGCATCCGCCGTCAGTTTTACAAATTTAATTTTTCTTTTTTCAGGAAGCTCCGGGGGCATCATCAATGACACAATACTTCCAAAGGCGCAAAGATACCTCTTCTGCATCTCCCTGCAGAGCTCTACAAGATCCGGAGAAAGCTTTTCCCTTTTTCTTATAATGTCATTTATTTTTTTTAGTTTAAATCCAACTTCTCCACAAAAATCACCAACAGATACCACCAACGCCTCTCTCAGGGAGTTTCCCTTGCCGAAAGGCACAGTGACAAATACACCCACATCAATTTCCGACACAAGATGTTCGGGAACAATGTAGGTGTATTCCATGTCAAAATCATTATTGGATTTAAGAAGGCAAATCTTTACAGTCACCTTAATTACTCCGTTTAAATCATAATCAGATATAGTTCTTCAGATATGCGGGAACTTCACCGTCGCCGTTAATACTGATGAAGAAGTTCAGCTTATTATCATCAGTGATAGTCTCAAGACCCTTAAAGAAAGACTCCAGAGAAGTAGCATCTTCGCCTACGATATATGTAAGTCCGTCAATGAAAATAGTCTCAATGTCGTAATTCTGTGAAGCCACGCCGCAGATAAATCCGAGGAATGCGCCTGAGCCTACAACAGGATAATCCTTAACATTAATAAATCTGATCTTTTTGTCCAATTTGATTAAAAGTTCATTGCTATCGTCAATGTAAACTACGTTTCCTGCGCTGCTTGCAACGATACCGTTTGCATTCTCCAGCATATTCTTGGTCTTACCTGTACCCTTTTTTCCGTAAAAAACTTTAATCATATCGATTTCCTCCGTTCATTAGGATTTTCTAAACTTGTTAATATGATAACATATCCATTGCCAAAAGTCAAAATAAATTTATAAAAAGAAGCCGCCTGATTTACCTTTTTTTGTAAAAAGCTGAAATCAGACGGCAATTCATTATTCGTAGCAGTATTTATGCGACGTTATTCCGTTCTGAGCGCCACCACAGGATCCTTCTTTGCGGCAATCCTTGACGGGAAAAGACCTGCAATAAACGTGAGAAGCATACTGATAAGCACCAGAACCACACAGGCAGCAGCAGGAAGATGAGCAGTAACTACGGAGGTTCCGCTAAGAGCTTCGATAATTATATTAATCGGTACACAAAGCGCAAGCGACACGAGAATACCTATCATACCTGCAGTAAATCCCACTATCAGGGTCTCTGCATTGAACACTCTGGAAATATCCTTCTTCGATGCTCCTATAGCTCTCAGGATACCAATCTCCTTGGTTCTTTCAAGAACTGAGATATACGTAATTATTCCGATCATTATTGATGATACCACAAGAGAAATACTTACGAAGGCAATCAGACCGTACGAAACAGCATTGATGATTGTCGAAACTCCTGACATAAGAAGCGCCATATAATCAGTATAACTGATCTGATCCTCCTCAGCAACGTTCTTGTTATATTCTTTGATAATTTTTGCAATTTCTTCCTTGTCCTCAAAAGTATCAGGATAGATGCTGATTACAGATGGTGTCTCCTTGTCTGCAATTCCCAGCTTCTTAAAATTGTCCTCAAGGGTTGAGCCTGACGCACCGGAAGGAAGGAACCTGTACATTGACGCCCTTGCCGCCTCATTTTCAGCTGACAAGAACTCCTCAGACAGATATTCTTCATCAAATTTTGCAGCAATCTTAGCCTCTGCGCCTTCGCCGGAATTGCCAACTGTGGCAGCATACATTGCCACCGCATCCTCAGATGCAACCTCGAAAAGGGTGCTTTGGAAAGACTGTTCATCAAGGCTCATAAGATATCCCATAACAGTTTCCTGCGGCAAAGAAGTCTTAGCAGTCCATTTTCCGCAAATGTATCCGAGCTGTATTTCCTTAGAAGGAAGCTGCTCCATTATTTTCGAAACGTACACGGAAAGCTCCTCAGAAGAAGGCGTTGCAACAATAGTCTTAATGGCAGTTTCCGCCTGCTCTTCTTTCATAATCTTCACGTATTCCACCAACGCCTCTCTTACGAAGGCCTCAAACTCTTCATCATCGTAGGCTTCAAGATAACTGTGTACCATTTCCAAAGACATATTATACTGCTTTGCAATAACAGCCTCTACCTTCTCCCTTGTATCGTATTCCTGTCTGAGAAGGTCAATGGTGGCCTGTATTTCTTCCTCTGAAGGTGTAGAAAGTATCGTCTTATAAAGTCCTGCTTTCCCCTTATCGTCAAGACTCTTAAAATACTCTATAACAGCCACTGCCTTTTCCGCTTCCGTCAACTCCTTTTTCTCTACAACGAAGGGTAATCCTGCAAGGATATCGTAATTAGAGTTTTTGTCAGAAGACTGAAGCTTTGCTATCTCTGTTTCATTGGTCTTGTCGATAATATATTCAGTGAGGGCATAGGTGTATCCGAAGGGGCCGGTAAGGGCTGTCGCCGTAACATCTTCTTTAGGTCTTACGATACCTGAAATCTCAAGGTCATATCCCTTGTCAATGACGAGCTTCATAATATTTTCGTCATCGCCTATATAGGACCAGACACCGTCCTCATCATTGTCCTGATACATTTCCGCATTGAGAACAAGCTTGAATTTCGTTTTTAAAATATCATCATAAGATGCTACGCGCTGCTCTACGTCCATAGGTGTCTGACTCATAACCGCAGCCAGAATATCCTGAATTTCTTCTGCAGACATCATACCCAACGTATAGAAAGCAAAGTCATTTATTTCATTGTTCTCAGAAAGCACCAGAACCACTTGATTTGCCTTTTTCGGCCAATCTCCTTTTATCACGTCAAACTGGTCGATAATCATATCGGATACCAAAGAGCCGTCTTTTCCGGGTAAAATTTCAGACCACATATTTACAGAGCCAAGGCTTGCCTGCATCTGAACCTGGAAAGCCCCCTCCATATCTCCCGACTGTACGCTCGAAGAAGAAAGCTCAGGCATAGCACTACTAAGAGAAGTTGAAACGTATTTTCCCTCGCTGTTCATTACGTAGGTATTAAGGTCAACGTCATATCTGTAATGCACCGTTGTAGCAAACTTTGAAAAATCAGTTTCCGCTGTTTTCTCATCAAGCTCCTTGTCTATCCACTTTTTAAATGCGTTAAGATTGTTTTGCTTTTTATCAGTGCCGAAAAGTGTGTTGAACAATTCATAGGCAGAGGAATCTGCATAAACAGCGTCCTTATCGTGTTCCTTTCCGCTGCCTGCTCCCTGCATAGAAAGCATCAGGGACGCCATATCCATCTCTTCGTTCTGAATCACAATAGGATAAGAGGACAAGGTTTCCCTCTGAACGTCATCAATATACATCTGAATACCCGTAGAAAGGGCAAGGATAAGGGCAATACCGATAATACCTATGCTTCCTGCAAAAGAAGTCATAAAAGTACGGCCTTTTTTCGTCATAAGGTTATTAAGGGACAATGAAAGCGCCGTAAAAAAGGACATAGACTTTTTCTTTTTGTGTTTGACCTTTATCCCCTGAGCGGTAAGTTTTTCCTCTTCTTCGCTTTTATTCTTCAGCAGCTCTGCCGCGGCCTTGTCAGCCTCCTCCTCTGAATAGGGGTCAGAATCGTCTACCACACGACCGTCCCGAAGCTTAACTATTCGGGAAGAATACTCCTCCGCAAGCTCCGGATTATGTGTTACCATAATTACGAGTTTGTCTTTTGAGATCTCCTTCAGGAGCTCCATTACCTGGACACTTGTGGCAGAGTCAAGGGCACCTGTAGGCTCATCCGCCAGCAGAATATCGGGATCGTTTACGAGAGCTCTTGCTATAGCAACGCGCTGCATCTGACCGCCGGACATCTGGTTAGGTTTCTTGTGAATCTGATCTCCAAGACCTACCTTCTCCAGAGCCTCAATACTACGGGTTCTTCTCTCTTTTTTAGAAACACCTGACAACGTAAGGGCAAGCTCAACGTTTGACAATACCGACTGGTGAGGAATAAGATTGTAGCTCTGGAAAACAAAACCCACGGAATGATTTCTGTAGGTATCCCAGTCCTTATCCTTGTAAAGCTTCGTAGATACGCCGTTAATAATCAGATCTCCGTCAGTGTATTTATCAAGGCCGCCCACGATATTAAGAAGCGTCGTCTTTCCGCAGCCCGAAGGACCCAACACAGAAACAAACTCATTATTTCTGAAGGATAACGTCACGTCATTCAGAGCCAGAACGTCCCCTGATGCAACACTGTAATTTTTTACAATACTTTTTAATTGAAGCATAGTGTTATACACTTTCCTTTCTCATAGCTTCTCACAATATTCAAAATTTAATATGCACTATAAAAATTATCACTTTTCTGTAATGATGTCAAATACTACAACCCTGTCAAAAGTCTTACAAAAGCACGAAAAACGCAATATTTACAGAAAATTTACAAAAATAATGACTTCTATATAAAATGCGGCACCGCAATTATAAAAATGGTGCCGCATCTTGAACTTCATCAGATTTCAGGAATAACTATTTCAACTTCTTTACCAAGCTCAGAAGACCTAACGAGGCCGTCAATAATCGCCTGATTATATATGATTTCAGAAGACGGTATAGGAGATTTTCCCTTGCCCTCACGGCAAGCATCCACAAAAGCCTTTAATTTACAGTAAAAAAGCCCTTCGGGAACTTCCGGAAGAATGGGAAGAGACGTCTCCGTCTGCTCTCCGTCCACATCATTGTAAAGAATCATATTTCCGCTCATGGCGCCGTTCCAGCACTCCACCGAGGGAATTCTGAGCGCGCCCTCAGTGCCAAGAATAACCGTATCTCCGGGGGTGTCAATGTGCATTGCCCAAGACGTAATAAAATCTATTATTATGCCGCCCTCAAGTCTTACAAAACCTGCGGCAAAATCGTCCACGTCAAAGCGCTTTGCATTTTCAGGGTCATTGTACTTAGGATTTGCGCCGAAATATGATGACTTATATCCGGACACTGTCAAAGGCTTCGGATAACCGATTGCATTCATTACCATATCAAGGGCGTAACAGCCTATATCTCCAAGAGCTCCGAAACCTGACGTTTTTTTCTCTATAAGAGAACGGTTCGGTATTCTTCTGCGCCTTCCGCCACCGATTCTTATATAATAAACCTTTCCCAGCTTCCCTGATTCAACGATATTTTTTATTTCTTTTATATTATTGTCAAATCTTGGTTGAAAGCCTACGAACATGATCTTTCCGCTTTTCTTCTCTGCCCTCAGTATATCCGCGGCCTCCTCCATCGTTACGCACATAGGCTTTTCCAGGATTACGTTAACACCTCTGTCAAGGGCATATACCGCGCACTCAGCGTGGGTTACATTAAAGGTGCATACTGCCACTGCATCAAGTTTTTCATTGTCAATAAGCTCTCTGTAGTCGGAATATATCCGCACGTCACACAGTCCGTACTGTTCAAAAAAAACTGCAGCCTTCTCCACCAAAAGGTCCGATGCAGCCACAATTTCTACGTTATCAAGCTTCAGGATATTCTCAACGTAAGCCTTGGCAATGTGTCCTACACCGATTATACCCATTCTGAATTTTTTATTACACTTCTTTTCTTCCATACCAATCACCTCTTCACAAGAGTAACCCTATTTTAGAACATTTTAAATTGCATTTCAACATAAATGATTGAAAAATTGCATTATCGGTATTATAATTTGAAACAGAAATATAAGGAAGGAAACGTTATGAGAGCCAAGACCTATTTTTTCGACACATTGCCCTCCACAAACGACAAAGCAAAAGAACTTGCAGGAAAAGGAGCCCCCCACGGAACTACAGTAATTGCTTATCAGCAAACAGGAGGAAGAGGACGTAACGGAAGAAGTTTTTCCTCAAAAAAGGGCGGTCTCTATATGAGCATGGTTCTCAGAACGAGCCTTCCGGTTAACGCAGGGGTAAGCATTACCATCGGCGCCGCAGTTGCCGTACAGAAAGCCATTTTGGGGTGTTTCGGAATTGACACGGATATAAAATGGGTAAACGATCTTTATTATCGTAACAAAAAGATTTGCGGCATTCTGGCAGAGGGCTTTGACATTACCCCCGATCCGGAAGGAACAACCTCACGATTTGGGTTTATTGTTTTAGGCATTGGCATCAATATCTCTGATAAAATCATTTTCCCTGAAGAACTTAAGGATA
Organism: Clostridia bacterium; assembly: GCA_017625675.1. Taxonomy (GTDB): domain Bacteria; phylum Bacillota; class Clostridia; order UBA1212; family UBA1212; genus RGIG8523. Next base: position 55,752 of record JAGAKK010000030.1, on the reverse strand, counting down.
TTGCAGGAACTCTTGAACAAAAAATCAATACGGAGGACGAACTTCAAAAAATCATCGGCGAGTTGTCAGAGCTTATACGAACTAACGTCAACGAGATAATTCTTGAAATGGAAAAAAACAGCAAAAACAACCTTCCCCTTTTCAGCGACGATTTCACGAAATATTACAACCACCGCTTTATTGCAATGAATAAACACGTAACAGTGGGCAAAGCAAAAGGAAAAGCATTGGGAATAGACAAAAACGGCGGCATTATCATTGAAACCTCCCCCGGCGAAAAGGAAACAATTACCTCGGGAGAACTTTCATTAAGAATGCTCTGATATCATTTACAAACGTATTAATTTATGGTAGAATAAAAATATTACGAAACATCAAAAACACTTTAGGAGTTGACACAGATGATGAAAAATCAATTAAAAAAAGGAGTTTCTTTTTTGTGCGCCGTATCTTTGGGCATCTCTCTTTTCATCCCCTTGGGAAATACGAAGGTGCAGGCTCAGGGATACGAGTTTGCAGGACAGGACTCAAACACCGCCTCTGCGCTTAAAGTAGGAAGCACTGACACCGGCGCAGACTTTACAAGAGTACACCTTAAAGCAGGCTCCGGCTATGCGGCAGGTTCCTCATACGGAAGATACATTAATATCGTTGAGGCTGACCTTTCAAATACGAAGCTTTCTTTTGAGGTTATTAATCACAAAAGCTCCGTAGACGGCGGCGACTATATAAGAGGTTCCAGTTATCTTACCGACGTGGTGAAATCCTACTCCGAAGGAGACAAAACGATTCTTGCAGCAGTAAACGGAGACTGGATGCACTGGGTTAATTCCACGGAGATGGGAAGCATCGAAGTTACCTCAAATTACCGTGTAACTACCGGCGTTACCATTATCGACAAGGAAATCTGGTGCAGTGAGCTTACCGTAAAGGAAACACCTTACGACGGACCCTACTCTTTCGGTATCACTTCATCTAATCAGCCCGTTATCGGTATGCTTAAGGCTAAAGTTACTTTAAAGAACACCAACAGCGGAAAAGAAATTACCACAGACGGCCTTAACAGAGCCCCTGCCAATAATTCTCTGGTGGTTTACAACGAGCGTCTCAGCAATACGAATGCAGTTCCCAAAGATGCATACGAGATTCTCATAAAAACAAGCGGTACGAATAAATTCACTCACAATACCGCTGTCACGGGAACGGTAGAGGCTATCTACGAAAGCGGCGCCACTTCAAGGCACGCCCTTCAGTCCGGCTATCTTGTAATTACAGCCAGAGACTCCAGAATCAGCGAGCTTCAGAATAATTTTGCAATAGGCGACAAGGTTTCAGTTACAGCATCCCTTTACGACACATGGAGCAAGAACAACGACCTCTGGGCGAAGTGCGAAGAGGCTATCGGCGGGCACATGATGTTATTAAAGGATGGCGTGCCTTATGAAACAAACCTTAACACAAACACAAGCAACTACCCAACAAGTATTATCGGATTTAAAGACGATGGCACGGTAATGCTCAGCATGATTACAGCAGATGTAAACGGAAAGTATCAAGGACTTAAATTCTCACAGATGATCTCCTTCGCTCAGGAAGTTGGCTACAATACCTGCTTCCTTCTTGACGGTGGCGGCTCTACCACAATGGTTACCATAAACGCAGGCAGCTATACAGAAAGAGCATGCTATTCAGACGGCGCTCCGAGAAAGGTGTGGAACTCAATTGCTCTTGTATACGACCCCACACCTTCGGTTTCCTCCCAAGGCTCTCTTTCTCACATTTCAGTTCCCGAAAGATTTGATCCCTTCAACGTGAAATTTACGTCAAATATAAAATCAAGCTTTTCAGGAGCAAATAATGCATCTGCTACTATCTCTAACGGAATTTTGAAACTTAAGGCTATTTCTGCAAGTTCAGATCCTTACGTATATTTCAACTTCAGTTCCGCAGCATCTAAAGTGAATGCATCTCAGTATAAATACATAGTTCTCCGCTACAAAACAAACAGCGGTGCAAAAACAGGCACGTTCAAAATGTATTTATGCGCAGGCAATACCGTATCTCCCGTGGAATCAAGTACCACAAGCTTTGCGATGACGAGGGATGATCAATGGCACACAAAGGTTGTGGATCTCTCAAAGCTTTCTTCCTGGACCGGCAACCTATCCAGCATCCGTCTTGACTTCTTTGAAGGAAGCGTAAGCACAGGCGATAACGTTCAGATAAGCAACTGGGGCTTTGCAAAGACCTCCTCTGAAGCAGATGCTCTTGCAAAAACTTTCAGCGGAGAAAGCCAGACGACTGCTACAGCAACGCCTGCTCCTACACAAAGACCCACAGCTACGCCTACAACAGCGCCTACAAACAAGCCTACTTCTTCTGCTACGAATAAGGTAACGGCAAAGCCTACTGCCACAAGCACTGCTACTTCTACAGCGGGAACACCCGGAACAAGCACTGACATCCCGAATGAAACAACGCTTCCGGACGCATCAGAAACGGCCCTTCCCGACGCATCTTCCACAGCCGGCGTTACAGAAACAACAGCGCCTACAGGTGATGCGACTAATACTGCAGACGTCCCTGAAACACCTGCTTCTACAGACGAAGCGAATGCCCAGACACCTGTTGCCACCACCCCTGCAACCCAGTCTGCTACAAAAGGCGATGATGACAAGGTTACAGTTGAGGTTTCAGGATGTTCAAACGTTCTTAATTCCTTATCAGTAATTGCAGTATTGTCAACAGCAGTTATTTTCTTGAAGAAGAAAAAGCATTAATTAAAATTTCAAAAGCATAAAAAAGCACCGTCGATAATGGAATTTCCAAAATCGACGGTGTATTTTTTTGTATCAATTTTTTATTTTACGTTTTCCTCAGTGAAATTTACAACCTCACGAATTACGTATAAAGGTCTGTCCTTTGCCTCGTCATAAATTCTGCCGATATATTCACCGATAATTCCTAAGATCATCAGAACGATACCGTTAAGGAAAAGAGAGATTACTGCAAGGGACGTCCAGCCGTCCACATACTCACCTATTCCGCAAAGCTTAAGTATTATCATAACGATAAGTCCGATAAAGCTGAAAACAGAAACAAAACTACCGAAAAACGTGGCAATTTTAAGGGGCTTGTAGGAAAATGACATTATAGCATCTGTAGCAAATTTTATCATCTTCTTCAAAGGATACTTGGTAGTACCTGCAAAGCGTTTCTTTCGCTCAAACTCCACCGGCGCGCTCTTAAAGCCCAGCCAGCTCACAATACCTCTCACGTAACGATTTCTTTCGGAAATCGTTTTCATGGCATCGCAAACTTTTCTGTCAATAAGCCTGAAATCCCCTGTATCAACAGGAATGTCAACCTCTGTCATACTGCGCAAAAATCTGTAAAACACCTTAGCGGTAAGCTTTTTAAATATTGTCTCGCCTTCTCTTTTAATGCGTTGTCCGTAAACAATATCGTAGCCTTCACGCCACTTTTTAAGCATATCAAGAATAACCTCCGGAGGATCCTGAAGATCTGCGTCAATTACCACCACTGCATCTCCGCAAGCGTGATCCATACCGGCTGTAATGGCGGTCTGGTGTCCGAAGTTTCTGGAAAAGTCAATGAGCTTTACGTTAGAATCATTTTTGCATATTTCCCTTGCAAGAAGGGCGGTTTTATCACGACTTCCATCGTTTACAAAAATAATTTCATAGGACTCACCCGTACTCTGCATAACCTCGGTAAGCCTTTTATAGGTCTCATTGATTACCTCTTCTTCATTAAACACGGGGACTACAACGGAACATACTACACCCATATTCTTCTCCTTTCACAATTAATAAACTTAATCAATTTACTTAATTTCAGACAAGCTCTCTGTACATCTGCTTAAGCACTTCTTCCGTAAGAGCAACAGGATTGTTTTTAAGTCTTACCGGATTTACGGAAGCACCAAGCACTTCAATATCCTTCTCCGGAATAACGGGAGCATCAATGCCAAGACCCTTAATAATTCCGGCAAATTTTTCAACAGCAGCTACAGGAGATTCCGCACCCAACGCCTTGGCAATATCCTCAAAAACGCCAGCCAGATAAGCTGAACCTCTGGGGTCAATACATTTCTCAATATTGTTTATCATATAACGCCACACTCCGGGAAGGCAAATTGCCACAGAATGTCCGTGAGGCAAATGATAAAGTGAGGTCAACTTGTAACTCATTGCGTGAGCCGCCGTGGTCTGAGTAACGTTAATCGCACGGCCTGCAAAATTTGCTGCAGTCATAACGGCCTCCAGAACGCTTTCTGAGGGTTTATTAAGATAATCGTCTAAATTATCAAGCAATCCCTTGATCGCAAATTTAGAGTATTCATGACTCTCCACAGTAGAGTTTACGGACCACCAGGACTCTATTGCCTGACAAAGAGCGTCAAGGAACGTGCATTTCTTCTGATATTCCGGAAGTGTCAACAACACACTGCTCTCTAAAACTGCATAGTCCGGAATAATGGAAAGGTCAGCCACGGACTGCTTCTCGCCCTTGTAATAAATCACCGCATAGCGAGCGGATTCGCTGCCCGTACCGGCTGTGGTAGGAAGTGCAATCAGCTTGATGCCGTTTTCCTTAAACTCCTGCTTGAGATAGTTCTCCGAAGGGTCCATTTTGGCAAAAAGCTTTATGCATTTCGCCACGTCAATGGAGCTTCCGCCGCCTACGGCAATTATTACGTCACAACCTTCTCTATTAAAGAGGTCAACGCCCTTGCAGACGTCCTCATAAAGAGGGTTAACAGTAAACTCGTTGAACTTTACAACGGGCACCGACATATTGTCAAAAAAGTCCTTTACAGGAAGGTAGGGGAAAGCGCCGTCACAAACGAGAAGCACCTTCTTGCTTCCAAGCTCCCTAAGAACTTCTTCAATTTTATGCAAAGCGCCTTTTCCGTTAATAATTATCTGAGACATAATTTTTTCCTTTATCAATAATCTGCAGGGATAAGTGTAAGAATTTCTTTAATTGACATACACATATCGTCTGCTTCCTTTGCTCTGTGGTTTGTGAGAATGGTCGTAGCAACGTTTTGCATTGCAGGGAAACCGCTTCTTGTGAGCTGGTTTGCATAAATAACGATATTTACGCCTCTCTTTGCAAATTCCTCCTCAGTAACAGTGTTGAATGAAGTAGGGACAACAACGATAGGTGTCTGTGAATCTTTTGCTCGGAACTTCTCCACAAACTCAAAAATCTCATCAGGAGACTTCTTGCGGCTGTGGATCATAATTCCGTCAGCGCCTGCCTCAACGTATGCGAAAGCTCTTGTAAGCGCATCCTCCATACCCTGCTCAAGAATAAGGCTCTCGATTCTGGCAATAATCATGAATTCCTTTGTATTCTGAGCTGCCTTACCTGAAGAAATCTTATAGCAGAAATTCTCTATTGTGTCCTGAGTCTGGGCAACCTCTGTTCCGAAAAGTGAATTTTTCTTAAGGCCTGTCTTGTCCTCAATAATTACTGCGGACACACCCATTCTCTCCAAAGTCTTTACGTTGTAAACAAAATGCTCTGTAAGTCCGCCTGTATCGCCGTCAAGGATAATAGGCTTTGTTGTAACTTCCATAATATCATCAATAGTACGAAGTCTGCTGGACATATCCACAAGCTCAATGTCAGGCTTACCCTTTGCTGTAGAGTCACAGAGAGAAGAAACCCACATTGCATCAAACTGGTATGCTTTTCCGTCCTGATAAACTGTGGTTTTCTCTGCAATAAGTCCTGTAATACCGCTGTGCGCCTCAAGAACAGAAACGGTAGGCTTAAGAGAAAGGAGTCTTCTAAGTCTGCCTCTTCTTACGTCAGGCATAGAAAGTCTGGTGCTTGATTCTCTCTCAAGCTGATCAAACTTTGCGTCCTTTGAATAAGGATACTCGATAATGCGTCCGCCGTACTCTGCAAGAACGGATGCCACCTCGTCACGAACAGGCTTCTGGAAGCCGGTGCACCAATCGTCTCCGTGAACTACGTATGTAGGACGATATTTACGAAGGTTCTCTGCATAGCTGAGTGAATCCTGCGCAACAACCTTATAAACTCCGCTGAGATTTTCAAAAAGAACCTTTCTCTCCTCAAAAGGAACGAGAGGGAAACGCTTGAAGCTTGCAACGGCCTCATCCGTCATTACACCGATAATGAGTTTGCCAAGGCGTTCTGCCTTTCTGATAAGGGCAATGTGACCGCTGTGGAGAATATCCGTAGAGAAGCACATATAAACTGTTCTGTTAAGTGTTTCACGAAGCTTTGCAGAAACAGCTGCAAGGTCCTCAGGTGTATCAATCTCGTTGCAGAGCATATTCTCTACGTCAAGAGGATAAACGTTGCACTTGTCAGAAACTTCATTGAAAGCATTCTCTGCATAGCACTTTACGTCGTCCTTCTCACAGAATGCACAGATCTCTTCAAGCCATGCGTTCCAATCCTCTTTGTTAAGCTTATAGAGGGGCTGTGCCGCCATAGCATCGTTGAAGAATTCAATACCTACTTTCTGAATCTTTCCGTCAATTACAACTGCCTTGAAATCCTTTTCGGGAAGCTCTGCGGTGGAGCTGACAGTCATGCAGCTCTTCTCAGAATCAAGAAGCATCTCCATTACGCGATTTTCAAAAACAAGATCGCCGTGCATCATAATGATATCTTCGTCTTTAAGATGATCCTTTGCACAGTAGATTGAATAAATATAATTAGTCTTGTCGTAAACAGGGTTATTAATAAAAGTATACTTCAAAGGAAGCTCCAATGAGTGGCAATAATTAATGAGAACCTGATCGAAAAGACCTGTAGTCATTACTACCTCTTCTACACCGAAATCAACAAGCATCTTAAGCTGACGGCTTAAAATAGTGTCCTTGCTGTTTACCTCTGTCATACACTTGGGATGCTCACTTGTGAGAACACCCATTCTTTTTCCAACACCGGAATTTAAAATCAATGCCTTCATGTTCAGTTTTTCTCCTTCAGATAATTCATGAAATTTTCTACGTTTTGTCTTGCGGTAAGAGTGGGACGGCCAAGATCTGCTCTTGAACCGAGAGCCGCTTTTATCTCAATAAGAGTAAGGCAATCAGTTCCCTTCTTTACCTCATCAAGGATTTTTATAAGATCGCTTTCGTTGTCAACGGACACCGCTTTCTTGTATCCGCAGCCCTCTGCGATTTTAACAACGTCAATTTTTTCAGAAACAGTTGGCATTCCGCCTACAGTCTCGTGAGCACCGTTATTAATAACGATATGTACCATATTTTCAGGCGCGTTGGCACCCATCACTGCAGCTGCTCCAAGGTGCATAAGAAGACTTCCGTCACCGTCAATACACCACACACGGCTACCGGGCTTATTAAGCGCAATGCTAAGCGCAATGGAAGAGCTGTGTCCCATTGAACCTACGGTAAGGAAATCGTGACTGTGTGTCTCTCCTGCCCGCTCTCTTATCTCAAAAAGCTCTCTTGATGCCTTTCCTGTAGTAGACACGATAATATCGTCCCCTGCAGCCTTTGTGATAAGCTCAATCACATGCTCACGGGTCATAGCGTAATCATTTTTATAAACAGGCTTTCCGTCATAACTGAGAGCACCCTTTCTCACTACGAATGCAGCGCTCTTTCCCTGCTCAAAAACAGGAGCCCATTCCTTAATTTTAGCCTCAATATCCTCTGCGGTAGTTTCCTTGTCGATAATGCAAGTAACAATATCCATATCCTCAAGAAGCTTTACTGTAACCTCGCCCTGATAAATATGCTGAGGCTCGTCCTTGACACCGGGCTCTCCTCTCCAGCCCACAACGAAAAGGCAAGGAATCGCATACACCTTATCATTAAGAAGTGATGCAACGGGATTGATAATATTTCCGATACCGCTGTTTTGCATATATACAAGAGGAAGCTTGCCTGTGGCCATATAATAGCCTGCTGCAAGAGCAGTGGCATTTCCTTCATTAGCGGCAATAATATGGTCTTTCGAAATACCCTTATTGTCGTAGAGATAGTCACAAAGACCTTTAAGCTGTGAATCCGGCACACCGGTAAAGAAAGTACAACCGGTTGCTTTTACAAAATCTGATGCTTGCATTAGTATAAACCCCTTTCAAATTCGTCCGGCCGTCAGAAGCTCCAGGTGGAAAGCCACTTGAGAGAATCAATCTTTCCGGCAGTAGTAGATAATCCCATCAATGCAGGATAGAACATTATAAACACTATCAGAACCAATATCATGTACAGCCATACGCTCCATTTCGGTATGATCTTTTTATCAACCAGTTCCTTAAACACGTACGCAATCATAAACATAGTAAACGGAACGCACGTAAAGTAATGATAGATGTAGCACACACGATTTACCATAAACCAGGGCGCAAACTGCATAATATATGCAACGGCAAAGAAGCCCATACGCTTGTCACGATTTCTCCACGCAAAATACAGTGAAGCGATAAAGCAAGGAATGCCAAGCCACCATACGAGAGGATTTCCCATAGTCATTACTCTGGCTACGGACTCTCCTGCATCACCGTTAAAGTAGAAAATATTGTACGTAGAGAAAGGCCATGTGTACCACTCCGCGCCGTAAGTATGAGACGAAGTAAGATCGCTGTGATAGTTATACATATCCTTCTGATTAGCTATAACAATATCAAGCAGATCCTGTCCCGGCTTGGATGCCATATACGGAATATATGACAGCACGTAAATACCAACAGGTATCATTACAAAGAATAGTATACACATTCCGCAAGTAAAAATAAAGTTATTTGTGAAATATTTTTCTGCGGTAAGCTTAGAAGGCCCTCTTTTTTTGTAACAATCAATAAATTCAGCTATTTTTGCAATGAAGAAAATTATTGCAAGTCCTGCTCCTGTGTAAAGACAAGTCCATTTACTTGCAGCGCCCAAGCCAAACATCAGACCGGAGAGCGCAAGAGAAAGCATTGCCTTTTTCTCAGGTATATCGTAGGACTTTTGTACAAAATAGTCGTACATAAAGAACATCATTGCAAGGGTAAAGAAGCATGCATAGGTATCAATAGTTGCAAGTCTCGTCTGGGACAACCTCATAAAGTCAAACATCATAAGGAATGACACGAAGAATGCCCACTCACTCTTTTTAAACACCTTCTTTGCAAAGGCGTACATAAGAGGCACCAGCAACACACCAAACAGTGTACCCATAAAGCGCCAGCCCAGCGTATTCATACCGAAAATGGCAATACCAATGGAAATAATTGTCTTTCCCAAAGGCGGATGAGTCCACTCGTAAATACTAAGACCGTGCAGATGCTCGTAGGCCGTTCTGGGGTGGTAAATCTCATCAAAATACGTAGAATTCATAAACGTCCTCTGGGCGCATACATCTTTCTGCTCATCAAAAAGATTTTCAGCCTTGCCGGAGGTTTTCGTTTCCTTATAGCTTGTTTCAATAGAACCTATATCAAGCTCCACCTTGACGTATTCTCCCTTTGAATTTTTGGAGTAGAAGCCAAGCTCGTTAAGCCAGAATCCGGGAGCATCAACGTATACTCTCACAGCGTCCGTAGTAAATTCAACGTTTTTATAGTCCCATTTAAAGAAATCAGTATATTCATTGTCCTCACTCGCATTAAGGGCAGTTGCCTCAAGATACTTTCCGTCGGGAGTGAGATACTGAATTGAATATTTTCCCGTTGATGACGGGATACCTGAATAATAAGCAACCCTTGAAACGGTGGTCTTTTCTTTAAAATGAACGGTAACATACTCTTCGGCAGCTCCTGCCTTCCAATAATTCTCAGGACAGCCTCTTACGCTTCCCAGATGAACGAAGGAGAATACAGCGCAAAGCACCGTCATTGCCGCCATTATTATGGCATCTCTCTTGTCAGGCTTTCCGGGAACATCGGTAAGGGACTTTTTCATCTTTGCATTGTATTTATCATTGGCAACAGTAAGCCCAAGGCAATACACGAATACGCCTACGATAGCGATAACGAAGAGAAGCTTCAGCCAGATGCTTACCTCAGTGTCCTTCTTTTCGGTGTCTGTCCTCTCCACCAGTCTGATTGCTGTTGCGCCTTCAGGAACGGCAGATACCTTTTTAACAGACAGCTCATCAAAATATGCCGTACCCTTTGACTCGTTGCTGTAGCCACCCAATCCGAGGCTGAGATTTATTTTCTTCTGTCCTTCATCGGTTTTTACGTAAATCGTCTGCTTTACCCAGCCTTCTGTTGTACCCGTTACCGGCTCAGAGTGGCCTGTATAGCAGTTGTATCCGGAAATATTTGCGCCGTGTCCGCCCTCAACGTTTTCAGTTTTCACCATAACGCTGATCTCATACACAGACTTTTCTTTTACCGAAATCTGCTTATACACACGGGCATCATTATTTTCGGAGCTTGAGATTTTAAGAGCCTTTCCCTTGTATCCGCCTGACACAATTGAAATCTTCGTGATACTCAGTTTGTTATTGTTTTCAGCCTGATAATTGTAGGTTTTCCAGCCGGTAACTTTTTTTGAGTTTCCTCTTTCAAAGGAATACGTTCCTGTGCCGGAACAGCCTGCACATCCGATCAAGGTAAAAACTATAATTGCAAGACATACCAGAGTTTTTAAATATTTTTTAATCTTAGTTTTAAAGGGGATATTGATATTTTTCATTGTACTTCTCCCCTTTCTCTTCTCTCAGAAACGTCTGCCGTTTCGACGTTTTCAACAACGATCTCAATATTATCATAATTTTCAGGCACAATTCCCGGCAAAGAAGTTGTTTCCTTAGTTCCGCCTTTTCCGGAAACCTGAGGTTCTTTTTTTACCTCATTGTAAATCTTTCCGCCTAAAATATTTGCTTTGGATTTTTCATCAATTTCTGCAAATATCATTATCGCCCATATCGTAAGCACTGCAAAAAGCATCAACAATGAAAGAAGCATTCTGTATCTGTCCGGAATTGACGCGTGAGCAGGCCAATAATAATCGCTGTACTCCGCATAATCTTTTCCGAGATTTTTAAGATTTCCTCCCACAGAAAGGCCCATCAGAACGTCCGTAACGATAAGGAATCCTGACGCACTGAGAAGTCCTGCAGGCAAAAGCAAAAGGGGCTTGTTATATATCACAAGGGCAATAATAAGCAATGCCAGCGCAGGGAAAAAGTATCTCTCGTGCATTCTTGGCGCAAAGAAAGGTACCGCCGCAAACATAAACGCAGAAAGAAGATAAGGCAAGTGCTCTCCTTTTTTAAGCCTTATCGCAAAATACAAGGTCACAAGGCTTATTATTACAATAAACGTAATTCCTATAGCAAAAAGGCTGATGTCACCAAGGGGTGTTTTGGAGAGAATGTTTATCCAGAGCTGACTTGGCTTTTCAGCGCTCAGCGCAGCTTCAAGAAGAGTCGTCTTGTCCTCCACCCAGTTCTTTCCTGATAAAAACCAGAAGTTGTAGCTGTTTACGGACGCATACTCATAATGGTTGGCCGTTCCGATAAACAGTGAGAATATCCAAGGAAGCTTTACGCTTTTTCCAAACAATTCAACTTTTTCAAAGCCCATGTGAAGGTAAGGTATACAGGGTATAATCACACCTGCCAGAGCGCCTCCCACAGATGCGAAAAAACTCTTCACTGCCTTCATTGCGTTCTTGTCTTCAATTACGTCTTTAAGCCACATATACCCGAAAACAGGCAGGAAGAAGAACATCTGCGGTTTAAGCACCACGCCCACTCCGAACCAGATTCCGGCAATAAGGTATTTCTTTTTATTAAGATAAATAATGCTCAGAATAACCGCCAACGTAAGCATAGAGTCAACCTGACCCCAACAGGAGGCGTCAATAAGTGACAAGGGATTAAAGAGCCACAGTGCCGTAAAGAAAAGACTCCATTCCGTTGACGCACCGTATTTCTTTGCATACTTATAAATAACGTATCCGATAGCCATATCGCAAAGCATTGAAGGCAATTTCACGAAAATTGTATGAACGTACTCGTGACCCAGTCCGAACAATTTTCCGAAAGTATTCTCCACCGCAGAAGCAAACCACAAGAAGTACACGACGATAGGCGGATAATCGATATTGGCCCCAAGCTCTTTATAGACGTTTGTGAGGCCCTTATTGTATGCAACGTCACCCCATGACTTGAACAGATTGACGTCAATATCACATTGATAATAGGTAACTGACAAGAAGATACGGAGCATAAACGCCGCCGCAAACAAAATCACCACCGCAGTAGTAACGTTAACGGCACCGCCTGCCGGCTGAGCCAGAATGCTCTTTCCGTCATTGATTTCATATTTTTTTGAATAACTGTACGCAACGAAGAATACAAAAAGCATCAGCACCACGATAATGCAGGAAAGAATTCTCACGTCATCAAAAGTACCTCCGTCAAGGGCAGAGATCTTTTCAACGGTAATGTTGTCAAAATACGCCTTGCCTGCCGTAGCGCCGTCTTCAACACCGCCAAGCCGAAGCACCAGTTGGTACGTGTGGCTCATATCGGTTTCGGGAAGGTTTATTACCACCTTGGTCCACGCACCGCTCGTCACGTTGGCATTCTGAGAGGCAAGTATAGTATCAGCCGTTTCGCCGGAGCCTTTTGACATTTTCTTTACCTGAATAGATGCACCCACAGCGCCTGAGCCGTTGATGTTTTCCGTTCTTACGTAACCTGTCACTCTGTAATGACGTCTTGCCTGCAAATATATATCTCTCGTATAACTTGCATCGCTCTGGGCACTGTTTTCAATAACAAGACACTTTGACCCGTCCATTCCAAGATTCTGACTGACGCTGAAAACGGTGTTCCCGGCGGCTTTATAACTTGTATCAAAATCATGCTTTCCGCTGTTAAAATCCTCCGAAAACACGTCCCTTGTGCTTAATGCGGCAGCAGTAACTATAACAAAAACCAATATCACAGCCAGTGTCGCTGCGATAAGCTTTATATAGTCCCACTTATTTTCGGGCTTGAAGAAACTCTTTTTATTTCCTGTTTCCACGAATTAAAGCACCTCCGTTTTTTTACCCTCATACTGTTCAACCACAGCATCGGGCGATATCTCTGCCTCTTCCCGGCAATCAAGTTTTCCTATGACACAACCCTTGCCAATCCTACACTGATCACATCTGAGGCAATCAATTTTTGCATATTCAATATCCACCGTTCCGCAATCTGCGTAATCGCAATTGAGAACGTACTCCGTCTCAGAGGGCAAACTGTTTTTCACTCTGAGAGTATCCGCCTGCAGTCGTCCCACAATACTTTCTTTTCCGGATTCAATATCCAGTTCAAAGCACTTCATTTCACCCAGCGCCAGAAGTCTTCCGCCGGTCTTTATTTCATCCGCAAAGACTCTTCCGGAGCACTCGAAAGTACCGTCAACGTTCAGGTTTATCGTTTTCACCTTTCGGCTGGATTTAAGATACCCCTCCACGATAATAAGGTCAGAATGAAGAGTATCAAGAGTTCTTGCTTCGCCTTGCACCACAAGGCTTTCACACACAAACTCACCCTTTACCAGCGCGCTTCCCGACACGTGAAAATCATCGCAGGTAGTAAATTCCCTGAACTCCGCAGAGCCCGGAATAACCACTCTGTCTGCATCCACCTCGCCCAGGAATACTGCGCGACCGGAGACACACAAATCATCCAGCAAAACGTTTTCTTCGATTTTGTCAACGCCGTCGATTACGGTACCGTCAAAGGAACGCTTAAAAGCACCCTCTTCTATGCCACCGAAGCCGAAGCCTATCTTTCTGTCGCCAAACAATACCCTGCGCACCTCAATTCATTTCACATATTCACATATATTTTCCCAACTGATCTATTTTCTCCGAGAACAACTTCATCGCTCTTTCAACAGGCTCAGAAGACGTAAGATCAACACCGGCTTTTTTCAATATTTCCAAAGGATAATCACTGCCGCCACTTCTGAGAAAATCAATATATCTCTCGCGCTTTTCACTGTCGCCCGACAAGATATTTCCCGCAAGCACAACAGCCGCAGAAAAACCTGTGGCATACTTGTACACGTAAAAGGGCGTATAGAAGTGCGGAATTCTGGACCATTCAAGCTCAATGTCCCTGTCCACGTTAGCCGCCGCGCCAAAATACTTAACGTTCAACGCATAATATGTGTCACACAAAACCTTGCAGGTAAGAGGCTGTCCCTTTTCCGCCATTGCATGCACGTCACGCTCAAACTCGGCAAACATAGTCTGTCTGATTATCGTAAGGCGGAAAGCCTCCAGATAGTGATTTAATATATACGCCTTCTCTTTCTCGTCATCCGTATTGTTCATCAGATATTCCACAAGGAGATTTTCATTGACAGTAGAAGCAACCTCTGCCACAAAAATCTTGTAGCCTGCGTAATTATACGGCTGAGCGGAATTGCTGTAATAAGTATGCATAGCGTGTCCAAGCTCATGAGCAAGGGTAAACACATCGTCAAAGGTACCTTGCCAGTTAAGCAGGATGTACGGATGATTTCCGTAACAGCCCCAGGCATACGCGCCGGTGGTCTTCCCTTCCGTCTCGTACACATCAATCCAGCCCTCCTCAAAGGCCCTGGATGCAATATTACAATACTCCTCTCCCATAGGCTTAATCGCCTCTTTCACAAGAGCCCAGCCCTCTTCGAAGGAATACTTTTTCTCAGGCACTTCAATCATGGGAGTATAAAGATCATACAAATGGAGCGACCTTACCCCCAATGCTTTTTTCCTTAACTTCAGATATTTCGTCAACGCAGGTATATTCGCATTAACCACGTCGATAAGGTTATTATAAACGTCTGCGGCAATATTGTCATCATCCAGAGATGCAACGAGACAGCTCTCATAGCCCCTTGACGAAGCAACAAAGCAATCGCTCTTCACCTGTCCGGAGTACATAGATGCCAGGGTGTTCTGATACGCCCTGTATGCGCTGTATATACCCTTAAACGCATTTTTTCTGACGTTCCTGTCCTTGCTGTCAAGGAAAAGAGCGTAGCTGCCGTGGGTCAATTGCACTTTTTCACCCTGCTCATTTTTTATGCAAGGAAACTTTATATCAGCATTATTGAATTTTCTGAACGCATCCGCAGAGGCATTACAGGTCTCTGCCGCAAGGGCCAATATGCGCTCTTCCTTCTCGGAAAGCACGTATTTTTTTCTACGGAGTCTCTCCTTGAAATCAAACTCATACAATCTGAGCGCTTCATTATCGCTCATAAACTTATTAATTTCCTCTTCGGAAATCGAAGAAAGCTCCGGCTCAATAAAAGAGGTTCTGGCCGAAAAGTCTGCAAGAAGGAATTCAGCTCTGGCCGCCATATCCTGATATTTCGCATTGCCGTTATCCTCGTCAAGCCTCATTCTCGCATATACAAACAACTTTTCAAATTTCTTTGAAAAGTTTTCAAACTTCACCAACAGGTTCATCAAAGAATCTGCAGACGCAGACGCAGTACCTTTAAGCTCTTCAATTTCGGACACACCCTCTGACAGCTCCCGAAAATCTCTCTCCCACAAGTCATCATCAGAATAAAGGTCCTCAAGCTTCCATTTATATTTTGAATCAATATCGTTTCGTTTCACGACACAATCCTCCTTATACATTCACTTTAAAATTTTACCACAACTCTGCATATTTGTAAAGGCAAAATGAGTCAAGCCCCCGCCTTCAAATGAGTCAGGGACCTGCCCCCTGACTCACGGGCCGCAAACCCTTTAAACAAAAGGATTTCTCAAAAAAACAGTAGCACTTCGGCGGCGCAGAAAAATTGCACCGAAAACGATGCCATCAGTGTTTACAGCAGCATCAGGAACGCTTCGTTTCACATGTTTTTATTATTGAATATTCAGTTATTATGTGTTAAAATGTCTGTATATAATAATTGACATCACCTTGGAAAGGAACGGTACGTTATGCCACGAAAAACTCAGGTAATATGTTTTGCAAACAACAAAGGCGGCAGCGGAAAATCTACCACTTGCGCGAACCTCGGCTATGCTCTCACAAAGCTCGGTTCTAAGGTTCTCCTTATCGACGCCGATATGCAGCTTAATCTTTCACTTTCATATTTTGACGAAGACACGGTTTTTGACCTTGCCCAGGGTGAAAAGAATTTATTTCAGGCGATCAAACAGCAGAAAGATCTCACAGATTGCATTGCCCACACAAAGTACGAAAACCTTGACGTAATACCCTCTTCCACACTTATGAGCGGTATCGAGTTTGAGCTTTTCACGAAAATGCAGAGAGAGTTCGTTCTGAAAAAATGTCTTTCTAAGGTAAAAGAAAGCGGCGTTTACGACTATATATTGATTGATGCGCCACCGATGCTCGGCACGTGGGTAATCAATATCCTTGCGGCATCAGATCACATTATCATCCCCGTAGAAGCAAGTCCCTGGGGCCTTTTCGGACTTGCAAACATGTTCGAGTTCATCTCCCAGATAAGAGAGATTGCACCGGAGCTTTCCATAATGGGTATCGCAGTCACAAAGGCTTCCGAGAGAAAGAACTATTTCAAGCAGACCATGGAAACACTTCGCGAAGCGGACACCTACGTTTTCAAGTCCTACATACGCGTTGACGTTAATATTGAAAAAGCGCAGGACGAAAGCAAACCGGTTCTCGCATTCAGTTCTAAATGCAGAAGTTCAGAAGATTATATGGCCCTTGCAAAGGAGGTAGATTCAATTGTCAATAGGTAAAAGCAGTATCAGCCGCGCAGAGAAAGCGGTATCTAAAGAAAAAAAGACAGAAGCCGCAGCAGTTTTCTCAGTAAGCACCGCGCCTGCAGAAAAAACAGCACCTGTTGTAACCGAAGTTTCCGACAGTTTTTGCAAAGTCCCTGTTTCTGAAATCGTTTCAACATATTCAGAGAGCAGCATTGCCTGCGGAGCTTTGTGGAAGGACCTTGTTGCCTCTGTAGAAAAGCACGGCATAATTGAGCCCCTTATTCTCAGAAAAACAGGAAAAGAATACAGAGTCATTGCAGGCCACAAAAGACTTTTTGCAGCCAAGAAGCTGGGCATAAAAGAAATTGACGCAAAAATCATTGAAACAGATGATGAAAAGGCGGCAATGCTTATCAGTGAGCTTTCAAAATTCACAGCAGACTCTGCATACCTGCCCAAAGAAAAAACAGTTGCAGATCTCAGCCGCAGAACCTTGCCGGACTATCTGCTGTAATCATTAAAAATATAAAAACAGGAGAATATTATGGCTAACAAAAGCGCACAGGCGCTCATTGAGTTTATTAACGCCTCCCCAACACCGTATAAAACCATTGACAGTTTAAAAAGCATGTTGAAAAATGCGGGGGCAAAGGAAGTAAAATTATCTGAAATAAATAAAGATCTCACAACAGGCGGTCTCTATTACACTACCTACGGAGACCTTTGTCTTGCCGCGTTCATAAAGGGCAATGATATTTCAGATGGTATCGGCATTGGCGCAGCCCACATAGATCATCCTGTTCTGAAGCTAAAGCCCCACCCCACAAAGGCAAGCAACGGCATAGAACGCCTTTCCGTGGAGGTTTACGGAAGCACAATAAATCACACCTGGATGGACAGACCCCTGAAGCTTACAGGACGTGTTTCCTTTCTCACCAAAGACGGACAAACAACATTTGCAGACATTGACAGCGGAAATCATACCGTTGTGATACCCAGCGCAGCTCTGCACGTGGTACGCGACGTAAACGATAATGCAAAATTCAGCATTCAGAATGAATTATTGCCCTTTTTCTCACTGTCCGGAAAGGATAATGACAATGACTTTATTTCCTGGTTGTCCGTAAAGTTATCTGAGCAAACCGGCAATAACGTGTCAAGAGAGGATATTCTTAGTTTTGACATATCACTTGTCGATGCTATGCCTGCCGCTTTTTCAGGAATTAACGACGAATTCATTTCAGCCACAGGCCTTGACGACCTGGCAATGACCTTCACGCTTTTCCGTGGACTATGCGAAACTGCTGAGAAAAAAACGGTTTCATCCTCTCAAAAGCCTGTTGCCGCCATTGCCTTCAACCACGAGGAATGTGGCTCACAGTCAATCACAGGAGCAAAAAGCGCCTTCACAAAGGCTTTCGTTTCATCACTTTGCAAGGCAGCCTGTGAAGAGGTCAGCGACGCATTAATCGCTGAAACTATGGAAAAGTCAATTATATATTCCTGTGACATGGCCCACGCTACTCACCCCTCTTACGAAGGAAAAAGTGACAGCGAGCATAAAATTCTTCACGGAAAAGGACTGGTTCTTAAAACGTCTCACAACCAATCATATTCAACGTCCCTGACAGGATCTTCAAAGTTTATTGCTCTTTGCAAGAGAGCAGCTGTACCCTATCAGCTATACGCAGGACACAGTGATACACGCACAGGAACTACGATAGGACCTATGCTCTGCGCTGACCTTGGAACTACAACCGTTGACATTGGAATACCTATGCTTGCAATGCACTCCGCAAGAGAATTTTGCGCATCAATAGATATTGAAATTGCAATAAACTTTTTCAATGCGTTTTTCACAGACAAGAAAGAAGGCTAAGTAAAAAATGAATGACTTACCCCAGACACCGGTCGACTGCCAAAGCCAGACAATCGTCCCCGGTTCATATTTCAAAAGTAAAAAAAAGCACCCCTGCGGAAGTGACGTCTGGGAAGTCCTGAGAGCAGGCGCTGATATAAAATTAAAATGTAACGGTTGCGCCCACATAATTACTATAACAAGAGCCCAACTAAAAAAACAATTCAAAGAAACCACTCTTTAATCCTACAAAAAAAGCAAAACACATTTTGAAAAGCAAATCTTTTCAGAATGTGTTTTTTATTAATTATTGATTAAGCGTCTTATTCATCGTAATCCTCATCCTCATTATCCTCCTCAAAATCCTCAGCAGGAGAATTATAGGCAATCCATTCAGCCTCCGTCATAAGCACCTGCCTTGGCTTACTTCCGTCAGCTTCTGTAAGAAATCCGATTTCCTCTAATTTATCAATAATTCTGGCAGCACGCGAATATCCCAGCTTTAACTTTCTCTGGAGATTAGACGCCGATAATTGCTTTTGTTTAAGACCCAATTCAGCAGCAACCATCATAAGCTCCTCGTCTGCATCACAACCTCCTTCATTATCGCCCTTCTGATTCTTTACAGAAGACGCGCCCTTTGTCATCTCCTCTGCGCCGCGATCAATGCTTTGCTTTATTTCTTCATTGAACTCAGGAGCACCATACGAATTTTTTACAAACTCAGTAATTCTTTCAACCTCTGTTTCGGAAATAAAGGCACCCTGAACACGCTTTGACTTAGCAACGCCGATAGGATGATACAGCATATCTCCTCTTCCCAGAAGCTTCTCTGCACCAATGGAGTCAAGTATCGTCCTTGAGTCAAAAGACGAAGCCACCGCAAATGCAATTCGCGAAGGAATATTTGCCTTAATAAGACCTGTAATAACGTCTACAGAAGGTCTTTGTGTTGCAATTACCAGATGCACACCTGCCGCACGGGCTTTCTGCGCAAGTCGTATAATTGATTTTTCAACGTCCTGCGAGGCAACCATCATAAGGTCTGCCAACTCGTCAATAATGATAACGATCTGAGGCATTTTCTCAAGAGAACTCATTTCGTCCCTTTCAAGTCTTGCCTTATTAAAAGAGAATATATCCCGGACACTGTGCTCTGCAAAAAGGTGGTATCTTCGCTCCACCTCACCCACAGCCCACGCAAGGGCAGAAGCTGCCTTTTTAGGCTCTGTTACAACAGGTATCAGCAAGTGTGGAATGTCGTTATACATACCAAGCTCTACAACCTTCGGGTCTATCATAATAAACTTTACGTCCTCAGGGGATGCTCCGTACAAAATACCCGAAATAATAGTATTGATACATACACTTTTACCTGAGCCGGTAGATCCTGCAATAAGTACGTGGGGCATTTTGGCAAGGTCTGCCACAACGATTTTTCCTTCAATATCTTTTCCCAATGCAAAAGAAATTTTAGACTTTGCATTCCTGTATTCAGTAGAGTTGATAACGTCGTACAGGTACACCGTATCAACGGTCTCGTTGGGAATCTCGATACCTATAGCAGATTTTCCGGGGATCGGCGCCTCCATACGAACAGCCGAAGCCGCCAGACTAAGAGCAATATCGTCGGTAAGCGAAACTATTTTACTTATTCTCACACCAATCTCCGGTTGGAATTCAAATCGTGTAACAGAAGGCCCTCTCGTAATTCCGGTAATGGTTATTCCAATGCCGAAGCTCTTCAGCGTTTCAACAAGCTTATTCGCCTTGTATCGGGTTTCTTCTTCAGACTTTGCAATTTTCTCACGGTCACTTATATTAAACACGTCATCCGGCCTTATAAGTTCAACGGGAGGATATACATACTCTCTTTTTGGGATGACCGTCAACTTCTCGTATCCAACCACTTTTTGCACGTCATAGGTCGCAGGAGCAGTCTTCTTCTCTGTGTCAGCTTTATTAACAGAATTCTCTCTGTTCTTTCCGCTGATGCCGGAGGTTTTCCTTCTTACGGATATTGACTGACCTTCTCTTTCACTTCTTCTGAACTTTGTCTCCAGATCTTCTTCCCGGCTTTGTTCTTCAACAAATTCTTCAACAGGCGCTCCAACAGGCGCTCCAACCGGTTCAGAATCATCACGCAGTTTCTCACGGAAAAATTCATCTGCAAAATCATCCGACCCCCATGAAGCCGGCTCATAGGCTACACAAGAAGTGTCTTCCGGACAATCAACATTCTCTTCCGCTTCGTCTTCTACTATATCGTATTCATCAGACTGTTCAGAAGCATTTTCATCATCAAGATCATCAAAAAAGATTGACGACTCAGCAGGCTCATCAGCCACTTTTATATACCCAAAAGAACGCAGTCTGTCCAATACACTGCCTGTCCAGATATCAGATTTCTCTTCTTCTGCCGCTTCACAAGTATCCGAAACATTGCCATAGCCATTGTCGTTATTATCATTATCGTTATTATCATTATCGTTTTCGTCAGCAAAGGAAGAGAAATCTTCTTCCCCTTCTGTGGCCCGGAAGTCTTCGTTTTCAGGCGCATCTACACCGCCCCTGAGCTCAGACGTGTCAGGTACAATACTGCTGCGTATTCTTTCTATTTTACCCTTTATGCGCGCCCTCATCAATGAGGTTTTTCCGCCGGGTATACTGTTTATACGTTTTTCAAACTCATCACTGATACTTTGAAATGCTTTGTCATTTTCATCAAGGGAAGGCACGGAATCTTCAACGAATTCCTCAATAGAAAATTTATCCTTCACTCTCTTCAACCTCCTCAAACAGCCTTTCTATATCAGCAGTCTCAGATTCGACCTCAATTTCTATCTCGTCTGCCAATCTTCTTTTTCGTCGCTTCTTTTCAGGCATCTCAGAGGACGCTTCACCGGTAACGTCTGACATTTTTCCGACTTTTACGTTACACATAGTCACACATTTCATAACCGTAGCCTTGTCGCTCTCAACAGGTTCAACGTCTCCCAGCCTTTTTCTACGCTCCACCTTCCATGGTTCAGCCGCGTCCATCTGCTCCTGTTTTGAGATAAACTTCTCAAAAGAAACAGCGCCCAAAAGAAGTTCAACGATAATGCCTACAAAAAAGTATCCGATTATAAAGCCTGCCAACAGCAAAACCAAATTATATCCGCACAGATACCACACCGCAACGGCAAGGGCCCCAGCGATAACGACACCGATAATATGATTTTTTATAAAGGACTTCAAACTGAAACCTTTTTTATTCTTTTGAGACATAATAAAACTCCTTATGAATTAAAATGCATTTTCAATAACCGAAACCACCATATCATCAGACACAAACAGCCCGGAAATTTCACTTTTTGTATATGCACTGCAGGGATAAACCTCCGCAACGTCAAACCTTACGTATTTTTCGCCGTATAAAGAACAATTCTGCAAAGTAAATATCTCAGCAAGTTTCCTGATTCTTCTCTGCTTATCAGAATTAACTGCTTCTGAGGCCTGTGAAAACTTTTTCTCGGAACGGAACTTAACCTCCGAAAAAACTATCACATCGCCTTTTCCGGCAATTATATCAACCTCTCCAAGCCTCTTATAGCGCCAGTTTCTTTTCAAAATATCAAAACCTTCAGATGCGTAAAACTCTGCCGCCGCATTTTCACCAAGCGAGCCGATATGCCTTTTGTTATTATCCAAGCATTCCACAACCTTCTGTTAATCACTGTTTTTCAAGTATATTTTTCAAGAAAGTTCTGCGATGTATAGGTGATATTCCTTGTGCCTCTATTGCCGCATAATGGGCCTTCGTACCATAGCCCTTGTGCTTTTCAAATCCGTAACCCGGATATTCCTCTGCGTACTTCACCATCATCCGATCCCTTGTCACCTTCGCAATAATGGAAGCCGCTCCAATGGACACCGATAATGCGTCTCCGTGAGTAATTGAGATCTGATTTATATGAGAAGGCAAATCAGGTATATGAACGTGATCCACCAGTGCCGCGTCAATGGGCGAGCCCAACATTTTCTCAGCCTCTGCTACCGCCTGACGCATAGCACGGAAAGTGGCCTGTAATATGTTTATTTCGTCAATTACGTCACAGTCACTTATTCCTACACCCCAAGCCTTACAAGAGGAAATAACGTCATCGTAGAGCTTTTCACGTTGCTTTTCCGAAAGCTTTTTAGAATCATCCGCCATAGGATACTCACAGTCCGTATCAAAAACAACGCAAGCCGCCACAACAGGACCTGCCAAAGGTCCTCTTCCAGCTTCATCAACGCCGCACACCAAGCGATAACCGTTCTCTTTACATTTTCTTTCAAAATCAAGAAGCTCTTCATGCGTAAGCTTCTGAGTAACTTTTTTGCCCAATGTTATCTCTTGCCTTTCTTTTTCTTCTTTTTAGGATTATTCCGGGCCTCTTCTGCAAGCCTTGCCTGCAGTTCCTCTTCTTCCTTCAGGACTTCCGGCAGATCCAATGAAATACGGCCTAATTTTCCCGCTCTGAAATCATCCAGCACCAGCGCCGCCGCTCTGTTGTAATCCACCTCTCCGCCTTTAAGTAAGCACCCTCGTCTTCTTCCGCAAGCCTCCAGAAGCTTCACTCCTCTGCGGATAACGTCATTTCCCACAACGCTCTCCGACATATATTCATCAAAGTATTCATCCTCTTCATCTTTTGCAAGGTCAATTTTAAACCTCTCTGTAAGCGCCTCAGGGTAATTATCCTCCAGATAACAAAGAAGAAAAGCCGCCAATTCCCCTGTATCAAGAATATCATCCTTTATTGCGCCGCTGCAAGCAAGCTTAATGGCAGACCTTTGATTTTCAATCTTCGGCCACAAAAGTCCCGGAGTGTCAAGAAGGAATATATCCTTGTTCATTTTAAGCCATTGCTTATTTCTGGTGACACCGGGCTTGTCCCCGGTAACCGCCACAGCCTTTCCTGCAACCCTGTTAATAAACGAGGACTTTCCTACGTTTGGAATTCCCACAATCATAGCATGGATAACAGGCTCTCGCCTGCCTTTTTCAATAAGCCTTGCCACCTTCTCCGCCATGGTATCAGTAATTTCATCAATTACTTTTTTCACGCCGTCTCCCGACCTGCAATCAGTAAAGACTGTATGAATCCCCTTTCCGCGGTAATAATTCATCCAGTATGAACTGACGGACGGATCAGCAAGGTCCGCCTTGTTAAAAACTATCACACGAGGCTTATTCCCAAGTATCCTGTCTATTTCGGGATTTCTGCTGCTGAAAGGAAGCCTTGCATCAGCAAGCTCCACAACGATATCCACCAATTTTAAATTTTCCTCCAGGACCCTTCTGGCTCTCGCCATGTGTCCCGGAAACCACTGTACTACCATCAGATAATAAACCTCCAGATTAAAAAGCCGATAACAAAAATATGTATTATTAAAAACAAAGGCACGCAAATCGTAAATTTTATATGCTTCGTTTTATGCCTGAACGTACTCATCCCTGCAAATGAACCAAGGGACCCGCCAAGGGCCGCTACAGTCAGAAGCGCCTTTTCAGAAATACGTCTCTCATGTTTTTTTGCCTTTCCCTTATCAATACCCATTGATGCAAAGCCTGCAATATTCATAATTACAAGATAAATCAAGACGATTGTTGTAACTATTTCCTTCATTCTTTTCTCCCTAATGTAAAACTTTAATGAAAATCTTTGAGCTTTTCCGAAAGAACCTTCTTCTGTTCTGCTTTTCTTTCTTCAAAAATCTTTTTATTGTCCGCTATCATATTTCCGCCGTGGGTATCAATATTCACGATAATAGGACCGAATTCTTTCACTCTGAACTTCCAGAGCGCCTCAGGCATACCAAGGTCCTCCCACTCAACGCCTGTTATCTCTTCCACGCACTTAGCGGCCACCACAGCGCAACCTCCCGGAAAAACACCGTGTGCTGCGCCGTATTTCCTACAGGCTTCAGCAGTTTTCTCACCCATACCGCCTTTTCCCACAATCAGCCTGACACCCGACCTTTCAATAAATTCGGCCTGAAATTTCTCCATTCGCATACTGGTGGTGGGTCCACAGGATACCATATCATACCCGCCTGCGTCATTTTTACAGACAATAGGCCCTGCATGATAAAGAGCAAGACCTTCAAGGTCTATCTCCGGAAAAACACCGTTTTTCACAAGTCTTTTATGACCGTCATCACGGGCCGTCACCATAGTACCGCTTATGTAAATAACATCCCCTGCTCTGAGACTTCGTATATCCTCTTCACGAAAAGGAGTGGTAAGTACTTTTTTATTCTCTGTATTCTCGCAGCTCATATACGTTACCCTTCCTTATAACTCTAAAGTCTTTTTATGTGACAATATTTCACAATTAAGTTCCCTATTTATCTCAAGCACACCCCGTCTGGTAGCCCAGCATCCAAAGGAAACACCCACCGCAAGAGTCGCAGGATGATGTGCGCCAAACTCCACGTTCACGTCAAGCACCGACTCTTTTCCTTTCAGTGCATTAGGCCCGATGCCAATACTATTAACAGCATCTTTAATGATTTTCTCCAGTTCCGCAGCCTTCGGATGAGGATTTCTACTTCCGATTTTGCGGAGCAATGCCTTCTTAGACAAAACGCCTGCAGAATCAGCGCAGGTTCCTATTCCCACACCGATAACCAAGGGCGGACAAGCATTTATCCCTCTGTCACAAACAGCCTCTAAAACCACGTCGCAAACCCCTTCGTACCCTGCCGAGGGCATCAACACGACAGCCTTTCCGGGCAGACTGCAACCGCCGCCTGCCATATATATTTCAAGAGTCAAGGAATCACTGTCCGGAACTATCTCCCACTCAATCCACGGAGACCCCGGCGCAATATTATCCCCCGTATTCTTCTCATCAAAAGGAAGAACCGCATTAGGTCTCAAAGGAGTTTTCTTTGTAGCAATTCTCACAGCCTGCTCCAAAGCGCCGCTGATTTCAGAAAGGTACGGAAACTTTGCTCCTGCCTTTACAAAAAACTGAATAAGCCCCGTATCCTGACAAATAGGTCTGTCAAGCCTTACGGCCTCACGAATATTTTCAAACATACAATCATACACGGAACATGCAGAGGGCAACGTTTCGGCCTCCTTCATCTCACAAAGGCGGTCATACACGTCATCAGGAAGCCTTTTCGACATAATATTAAGAAAATCCGCAACGCATCCCGCAATGCGCTCTCTCACGTTAATATTCTCCACGACACCCACTCCCTCACATAAATTCAGCCACAAAAAGCAACTATCTAAATTTTATATTATTTCCCAAGATTTATCAAGTATTTCCCAAAGAATATTGTCAATGTTTTAAATAAAAAAAGGCTCCGACCCATAAAGCCGGAAGCCCTTCACCTTCGTTTAAAAATTATTGTCCATTCCTTTCAAATAAAATCTCAAACAGTATTTCCATTAATTCAACTTGTCAACTCTTTCCATAAATCTTTTTTATATTTCTTGTTATAGAAATCAAACTCCAATTTAACTAACTTTTTGAAGTCCTTTTTTTCATCCGCTATAAAAACCGGAATGTTATGTAATGCATCCGCCAGATCGTGTACAATATCATACTCCTGCCGTTCTAGAAAAAACAACAATTTCACAAAAGCCTTTGATAAAACACTATAATAAAATTCATTCTTCTCAAGCCTTTGTCCATAGGTATAAGCATTATTAATATATACCCATGAATAAAGTTCCTTGTCGATAATGTTAACAGGCTTTAATAAGTCTCTGATTATGTTCGCTTCAACTATGTTTGTTCCTTGCGGTTTGTCTAAAACCGAAATTATCGCTTTTAGTATTTCTGCGTTATATTCGGCACTGGGATTAGCACGAATTGCAACTAAAACAGCGTGTAAATCATAAAAATCATATCTATCAAGCAACATATCATCACCGCCCTATGCACAGTATAACATGACCATAGCGTTAAATCAAATAGACAATAAGGTAATAATAATATTATTATAATCATAGCAATAAAAAATCCCGTTCACTCTCGTAAACGGGATTTTCTAAAACCGACACTCACAACGAAACCGGTCTAAGAACCTGATTTTCTTTATTTTTTCTTTTCGTATCCGTAGCATTCGCCATTTAAGTCAATATGTTCAATATGAGATTTGAGATCTTGTTCACATGCATCTTCCGAATAGTTTACACAATGAGCACATTTCTCCGAAATGACTTTTTTCAGTTTTTCTTCATATTCCGATCTACATAAAATAAACACTTCCGATTCTTTTATATTGCGAATATTAGAGGGAGTCCAATATTGTTTATCAATTTTTAAATCTTCCTCAATGTAGAATGGTGCGACACAGCCTTCTTCAACAAAGGATTCAATTTCAACAAAGGAATGATAGTTTTTATTTAGAAATTCAATAAATTCTTTTATATTTTTTATGTTTTCAGGGAATTTACAATACAGAAAATCATTAATTAAAGCAACATTTAACTTTTTCACAGAATTACTCCTTACTTTTTATTGTATTGATAGACGAAACGAGCATTCTCCGAATAGAGCCACCTCATTTCTACGAATATTATAACATAACTGCTTAAACAATACAAGCAAAGTGAACTCGTGCTACGCACCATCGAAGATGGATTTATCCCGTCTGAATGGACGGATTTAGTTGAAAAAAGTCCAGTTCTTTCGAACAGGACTTTTTTCTTGGAGCCTCCAATCAGGATCGAACTGATGACCTCATCCTTACCATGGATGCGCTCTACCTACTGAGCTATGGAGGCAAATATTATATTGGAGCGGGTAAGGGGAATCGAACCCCCATAGCCAGCTTGGGAAGCTGGTGTTCTGCCACTGAACTATACCCGCATCGAATAAGCTGAGTCAATTCCGCAACAGCGATAATGATTTTAACATACGCCACATATAATTGCAAGCACTTTTTTAAATAATATAAAAAAATGTACTTGCAATCATAATTCCTTAATGGGCAACTTAAAATCCTGCACCTTGAAAACCACGCTGTCAACGTCATAAAGCTCGCCGTCAACGTTCAGCGCTATGGTTTCCGGTGACTTAATAGTAATCTCTTTACATTCCGCAAATTGCGCAATAGGAAGATTTGTATGTTTTCCCTTGGCATATTTCGGGAAGAAGTCTATCACCTGTATCTTCTTGACTTTTTTTGCAATGCACACGTCAAGTCTGCCGTTTTTAAGACTTGCAGAAGGCACAGGCATAATGCCACCACCATAGTATTTTCCATTGGCAACTGCCGCAAGGGTATACTCCCCTGTTACCGGCTCGCCTCCGTCAATTGATATTTCAAAAACAAAGGGCTTGTATTTAACAAAAGTTTTTACTACGCTTGCCGTGTATGCAAACTTGTCGGGGCAAAGCTTACTTTTCTTGAACGCAACTGCATTTTTTACAACGCAGGCATCAATTCCCAGAGATGCGATATTAATAAAAAATTTGTCATTGGCCTTGGCGCAGTCAACTTTGCATTCTTTTCCGTCAATAACCGCCCCTATGTACTCAGCCCACTCGTTGCCGGTGAACTTATTCTTTTTAAAAGCAACTGCGTCGCTCTTTTTTACGCGCTTCGTAAAATCCGCATATACGGAAGAATTATCAAGGCTTCTCACAAAATCATTGCCCGTACCTGCCGCAACAGGCGCAAGCATTACATTTTCAGGATTTCCGGTGCTTTCAATATGGCGCAAAAGAGCATTGGCAGCCTCGTTAATGGTGCCGTCGCCGCCAATTGGGTAAATAACGTCAAAGCCTCTGCTAACAGCATCCTTGACAAGTTTCAGAATGCTTCCGCGGCCTGAGGTCTTCCCTATTTCGTATACAAGGCCTCTTTCCTTGCACACCTTTTCAATGCCTGCCCGGCAATTCCCTTCATGAACTTTTCCTGCAGAAGGATTGATAATAAAAAAATGCTTCATTAAGATTATTCCTCGTTTACGTCCTCAATTGCCTGATTATAAAAAGCTTCAATTACGCCCTCAGCGATTTTGTCGTCCTCAATTAAGTTAAATGATACGTTGTCATCTACCACTGAAACCTCCATAACAAAAACGCTTAACTCCTCGTCTTCGTTGTCAAGGTCTGCATCTGCAGGAGCGAAAACAGCATAAAGCTTCTCGTTGTAATCAACGTAATCAAGAAACGTAAATTTATATTCATTGCCCTCCTCATCGGTAAGGATTACGTCGCCCTCATCCTCGTTAATGATGTCCTTGTTCTCTTCCATAACCATTCTCCTTTACTTCGTCAATAAACACTCTCTATATATCCTTGCAAAATAAATGCCGCCGCCAGCATATCGCTGACCCCTTTTTTTCTCTGGCTGACACCCATTTCGCGCATTGCCCTGTCGGCCGCAACGGTAGTAAGCCGCTCGTCCCACCGTATTATCTCAACGTCAGGATATTCCTCCTGAAACCTTGCAATGAATTTCTCCGTTCTCTCAACGCGTATACCTTGAGTACCGTTCATATTAAGCGGATACCCGATAATGATTTTCTCCACGTCATTCTGAGCAACGAGAGCTCCGATTTCTGAAATAACGTGTTTTATTCCTTTAGTGCCGTCTACAACGCATTTTCCGGAGGCGGTAATGTGCATAGGATCGCTCATTGCCACGCCAATCCTGCTGTCGCCGTAATCAAGCCCCATAAGTCTACCCATAATTTATCAAAAGCCTCTTTTTCGTAACTAATAAAAAAAGCGCAAATACAAAGCCGTAGCCTCGGATCCACGCTGATTTTGCATATACAATCCGTAATACCCTAAATATTATTTCTCTTCGGAAATGTTCTTAAGGTAAAATGATACAAACTCCTCCAGAAGTTCATCGCGTTCAACACCTGCAATCGTTGATCTGGCATTTTTATAATTGGTGATATACGTAGGATCGCCGGACATAATATACCCTACAATCTGGTTTATAGGGTTATATCCTCTCTCCTTAAGCGCAGAATACACAGAGGCAATAACTTCCCCTGCATGGTTTTCGTGACTTTCTAATTTAACAAAAGCAGTGTTCTTTTTATACTTTCCGTTCTGCTGTTCCATCTGATCACCACTCACTTTCCAAAGGCATTTCTCATCAAAACACTCTTTTATTTTACACTTTTTGCAATATATTGTCAACCCACGTAGAATTCCGAAAAAATAGAGTCATCAGGAGCATCAATTTTTCTCACCGCAGGAAAGCTCCTTAAAACGTCAATATCCACAACAGCCATCAACTTCTCACGGGTATTGTCGTCAATATTTTCAAGAATCTCATCCAGGCGGCTTCTGTAGAACATAACCTCATACTCCAGTGAGGAATTAAAGAAAAAGTCCGCATATTGCTTCATAGGCTTTATGTATTTCTCTTCCCCTGCCCTTACAGCCTTCCACATCTCAATATTTTTTGAAATATGCGTTCCGCGTTGCACTATATCGCGCACGCCTCTCCGCAAAAATCTTACCTGTTTCGTATCAAGAATTACCTTGCCGCTTTCATTAACGTAGGAATTAAACGGACTGATATAAATATTCAGTTCTTTTGAAAAGCCAAGGCCTCCGCCAAGGACAGGATTCATGGCCTGAATGCCCTCTACTATCAGCACACTATTCTTTTCCCTTTTAAGGATCCGATTGCTTTCTTCTCTGTAACCGGTATTAAAATTATACAGCGGCAATCTTATGCTTTCACCGTCAAGATATTGTTTCATCTGAGTTCTGAAAAACTGCACGTCAAAAGCGTCGATAGTTTCATAATCAAACTGCGTCGCATCAGGTGACACAATACCGCTTTCAATCTGCATACGGTGTATCTCGTCGCGATCCCTGTAATAATCGTCAATGGAAATCACAGACGCATTATAGCCTTCTTTTTTCAGAAGTGTCGCAAGTCGATTTGAAAAAATGGTTTTCCCTGACGCAGAAGGACCTGTCACAAAAATAGCGCCCACAAAATCGCCGATATCTTTATGGGAAGCATTAATGTTACCAATCAGCTCGCTAAATTGGGCAACGTGATAGGCTTCTGCTGAGGCTATCATATTCTCAATGCCTTCGTTTTTCAGTTTTTTGTTAATTTCATTTACGGAATATATCATTAAATCCTCCGAAAAAAACTACGCTAAATATAATATGCAACTGATTACGGATTTTTCACTCCGCCTATCTCCAATATTTTCTTCATCCGGTGACTTACGCCTGATTTTGACATAACAGGCTTCATCATTTGTCCAAGCTCAGAAAGCGTTGCCAAGGGATATTCCAACCGTAATTTCGCCACAGCCTTCAATGGCTCCGACAACGATTCAAACCTTCCTGACGACATCAAGTACTCGATAGCGGCCTTTTCTTTCATTCCGTTTGCAGATACACGGTCAATATTTGCCATATCGCAATTCATCGTCCGGTTTACGCTGTTGTTTACCTCCCGGTCCGTCTTGCTCATCTGAAAATCCAGCATCGCTTTCTGGGCTCCTGTAAGAATCAAAAAATCACAGATACCTTCAAAATTTTTAATGTAAACAACGTGTTTGTCCCGCCTGACGGAACAGCCGCTTTTTATACCAAAACCTGATAAAACATCCTTCACAGCCAGGGCATCTGCTTCTTCCGCAAAATACAATTCCACGTAAGTCGCCGAGGAATCAGGCGAAGATACCGCTCCACCCATTACAAAAGCCGCCCTGAGCACAGCCTTTTTACAGCACTCATTTTCTTCTAAAGACAAAGGACGTTTAAAAAGCTCCTCCGCCTTGACATTTTCAGACATATCATTCAAGGAAATCTCATAATACACAGTGCCTTTGCCCTTTTTGCTCCGGCTTTCGTAAATCTCAGTACGACTACCAAAAACTTTTTTATGCAAAAAAGCAACTCTTCCCGCAATGTATTTTTCCTTGGTTACAAAGCTCCTCTGACCTGCGGAGTCAGTTTTCGT
This sequence comes from Clostridia bacterium, assembly GCA_017625675.1. Lineage (GTDB taxonomy): Bacteria > Bacillota > Clostridia > UBA1212 > UBA1212 > RGIG8523. The sequence continues at coordinate 24,246 of JAGAKK010000030.1, read as the reverse complement.
ATTTTGAGCAAAGTAAAGAAAAGCGTTAAGTTCTGTTACGGCACAGCAGTTTTTTTTCAATTCCGCCTCACAAAGCATTTTTCTGACCTCTACGGTATACGACATATTCTCGCCCTCCTGTTTGGTCAAACTATTACGGACAGACTGTGGAGCGCTCTGGTACAGGACGTGTAAAGCATATTCGTACCAAGCAGATCATCCTTCTCTCTCATCCTCTCATTTTCATTGACAACGAGAACGCAATCGTACTCCAAGCCCTTAGCGATATATGCAGGTAAGAATTTAATATCAATATCCATCACCTCAGGAAGCTGAACTTCGATAGCCAAATTGTCAGCCTCTTTCTTTGATGCACAGATTACAGCGCCGGTAACGTAGCCTTTCTCATTCATTTCCTCTATCCATGAAGAAACCTTTTCTGAAAGCTGCCCCTCTCCCTGTATAATGCAAGGCGCGTCTCCCTTTCTGATGCAGGAAACGTCCTTCCTGATATCCGTATACCCACAGGCAAAGTCTGCAATTTCCGCTGTAGAACGATAATTGGTAAGCAGCTCATATTTCTTGTAGTGCTTTCCGGGAAAAGTCTTTTTCAGAACCGTTGCATAGTCCTCACCGCAGCAAAAAACATTCTGGGCAATATCTCCTGCAAAAAGCATATCAGCGCTTCCGTAAGCCGCCTTGATAACTGCAAGCATTACAGGCGACAAATCCTGAGCCTCATCAGCGAAAAAGTAAAATACGTTTTCAGGCTGTTCAAGACCTGCAAGAATAACTCTCAGGTATGCAACTGCACAGCCGTCCTCCCATGTGTATGGAAGAATCTGATATTGTGACAACTCACCTGCTTTTTCTTTAACATCCTCTGCCAATGAATTATAAAAAAGCTCATCATTGTACAGATCCGCATATATCTTTCTGAAATCACAGGTTGTCATCATTCCGTACAACTGGTTCTCCAATTCCTCTTGTACGCCCTGATCCTTAATACGGTTTTTCCTTGAAATGTACTTAACCATTAATTGAGGTCTCATAAGAACGCTCTCGTCCTGAAATTCCGTGTGGAACAAAAAGTCCAGATCCTCCTCGGAAATAAACTCGTCGCCATCAGCATCCAGAAACAGCGGTTGGGGCACAAAGCAGGTCCGCTCAAAATATTTGCAATATTCATCCAGAACTGTCTTAAAAGTATCACTGTTTTTAAATTTCATAGCTTTAACAAGCGTTTCATCATCGGATGCAAGTATCCTCTCCATGGTCATAGCGCGATCCGAGTAGGATATGCCGCAATCCTCTGTTATCAACTTGATAAAGCGCTCCTGAGTCATCTGCGTAACGTTTTCTTCACCCAGATCAGGAAGAACGTTAGAAATGTACGAAGAAAAAACGTTATTAGGTGACAAAATTACAATATCGCTGTCCTTAAGACGATCGCGAAAACTGTACATAATATATGCAATTTTGTGGAGCGCCACGGATGTCTTTCCGCTGCCTGCGCAGCCTTGAATAATATTCACGCCGTTAATAAAATCTCTTACTATACGGTTTTGTTCTTTCTGCAAGGAGTCAATAATCGTTTTCATCTTTCCGTCAGCATGTTTTGACAATATCTCTATAAGAAAATCATCGTCTGACGGCATATTGATATCGGTAACACTTACGAGCCTTCCGTTTCTGAATGAAAACTTCTTCTTTCCCGTAACGGTGCCTTTTACAACTCCGCAGGGCGCAGTATATTCGCCTTCCCCTACTTCGCACTCGTAGTACAGAGAAGAAACAGGCGCTCTCCAATCATAAACGTAAAGCTTACAATCGTGCATTATATTGCCAACGCCTATATATATCTTTTTCTGCAGAGTCTTGCCCTCTTCCTGAAAATCAACGCAGGCAAAATAGGGCTCCCCTAATTGCTTTGCAAGCTTTGCCAGTTCCGTTTTAGATATATCGTAAGATTTCAGATTCGAGTGTTCCGTTTGAAGCCAATCGTTACGCTCGTCCTCCTTCAATTCATTGAAATAGTCCATAAAATACTGCCTGTCGCCAAGCACTTTCTCACGGCGCATTTCAAGAAGTCCGTTTTCGCTGTCAATTTTTTTGAGAAGAATATCAGTTACAAGCTCAGCATATTCCAGTTCCTTTTGAAATTCTGCATCTTTTCTTGTGTCACCGTTAATATTATTTTCCATTCAATAAATACTCTCCCGATCTTTAATATACAAATATCAAGTTCTGTAGCTTCCGTTAATTTTTACGTAGTCATAAGAAAAATCACAAGTCCACATCTTGTCGTTAAAGGTTCCGTCAAGCATATCTATAAGAACTTTAATTTCGTTTTTCTTAAGTATAGCAAGGGCAGCATCCTCATCAAAAGGCAATGCCTCACCATTTTCGCATACCTTCACATCTCCGATATAAATATCAACTCTCAGAGGATCAAACTGCGCTCCTGAATATCCTGCCGCAGTGAGAATTCTTCCCCAGTTTGCGTCTTCTCCAAAGAAAGCAGTTTTACAAAGAGGTGATTTTGCAACAGCAAGAGCAATTTTGTATGCGTCTTCAGCAGTGGGAGCATTTTCCACACACACCTCAAGAAGTTTAGTAGCGCCCTCACCGTCCTTGGCAAGGCCTCTTGCAAGGCTGTCACAGACTTTATGAAGAGCCTCTGTAAACAACTTTGCTTCTTCGCTGTCCACAGAAGTAATTTCATCATTTCCGGCCTGTCCGTTTGCCATTACAAGACACATGTCACAAACTGAAGTATCACCGTCAACCGATACTCTGTTGAAAGTCACCTCGGTAACCTTTTTCAACGCATAATCAAGCACTTCCTTGCTTACCTTTGCATCAGTTGTAACTATGGAAATCATTGTTCCCATATTGGGATGAATCATTCCGGAACCTTTTGCCATACCGCCTACGATTACTTCTTTTCCGCCGATATCCACACTTACGGCAAACTCCTTGGGCACTGTGTCAGTAGTCATAATAGCCATTTCAGCATTGTGGCCGCCATCTTCATCGTAAGATAATTCTTTGCATGCTCTTTCAATACCTGCAGTGATTTTTTCATGGGGCAATACGTAGCCTATAACACCTGTAGAACCTACGGCAATCTTCTCTTTCTCCGTTCCCAAAATCCCGGCAACTTTCTTGCACACGATTTCTGCAGCCTCTTCGCCGGCTCTTCCTGCACAGGCATTGGCGCAACCGCTGTTTACCGCCACAGCTTTAAGCTCTCTGCCTGCCATATTTTTTATTGTGAGCTGCAAAGAATGACCCTTTACAAGGTTTCTGGTGTACACACCTGCAGCATTTGCAACGTTATCGGAAACTACAAGTGCGAGATCCTTCTTTCCGTTTGCTTTAAGTCCCGCAGAAACACCTGCCGCTTTAAATCCCTTAGGTGAAGTAACTGTTCCGTTTTCTATAAATTTCATAAAATCAACCTGCTTTCTGATAAGTACTTCTTTTCACTTATTTTTCAATGGTAATATCAAGTTTTCCGTCCTTGGCATCAACAACTATTACTTTGCAACCTTCCAGAAGGCCCATAAGCTGTTTCTCTGCAAGTTCGTCTTCAATATTTCTCTGAATATATCTTCTGAGAGGCCTTGCGCCGTACTCCGCGTCATAACCGTTGTCAGTCATCAGCTCAACAGCCGCGTCTGTCACAGAAAGCTTAATACCTCTCGACATACACTCACTCTCAACTTCTTTAAGCATAAGTCTTGTGATTTTAAGCAAAGACTCTCTCTTAAGTGTTTCAAACACGACAATCTCGTCAACTCGGTTCAAAAACTCCGGTCTGAACACCTTTTTAAGTGCTGCAACGGCATCTGCCTCTGTAGCGTCCAGGCTGTCATCCTCTCCGCCAAAGCCCAGCGTAGCCTTGCCGGTCTTTCCGTAAGCATTGGTGGTAAGGATAATAACCGTGTTCTCAAAGTTTACAACTCTGCCCTGACTGTCGGTAAGTCTTCCGTCGTCAAGTATCTGCAACAGCATATTGAACACGTCGGAATGTGCTTTTTCAATTTCATCAAAAAGAATTACTGAATAAGGATGTCTTCTGACCTTTTCGGTAAGCTGACCTGCCTCATCGTATCCTACGTATCCTGGAGGAGAACCGATAAGCTTTGAAACGGTGTGCTTCTCCATATACTCCGACATATCAAGCCTTATGAGAGAATCAATATTTCCAAAAAGCTCTATAGTAAGCTGTTTTACAAGCTCAGTCTTACCAACGCCCGTAGGTCCTGCAAAGATAAAGGATGAAGGCTTAAAGCGCTTTCTGAAGCCGGAACGATTTCTTCTGATTGCTTTTGATACAGCATCCACAGCTCTGTCCTGACCGATTACTTTTTCTTTAAGTCTGTCGTCAAGTTTAAGAAGTCTCTCTGCCTCTTCCTCGGTAATCATCTTTATGGGAATACCTGTCCAGACCTCTATAACCTTTGCAATATCGTCATATATAATGTTCACATACTTGTTTTCTTCCAGTTCTGAAAGCTCCTGTTCAATTCTGGCAATATTGCTCTTTTGGTCGGCAATTTTCTTAAAATGTTCGATACGAGCATCCTCTTCTGCCTTCGCAGCATTTTCGTCTGCAGACACAACGGCAGAGTCGTTATTTACGCCACCCTCCGCTTCAATGCGGCTGAGCTTCGCTTTTTCTTCATCAAGAAGCTTTTTCTTTTCTTCTATCTGAACCAACACGTTATTTCTGAGATTTGCTCTGGCAGCAGCCTCATCAATTACGTCAATGGCTTTATCCGGCAAAAATCTGTCGGTAATATATCTTTCAGACAGCCTTACCGCCGCTTCAATAATCTCGTCGTTAAATCTTACGAAGTGATACTCCTCGTAGTGACGCTTGATACCCTTAAGAATTTCAATTGCCTCCTGAATAGTAGGCTCTTCAACCATTACCGGCTGAAAACGTCTCTCCAGAGCGCCGTCTTTCTCAATATATTTGCGGTATTCCTTGAGGGTAGTCGCTCCCACCACCTGTATCTCGCCTCTTGAAAGGGCAGGCTTTAAAATATTGGCAGCATTAAGAGACCCCTCAGCCTCTCCTGCGCCCATAATATTGTGAACCTCGTCGATTACAAGAATAATGTTTCCTGCTTTCTTCACCTCGTCAATTACACCCTTCATTCTGCCCTCAAACTGGCCTCTGAATTGTGTACCTGCAACCATGGCAGTAAGATCAAGAAGAATAACAATCTTATCCTGGAGCTTGTAAGGAACTTCTTTTCTCTGAATTCTCAGCGCCAGACCTTCGGCAATGGCAGTCTTTCCCACACCGGGCTCTCCGATAAGGGCAGGATTATTCTTTGTTCTTCTATTCAGTATCTGAATAACTCTCTCAATTTCTCTGTTTCGTCCTACAACGTTGTCAATAAGGCCTTTTTCAGCCTTTTCGTTAAGATTGATTCCGTATTGAGAAAGGAATTTAAGCTGGGGCGCTTTTTCTTTTTTTCCTTTCGCCCCTTGCTTTTCAGAAGGCATACCCTGTCTGTTTCCACCGCCGTTCTGACCGCGAGGTGCTTGCGGACGAGGCCCTCCCGGCGCACCAAACATAAACCCTGCATTTCTCAGGAAATCAAAGAAATTAGGTGTGTTCGTGGCAGACTTTCTGCTTTCGGCATCCTTTCCCTCTCCGTCATTGTCTTTCTGAACGTCAGACGACTCCTGTACTGAAGGATCGGTGGGCTCGTTTTCGGTTTCATTCTTCTCCTGGGCAAGTCCCGGGAACACTTCAGAAAGAGCCTCAAGGCCGCCTGTTTCCTGCAACGCAGACAATTCTTCCTGAGCAGACTCCAAAAGACCTTCCATTCCGTCCTCGCTGTTCTCTGCATCGTCAAGCATTGCATCAAGGTCATCGGACAATTGCTCCAACGCCTCAGGTGTAATACCCATTTTCTTCATTATATCGTTTATCTGTGGCAATCCCATACGGTTCGCGCATACAAGACAAATATTCTTGCTGATAGGTGTTCCCGTCTGGTCTACCTGCGTGATAAAAACACTTGCTCTGCGCTTTCCGCAAATTGCACAAAGATCTGCTTCTGCCATTATTTTTTCCTCCGTTATTTAAGAAGTCCTTTTAAATACTGTCCCGTATAGGACTTCGCGCATTTCGCAACCTCCTCAGGAGTGCCCTGAACAACAATTCTGCCGCCCTTGTCGCCACCCTCAGGTCCTAAATCTATAATATAATCCGAAGACTTAATTATGTCAAGATTATGCTCTATAACAATGACTGTATTTCCGCCCTCCGTAAGACGCTGCAGTATTCCCACAAGCTTCTTTACGTCATCGGTATGCAGTCCCGTGGTGGGCTCGTCTAAAACGTAAACTGTCTTGCCCGTATTCTTCCTTGACAACTCCGTGGCAATTTTCACTCTCTGCGCCTCTCCGCCTGAAAGCATCGTAGAAGGCTGCCCTAACTTTATATACCCAAGGCCGACTTCCGACAGAGTCTGTATTTTCCTCTTGATTCTGGGAAGATCTGCAAAAAAGATGTTTGCCTCATCAATTGTCATATCCAGCACGTCGGCAATTGATTTTCCCTTATAATGCACCGCCAACGTTTCCCTATTATATCTCGCGCCTTTACACACGTCACAAGGCACGCAGATGTCAGGGAGAAAATGCATAGGAATTTTCAGAATACCGTCACCGGAACATGCTTCACATCTTCCGCCCTTTATATTAAAGCTGAATCTTCCGCTTTTATAGCCCTTTGCACGGCTCTCAGGCGTCATTGCAAAAAGATCTCTTATCATGTCAAACACGCCTGTATACGTAGCAGGATTCGATCTGGGCGTCCTTCCGATGGGCGACTGGTCAATCTCAATGATCTTGTCCAGATATTCCACACCTTCAATACCGTCACACTTTCCGCCCTTTTGCTTTGCGCCGTTAAGTCTGTTTGACAGTTCGCGGCTTAGTATCTGATTTACAAGGGAGCTTTTTCCTGAGCCGGACACTCCGGTTACGCAGGTAAACGTTCCTAAGGGAAATGACACGTCAATATTCTTTAAATTGTTTTCAGCGGCGCCTCTCACGGTAAGGTATTTTCCGTTGCCTGTTCTCCTCGTTTCTGGGACGGGAATGCTGAGCTTTCCGGAAAGGTACAGACCTGTCAGAGAATCGTCATTTTCCATAATTTCCTCGGGAGTACCTGCCGCAACAATCTTTCCTCCGTGCACCCCTGCACCCGGGCCAATATCCACCACATAGTCAGAAGCGCGCATAGTATCCTCGTCGTGCTCCACCACTATAAGCGTGTTTCCAAGGTCACGAAGATGCTTAAGCGTCCCTATAAGTTTATCATTGTCCCTCTGATGAAGACCAATGCTGGGTTCATCAAGAATATACAAAACGCCTGTAAGTCCTGAGCCAATCTGGGTCGCCAATCTAATTCTTTGTGACTCACCGCCAGACAACGTACCGCTGGATCTTGCCAGCGTAATATAGTCAAGACCTACTGACACAAGGAAGCCTGTCCTTGCCTTGATTTCCTTTATTATGGGCGCCGCAATCCTCTTGTTCATATCGCTGAGCTCCACACTGTCAATGAACGGAGCTACCTTGTCAATAGACATTTCCGTCAGTTCAATTATGTCTTTTCCACCAAACTTAAAAGCAAGGCTCTCAGGTCTCAATCGTTTACATTTGCACTCCTCACAAGGTCTTGTGCTTCTGAGACTGTCGTAATGCTGTTTCATAAGCTCGGAAGTAGTTTCCTGATAGCGCCTCTCTATAATATTCATAACACCGGAATATGCATGTGCGTAAGTACCGCCGTCAAAGTGAAACAGCACCTTTTCATCGCCGGAACCGTAGAGAATGATCTGCTTGGCCTCTTCCGGAATATCCTCAAACGGTGTATCAAGAGTAAAACCGAATTGCTCTCCTATGCCTGCAATCTTTGAATTAGAATAACTGTCCGAAGAGCCAAAGCCCATCACCTTTATAGCGCCCTCGTTAATGGATTTGGTCTTGTCCGGAATTACAAGGTCAATATCAAACTGAGTAACAGTTCCAAGGCCTGTACACTTAGGACAAGCGCCGTAGGGATTGTTAAAAGAAAACATTCTGGGCGCTGCCTCAGGAATACTTATGCCGCAATCAATGCAGGCATAATTCTGGCTGAAAATAACAGGCTCCTCCCCTTTAACTTCTATCTTCGCAAGGCCCTCTGCTAACGAAAGGATAGTTTCAAGAGAGTCCGTAACACGCCTTCCTATCCCCTCTTTTACTACAATACGATCCACAACTACGTCAATGGTATGTTTTTTATTCTTCTCAAGGGGTATCTTCTCACTAAGGTCGTAGGTTATCCCGTCAACGTTCACCCTTGCATAGCCGGATTTTCTCAGCGATTCAAAAAGCTTCGCATACTCCCCTTTTCTGCCCCTGACTACAGGCGCCAGCAACTGCATCTTCGTCCCCTCGGGGTATTTTAAAATAGTATCTGTCATCTGATCCACCGTCTGGGCAGAGATAGGTTTTCCGCACTTCGGGCAATGAGGTATGCCTACCCTTGCATACAAAAGTCTCAGATAATCATATATTTCAGTAACTGTACCCACTGTAGAACGAGGATTTTTCGACGTAGTCTTCTGGTCAATAGAGATTGCAGGAGAAAGGCCGTCAATGGTATCTACGTCAGGCTTTTCCATCTGTCCCAAAAACATACGGGCATAGGAGGACAAGGACTCTATATATCGTCTCTGACCCTCTGCGTATATGGTTTCAAAGGCAAGGGATGACTTTCCCGAACCTGACACACCGGTGAGCACCACCAGCTTATCTCTGGGAATAGTAACGTCAATATTTTTCAAGTTGTTTTCTCTTGCGCCTTTAATAATAATCTTATCTATCATACAAACCAAACTCCGTATTATAAGCAGTCATTTTCTGACCGTCTTTCTATTTTACCACACGTTTATTGAAATTACCTTCAATTTTTTAAAATAAATTTACATAAGCGCCAATTTTTCAAACTCACGCATCAGGTCACGGGCCTTGGCTGCTTTTTCAAACTCCATCTCCGCAGAATATGCCACCATTGCATTTCTCAGAAGGTCCGCCGCCACATAAGGCTCAACACCTTCATCAAGGCCCGGCACAAAACGCTTTGCCTGCTCGTAAAGAACACCAAGCGTCCTACGAGGAGCATTTTCTCCAAGACCCTGGTGTCCTGCATTGCCCACAAAATCGGTAAGGCCACCTGCCGCATATCCCTTGCCACGGCCACCTTTCTTATTGCCGCCCTTCTTGGAATCATCATCCGATTTAAGGGACTCTATTATTTCGAGCACATCTTTTTTAATCGTCTTCGGCACAATACCATGAGCCTTATTATACTCGTCCTGTATAGACCTTCTCCGGAAGGTTTCGTCCATCGCCCTTTTCAAGGAATCTGTAATGGTATCTGCATACATAATTACTCTGCCCTCGGCATTTCTCGCCGCACGGCCAATAGTCTGAATAAGTGACGTTTCAGAACGCAGGAAACCTTCCTTGTCAGCGTCCAGCACCGCCACCAGAGAAACTTCGGGAATATCAAGACCCTCCCTCAGAAGGTTAATACCCACCAGCACGTCAAAAACGCCTAAACGCAGGTCTCTTATGATCTCCATTCGCTCAATGGTATGCACGTCGGAGTGCAGATAGCGCACCTTAATATTCATTTTTTCAAGATACTCCGTAAGGCTCTCCGCCATTTTTTTAGTGAGAGTGGTCACCAATACACGGGTATTCTTGTCCACACATTTTCGTATCTCATCAACCAGATCGTCCACCTGATTCGCAACGGGCCTTACAACCACCTCAGGGTCTAACAATCCGGTAGGCCTGATTATCTGCTCTGCCACCTGGGAGGACCTTTTCCGCTCGTATTCTGCAGGCGTAGCACTTACGTAAATAACCTGATTCAGCTTAGACTCAAATTCTTCAAAATTAAGAGGTCTGTTATCAAAAGCAGAGGGCAACCTGAAACCATATTCCACAAGGGACGTCTTTCTGGCGCGGTCACCATTATACATAGCCCTTACCTGTGGCACGGTAACGTGGGACTCATCAATCATCAGCAGAAAATCATCAGGGAAATAGTCAAGAAGCGTATAAGGAGGTGTCCCCGGCGCTCTGCCGCTTATATATCTGGAATAATTCTCAATGCCCTGGCAAAAGCCTGTTTCACGCATCAGCTCCACATCCATACGGGTGCGTTGCTCAATACGATAAGCCTCAAGAAGCTTCCCCTGTGCATTAAACATATCCACCTGCTTCTCCATATCAGCAAGAATTTCTTCAGTAGCCGCCAGCAACTTCTCATTCGTAGTGGCATAGTGGGACGCAGGGAAAACTGCAACGTGATTTCTGATTCCGTATATCTCTCCGGTAACCGCATCTATCTCAGTAATCTTCTCTATCTCATCTCCCCAGAACTCCACGCGTATAAAATGGTTATTCATATCCGAGGGTATAAGCTCCAGGGTATCACCGCGCACGCGGAAACAATTTCTCTCCAAGGACATATCATTTCTCTCGTACCTGATAGAAACAAGCTTGTCAATTATCTCGTCACGGTCTTTCTCCATTCCGATACGCAAAGAAAGCATAAGGTCGGTGTAATCTTCAGGATCGCCCAGACCGTAAATACAGGAAACACTGGCTACGATAATGACATCTCGCCTTTCAAACAACGCCGCAGTAGCGGAGTGCCTCAATCTGTCAATCTCTTCATTTATCTGAGAGTTTTTCTCAATGTAAGTATCAGAAGACGCAATATACGCCTCCGGCTGATAATAGTCGTAGTAGGAAACAAAATACTCCACCGCATTCTCAGGAAAGAACTCACGAAGCTCCGTACAAAGCTGGGCTGCCAGAGTCTTATTATGCGCAAGCACCAACGTAGGCTTATTCACCTTCGCAATAACGTTCGCCATGGTAAAAGTCTTTCCGGAGCCTGTAACACCCAGAAGGGTCTGACATTTTTCTCCTGCCAGCACACCACGCGCCAAGGTTTCAATAGCCTGAGGCTGATCTCCCGTGGGCTGATATTCAGATACTAATTTAAAATGATCCATCCCGAAACCTACGTCCTTTCCTCTCAACTGCGAAATTCTCGTCAATGTAGTTATTCTACCACACCAACGAGAATTTATCAAGCATTTTTTCGAATATTTCTTTGCAATTATCGAACATTTGAGTGTTTAAATTTCGGGTTTAAACCCCGGCATCATCTGCAGCTTAAAAAGATTCATTTTGTGCAGTCTGTCAATCCTTGCCTTTTTCTCAAGGTCATCAATCTCGCCGGTCCTTATATAGCGGTCAAGCTCTGCATAAGTAAAGCCTAAATTGTCCTCGTCAGTCTTTCCGCAAAGGCCATCAATGGGCACCTTGTCAACAAGAACGTCAGGAAGACCCAGAACCCTTCCTATCTGCTTTATCTCCGCAACAGTCAGATTGCAAAGAGGACTGAAATCGCCTGCCGCGTCGCCGTAACGGGTGGAGTACCCTACCCAATCCTCGGAAAGATTACAAGTATTCACCACTCTGCCGTTAACGCTCTGAGAAACAGCATACAAAGTAGACATTCTGATTCGCGGGGGCAAATTAGTCTTTGCCTGAACAGACAACGGCAACTCCTCCGGGAAACTGCCCAGAATGCCGTCCATTGCATCCTTTATATTAACAACGTAATGTTTAATACCCAGATGATTTACAAGCAAATATGCCATGTCAATATCGTGCTGCTCGCCGAAAGGCATCAACACGCCGATAACGCGATCCTTGCCAAGAGCCTCCACGCAAAGGGCCGCAGCAATGGAACTGTCCTTTCCGCCGGAAATACCGATAACGGCATTACATCCCTTGCCGTTCTCTTCAAAAAAGTCTCTGATCCACTGCACGCAATCATTTTTTATTTTATTTACATCAAACATAATTTATCCCCTCTTAGAAGTATTAAGTTCAAATAACATTTTAATTTTACCACTTATATTACTTGTTTTCAAGCACGATGTGTCAGGGGGCAGGTCACTGTCACGTTTTTCATTTCGTGACAGTGACCTGCCCCCTGACACACACAGACACAACCCTGACACACGCCTGACAAATTTATAAAAAATTTTTAAAAAAAGTGTTGACAACTGCCCCGACAATAATGTATACTAAGCAAGTCGCTTGGCTGACAAGCGAAAAAATCAAATAATGGCTCCTTGGTCAAGAGGCTAAGACGCCGCCCTCTCACGGCGGAAACAGGGGTTCGATTCCCCTAGGAGTCACCAAAAACAGAAAACCACCGATCAAGGTGGTTTTTTTGTTTTTACTTACATTTTGGGAATCGAACCCGCGAGGGAGCTGCTGCGTGACCGCAATAAAACTGTAGACTTCGCGGTCGAAATGTATTAACAATACATTTCAGCAGCAGATAGGCGCAGACGGGTACCGCAAATGAAATGAAGCGGTCGTCGAGCCGGCAGTATGCAAGCCGTACCTATATTGTATTTCACGGCGAAGCAGACGGTCGATTCCCCTAGGAGTCACCAAAAAAACAGAGTTACGTACATCGTAGCTCTGTTTTTTTATTCTGGGAATCGAACCCGAGAGGGAGCTGTTGCCTCCTCCGTTACCTTCTTAACTCTGTAATCTCCCCTGTTTCTTCCTGACGAAGCAAACTTCCCGTACCATCAAAGACATACCGATACAGATAACACGTTCCGCCAAAAGTATACGAGCTTGTATACGGCGAGTAATACGACGTTGCTATGCTTTCCACTTCCCACAATAAATTTCCGGAAGCGTCTGTCGTAAGCGCTCCGCCTATAGAACCCTTAACAGAATAAAATTCCTGCGGTGTACCCACGTCAGGGTCACATACCAGAAGCATTGCAGTATAATTGTCCCTTAGCATAGGAGTAAGTTCTTCTTCTGAAATCTCAGTAATATTGTTTTTCCATAGATAATACGTTACATTGGCAAGTTCAGTTTTTGCCAATATCCCTTCTAATTCGGGAGGCATTTTGGGCACAACGTATGTCGACAGATATATCTTTCCGTCAAATTCAATCATATCGTTAACGTAGTAATATGAATCCTCAGAATCATAACAAAAAGAGTCAGTAATATTTCCGTCCCGATCCACCTTTACTATTTTCTCCTCTACCAGTTTGTTACAAAACAAGGCAAGGTAGCCGTCACCGAAACGCGTGATGTTGCTAAAGCTGTTATCGTCTATATCTGTTTTTTTGAAATGCACCCTCTTTCCATCCGAAGTGTACCTGCTAAGACAAAAATATGAATGGTCACCTCGGGTGAATATCGTATAACCTCCGTCTTTTTCTTCGAAAACTCCGGAGATATACTCAACAGAAAACCCATTTTCTATTCTGACTTTCCATATTATATTGCCGTCAATATCATATTTCGTCATCCATGCATAGGAATCTTCCCCAGTGGAAAATCCGGGAGTTTTTCCGTAAACAATCACACCGTCCGAGATTTCCTTATAACCGGTAACATAAAAATCAGAGATAGAAACGTTCCACAAAAGCTTCTCTCCATCGTATTTTTCGAAGTGACTTTTCACAAATTCTCTTGTGTCCGTTGTGTAATCTGACCAATATTTGTAATGCTTCTTTTTTTGGTCTTCATTTTGAACGTTATCGTTATCGCTGTTCTTGTAATTCCATAGTTTTTCAACGTCCTCCGGACTGGGATTTTTTTGTAAAATTTCATAACCCTCAATTTGCTCCGAAGAAAGACTTCTGGTAATCACTTCTGCAGTTTTAGAATAAGAAAAAGACTCCGTTGTAATATCCTGATAGACCTTCTTAATTTCGCTTCGTGAAAGCCCTTCTGTCGGCAAGGCATATTCATTGAAGAATTCAATTGCAGTATTGTATTCTTTTGTTTCTTTAGCATAGGCATATATCCCAACACTCAAAGAAAAGATCAAAACGAAGCACGCCGCCGCTATACCACTTCTTACAAGCCAATTTGATTTCTTTGCTTCAGGAACAGAGGCCGCCTCTATATAAGCAGGATCTATATTCTCCAACATATCCAATAGTTTATATTCTTTCATATCACAAAGCCCTCCTTTTCAAGGAAATTCCTGAGTTGTTTTCTGCCTCTGAACAGTATACTTTTTACCTTACTTTCAGACAAACCGTAAAATCCGGAAATTGATTCAATCGAGTCCATATACCAATATCTCCGCACGAATACGTTTCTTTTTTCATCGCTTAGCGTAGCAAGAAATTTATTTATAGCATCACACAGCGCAGCAGAATCCACAATAGCTTCCGTATCCTCTGTGCAGGGAATGCATTGTTCCATTTCTGCATCAAGCTCACACACCAGGGCATTTCTCTTAATACGACTGCGCTCTTTACAAAAGTCCAGAGCAATATGACGCGTAATACGCGCTAAAAACGCAAAGAGATACGACCTCGGCTCGTGGGGCGGAATGGAATTCCAGGCTTTTAAATACGTATCATTTTCGCACTCTTCAGCAGTCTGCAAATCGTCAACTATACTGTATGCCAGGTTTCTTAGTCGCGTACCATACTTTTCCATAGACAAGTCAATGGCCGCCTCATCCCGATTCAGGTACAGATCAACTATTTTACTGTCATCCAATTGTTCCAACTCCTTTCTCCGTCAACAAAAGGCCTTCACTATAAATAGCGACGTTTGTATCACCTTGGTTGCACTTAATTTGCAAAATAATTATAAAACACACTGTAGCAAAAATAAACACCTCCGCATATACTCTACTATAACAACAACATAAGCCCCTGAAAACCATGAAACTTTACGATCTTTTCACGCATTGCCTTACCATTCCGTACACAAAAGTCGGACTGTCCGCCGATTATGCCGCAGAAATCATTGACGGCACGCTGTATATTTATTTTCAGGACTCAGACGGCATAGAGGATTGGAAAAGCAACCTGAATTTCCCCTGTAAGCCCTATAAAAGCATGGACAATGAGGTGTGGTATGCCCACAGAGGATTCTTAAGTGTCTGGAAGGAACTGGAGCCGTACGTATCAAAGCTTATTTTTGATATGAATATAAGGAGCATTGTCATCACAGGATATTCCCACGGCGCCGCAATTGCGGTGCTCTGCCACGAATACGTTTACTTTCACAGACCTGACATCAGGAAACACATACGTGGCTACGGTTTTGGCTGTCCGAGAGTTTTGTGGGGCTTTATCTCTGCAGAGCTTAAACAGCGCTGGGAGAACTTTACGGTAATACGGAACATTGACGACCCGGTAACCCATTTGCCACCTGCGATAATGGGTTATTCCCACGCAGGAAAAATGCTTGAAATAGGTGCCAAGGGCAAGTATAAAAACATTGAGGCGCATATCGCCAAAAACATACAGAGAGAACTGCTTATCTATGAAAGCGGAGATAAGTATTGGAGTTAAGAAAAAGCAGGAAGTCCTTTCAAGGGAGTTTCCTGCTTTTGTCATATATGCTGTTAAATTTTAATTATCAGTACGCTTTAAGACTGATGTTTTTTATGTACATTGTGTCTCCGGGCGCACATTCGTTAAAGAAGTCAATTCGTATCTTGTGAATGTCACCGTTCCAGAAGCCTGTAGTCAGAAGGTCCACCTTATAAGTAACGTACTGGCCGTCATTGTCGCTGTAGTACAAAACCTTTGACACACCGCCTGTGGCATCTGTGTAGTCACCGGAGCATATAAAGAACTCACCGCCGTTGGCCTTGTCTGAGGTGCCTTTCGGTATCATACAGGTTATCTCAAGATAAGGATAGTCCTCTGCATTAAACGTCTGGGACAGACTGCTGTAATCAACGTAAAAATAAGGGTCGTGAGCCTCCGTCAGAGTAAGCTTCAGGCCTTGGGACGTTATCGTGCCCTTGCAACGCTTAAAACCGCTCAGATACTTTAAATTAGATGTCTTTGTCAGATCCATTAAGAGAAGTGAAGACTGTTTGTCAGGGTCCGGTTTTCCGTTGCCCCATTGGACGTTAAGCCATTCAATTCTATCAATAAGCCACTCCTTCAGAAAACGGCCGCTGTCAAGGTGAATACTGACTTGGGAAAGGTCCTCTGCGCAGTGATGATAAATCGTTCCGCGGTTAGCAGGTGTTCCCCACTTGGTATAGTCCTGCTGGTAGGAAAACATATACTTGTGACTCAGAACCAAGGTATCCCAGGCAACTACACGAAGCTCGTCGTAATGCTTTTTCCAGAGCTCTGCGCACATATCGTCAAACCATTCGGCAGTTCCCAGCATTGCGTACCAGAGATTCGTTCTCATACCCTCGCTGTAAGAAAGATTTGTAGCGTAAAAGCCTGCGGTGCTGTGGGTGCTTCCGTAGTGCGTATTGCCCATTGAAAAGTCAAAGTCCCAGGGCGCTGCCAATGTAAGTCTTCCGTCACCTTGGGGGCTAAGGTCCACGTACATATTAAAAGTCATTGCGTCAAGGTTTTTAACAAGCTCGTCAAGGACGCACATTGCCACCGCTGACTCAATGTTAAACACAGCGTTTATTGTTTCATACTGTTTTTCTGCGGTTGTCTTCCCTTTAAAGGACGTCTTCGGAACCATTGTTCCGTCACGCTTCAGGGTGTAGTATTTGTTTTCATAAAGCGCAGAAGCAACCACCTTAAATACACCTGACGTGTACTTTGAAACGTATTCCTTCTGAGCCTCTGTATAGCCATCTCCCGACAGAGAGAAATTCATCTGTCCAAAATACATTGAAGAGCCGTTTTTGTCATAAACCGTTATGTCCGGATACACGAAAACCGTTTCCGGCTCATCAGAGCGGCCGCCCTGACCTATCATCAGGTAGCCGATTTCTACGTCTGTGGAGCCGTCAGCCTTTTCGGGAATATTTACCCTGTTCTTCTTTATCTGGGTCTGCTCGCAAAGAAGGTACACGCCCATGTACTCTCCGTTTACAACCACCTCTACAGGGGCGCAATCGGAGCTGTAGTACTTGTCCTCCAGAAGCACCTTTGCAAAATTAAATGTTGCCCAGGTTCTCAGCATAGTACCGTCAAAGTAATCGGCCATAAGACACCAGCTCTTGAAGGTCTTTCCGTCGTTAAGGCCAAGCATTGACTGCTTCGTGTCAAACTTTATACGATAAGGCTTTTTCGGTGCTGTTGCCGTGGAATTGCCGCGAACCCTTATTCCTGCAGGGCTGTCTGTAAACGCATATTCCTTGTCGCAATTTCCAAGGGTTATGGAAGCGTGCACGTAATAATCTTTTGAAGTTATACTCTGGCCGCCGTCAGTTTTAATGGTAAGACGTGGCATACTCTCTGTTTTTACCTTGCTGTAATCAGGTTCTGTTACAGGAGTGGGCGCAGGGGTAGCCGTAGGTTTCGGAGTAGCTGTCACTTTCGGAGTAGCAATCACCTTCGGTGTAGCTGTTGCCTTCGGTGTGGCTGTCACGTTAGGTTTGAATGTCACCTTCGGAGTAGCTGTCGCCTTTCCTGTGGCAGTTCCGGTTGCGGCCTCAGTTGAAGTTCCGGGCTCAGTTGTAAAAGGCTCCTGATTATCCGGAGTAGCATCTCCCAAAGTCGGTTTTTCTGTTATTTCAGGAAAATATGTACCATCCGGATAAGGAGAACCTGACCCGGAAACACCTTCTGTTCCGGACGGAGCTTCGGTATTTATAGGAGCATCAGTCTGACTCTCGGAAGGAGGCATTGTCCCCGACCCAGGGTCAGTATGATTTTCTGTAGCAGAAAAAGTATTGAGTAGACTGTGAGTGGCAAAGGAAGTCCCGCCGTCTTTGTTTTCAGAAGAGTCAGCACCCTTTCTGCAGGACACTGCAGCCCAGGTGACCAACAAAGAAAGTATCACCAGCAAGACCACTGTCAATATTACTTTCGCTTTTGATAACCGTTCCATAAACTTCTCCCAACAAGATATTTTCCCTATTGTATCACGAAAAATAACGCTGTACAATACTACTAAAAATTAAACAGAACAAAACCGCCTACCGCCAGCGCTATTCCTATAAGCTTTTTAATCTCAAAGGCCGCTCTTTCAACACCAAACAGGCCGAACAGCTCAATAAGATACGACGTCAATAATTGGGCCGTAACAATCACCAGAGTGGCTTTTGCAGGCCCTGCAAGGGAAATACTCTTAATTACCGTAAAGGTTATAAAAGCGCCTATTACGCCGCCTAAAAGCAAATATTTACGGTCTATTGACAATATCGCTCCAAGGCTTCCGTTTCTTCCGCTTATAAGCCACGCCAGAATGCAGGTGGCAAAGGCCGTAAATTGCACGAATGCCGCAGACATCCATACTCCGCCCTGTTTCGTAAGCTCCGTATTAAAAACGCCTTGCACACTCATCAGAAGGCCTGAAACAGCCGCCACCAATATTCCCAACAATGCCATAATAAAACCTCTGCTTTCCGCTAAATTTATTTAAAGACATTATCGGCAATACTTTTCCCTTTTATTCAATTTTACACAAAGTAATTCAAAAATCGCTCCAGCTCGTACAGCACAAGTTTTTTAAGGGACTCAAAATCGCCCTCGTTGTCAATGGTAACGTCTGCAATTTCACTGTATTCGCGGTTAGTCATCTGGGACGCAATCCTTAGCTGGGCCTCTCTCTCTGAAATTCCGCTTCGGGCCATTACACGCTCCGTTCTGAGATCGTCATTTGCAACCACTGCCCACACGCAATCCGCAGTGTCAAAAAAACCGTCCTCAATAGGAATAGGCACGTCAAGTACTGCAAACTTCGCGCCCTGCTCCGCAGCCTTTGCCACACGCTCCTTCATTTCCAGAGAAACGTACTTGTGAACTATGGAATTTAATACTCTCAGCTTCTCATTGTCCGAAAACACAATTCCCGCAAGAAGTGTTCTGTTAAGCTCTCCGTCAGGGAGCAAAATCTCCTCTCCGAAATATGCAACTATCTCATTAAAAGCATTGCAGCCTTTCCGCTGCTGGGAAGAGGCAATCTTGTCCGCATCAATAATAACGCCGCCCTGCTCCTCAAGAATTTTGCATACTGTTGACTTTCCTGTTCCGGTTCCTCCGGTAACACCTAAAACCCGCATATATTTCTCCTTATTTACGTTCTTAACGTTATTTACATTCGTCCCAACAATACCCTGCTGATACTGAAACAGGTATCGGCACGGACAATTTTACCACGTTTTCCATACACTCTTTCAAGAGATTTTTTACCTCTTCCGCTTCGCTTTCCGGCGCATCAACAAGAAGCTCGTCGTGCACCTGCAAAATCATTCTGCTTTTAAGGCCCCGTCTCTTTATTTCTCTGTGCACGGAAACCATTGCCATCTTCATAATATCTGCGGCTGCGCCCTGAATAGGCATATTCATTGCCACACGCTCACCAAACTGCCTTATCATATATTTCGAGGAGGACAGCTCCGGAAGATACCTTCTTCTTCCGAAAGGTGTTTCTGCATAGCCTGTGCGTTTCGCGTATTTTACAAGGTCCTTCAGAAAGCTCTGAACCTGAGGATATTTCTCAAAATAGCCGTCAATATATCGTTTCGCCTGAAATCTTGATATATCAAGGTCCTTTGCAAGCCCAAACTCGCTTATGCCGTAAACGATACCAAAGTTCACAGCCTTGGCCTCACTTCTCATACGAGGAGTTACCTCCGAAAGGGGCACACCGTTTACCTGAGAGGCAGTGATAGCGTGTATGTCTGCATTGTCGTTAAAGGCTGAAACCATGGTAGGGTCGCCTGACATATCTGCCAGCAAGCGAAGCTCAATCTGGGAATAGTCTGCGTCAACAAGCACTCTGCCCTTCTCGCTTGCAAAGAAAGCCTTTCTGATAAGTCTTCCCAGCTCGTGTCTTGTAGGAATATTCTGCAAATTCGGCTCACTGCTGCTCAGTCTGCCTGTGGCCGTTACGGTCTGATTAAAGGTAGAATGAACTCTTCCCGTAACAGGGTCAATAACCGCCAGAAGGCCGTCAATGTATGTGGATTTCAGTTTGGCATTCTGCCTGTACTCCATTATCATCGGAATAATGGGATGCTCCTCCGTAAGTTTTTCTAAAACCTCCTGACCGGTCTTGTAGCCCGTCTTTGTTTTCTTTCCGCCGGGAAGCTTCAGTTCTTCAAACAAAACCTCGCCCAATTGCTTCGGGGAGTTAATGTTAAACTCTCTGCCCGCTTGCTCGTAAATCTTTTTCGTAAGCTCTTCGATACGCTCTCCGAAAACAGCCCCCTCTTCCGAAAGGACGTCCTTTGACACGTAAAAGCCCCAATACTCAAATTCCGTCAGCACGTCCACCAGAGGCAACTCCACCTCGCAGAACAGCTCCGTCATTCCGTTCTTTTCAAGAAGCTCAAGGGCCTTCTCTGCGGTATAAGGCATAACGCCCACCCCCTCTGCGTCTGCTCCGGTAAAATACCTGCAAGCCTCGCCCAGAGTTTCATTCCTTCTTGTAGAATCCGCAAGGTATGCGGCAATAGAAAGGTCGCACCAGAGACCCTGCATATTGACGTCATTTTTCTTCAGCCACAGCACGAAACTTTTTGCGCTGAAAAAGCATTTTTTTACGTCCGGAGACTCAAAAACCTCCTTGAAACGCTCCGTAAAGAAGCGATCCATGGCCATAAAGCCCATATCTATCCTGTAGAAGAACTCTCCGCCGCCGTAAAGCGTCACGAAATTCACCTCGTCCTCATCACAGGTATACTCAATAAAAAGCTTCTCAGTCTTCGTGTCTATCTCTATAAGAGCCAGCTCGTCAGGCGTAATAATATCCTTAAAAGGCCTTGTAACAAAACTCGCCTCAGCCTCTGCCGCCGACAAGGAAACCTCCTCAGAAACAATATTTTCCTCAGCCTCCCCTGTTTCGGAAGCCTTTTCCTCCAGCTTCATTTTCTTAATGAGCTGTTTGAATTCAAGCCTTGTAAAAAGTCTCAGCAAAAGCGAATAATTGTAAGGCTTCACCGCCAGCGTCCCGATATAGTCACATTCCGAAAGCCCTTCGCAGGCAGGTATCTCACACATAGGCACGCTGCAATTTATCTCCGCAAGGGTCCTGCTTAAATATGCAAGCTCCTTGTTTTCCTCTAATTTTTGTTTCAATGCAGGCTTTTTTATTTCATTGACGTGGGCATACAGATTATCAAGGTCGCCGTACTCCACAAGAAGTCCTGCAGCAGTTTTTTCACCCACTCCGGGCACACCCGGAATATTGTCCGAGGAGTCACCCATGAGAGCCTTCATATCCACCACCTGAGAAGGAGCCACCCCCAGAAGCCTTTCCTTCACAGCGTCAATATCCATAACCGACACGGTGGTAGCACCCTGCTTCGTAACGGGAAGGAGAACGTGAATACGCTCTGTAACAAGCTGCAATGAGTCCTTATCTCCTGTCAGAATAAGGGTTTCAAGACCCTCTTTTTCTGCCTGAACTGCGCAAGTGCCGATAATGTCATCCGCCTCAAAGCCCGGAAGCTCAAGGCAAGGACAATTCATAGCTGCAAGCACTTCTTTAATAACAGGCATCTGAGCCGCAAGCTCCGGAGGCATGCCTTTTCGAGTGGCCTTATAGCCCTCGTACATTTTATGTCTGAAGGTCGGCGCTTTCAGGTCAAAAGCCACGGCAACGTGGGTCGGCTTCTCATCGTTAACAACTTTCAGAAAAATATTCAAAAAGCCAAAAACCGCCCCTGTAAAAAGCCCTTCGGCATTCTGGAGCATACCGGACTGCGTGCCGTAAAAAGCGCGGTTCATTATACTGTTTCCGTCAATCAGCAGAAGTTTATCCAAAGAAATTTCCTCCCGAATTAATATTAAATTAATTATACCCCGAAATAATTTCAATGGCAATAATTAAATAATATTATTCTTGAAACAAGTATATTTTTTTCGTATAATTACATTAGTTGATTTCTTTTTATTTAGAAGGGAGATTTCTATGAATTCAGATATTAATAAAAAACAGGCAGTTGCACCGGAGATAAAATCAATCTCTTCAAGAAGTATTTTAAAGGTGCCGGAGATTATCAATACCGCCACGGGTATAAAAATTTCAGGTAAGCTTATCAAGTCATTTCTTTTCACTACAGACGTTGCTCTCGTAAGGAACAGTAACGCAGACGCAGTCCTTGTGCTCCATCCTTTCGTATCCCAGATAACTATCATAAGGGCGATAATGACAGCGGCAGACCTTCCCGTGTTTTGCGGAATCGGAGGAGGAACCTGTGACACAGACAGGATGGCCAGCTTTGCCTTTGAAAGCGAATCTCTCGGAGCAAGAGGAATCGTTTTAAATGCTGCAGTATCGGATGAAGTTATAAAATGCATAAAAGAGGCCACTTCATTACCGGTTATTCTTACTGTAACAAGTAAAAAGATTGACGTTGCGGACCGCCTTGCCGCAGGTGTTGACATTTTTAATGTCTCAGCAGCTGCAGAAACTCCTGACATCGTACAGTTCGTCCGTGAGCAAGCTCCCGATGCGCCTATTATCGCCAGCGGAGGTCCCAACGACGAAACCATAGAAAAGACTATTACGGCAGGCGCCAATGCTATTTCATACACACCGCCTCCGGTAGCAGACATTTTTAAAAATATGATGGACAAGTACAGAAAAATGTTCTGAAATCCATCATTAAGAAAAAACTAAAAAGAAGGGAGTAACAAAATCATGGGAATGCGTTCTCGTATAAAAAAAACGTCAATATTTATTCTTGTGGTTGTACTTACTACCCTTCTTGCTTCTTTTTTGCCTTCTTATGCAGAGGATGCGGCTGAAGGATCTGCCGAAGAGTCCGTTGTAGATATTATCGACCGGAACCCTGAAGCTTCGTATATTTTATACGACACGGAAAAGGGTCAGGTTCTTCTCAACAAGGACATTCACCTTCCGGTTAACGCGTCAATGCTTTCCCGCATGATGACGTGTCTCATTGCCCTAGAAAACCACAGCCTCACTGACAAGATC
This sequence comes from Clostridia bacterium, assembly GCA_017625675.1. Taxonomy (GTDB): domain Bacteria; phylum Bacillota; class Clostridia; order UBA1212; family UBA1212; genus RGIG8523. The sequence goes on along the minus strand of JAGAKK010000030.1, from coordinate 1,257 downwards.
ACCGCGTCATATACTTCGGTGTCCTCTGACGGAAACTTCTGGATAAAAAAAGGCACCACCTATACGGTAGATGCATTGGTAAACACTGCCCTCATCGGAAACGCAGAAAATGCGGCAAAGCTTCTTTCAGAAAATACGGAGATAAAAACCGTCAATTCATCAGAAAATTCATTTGCGGCGTATATGAACGAAAAAGCCATCAAGTACGGAATGAACGACACTTTTTTCACAAGTGCTGACGGTAGCTCTTCGGAATTTCAGAAGACCACAGCATACGATACGGTCATTTTCTTAAAACACGCGTTGCTCAATACAACCTTTAAAAAGATATATTGCTCCCCTGTTGCCGTAAGCTGGGGCGGAATTATTATGAATAACCCCAATGACATCGTTATGGAAAACACCACCTTTACCTTAGGCGGCGGTACCGGAAAATATAATAATACAGAGAGCACACTTGCTGTGACCTATTATATGAACAACAACAACAAAAGCCCTGCAGACCGAAGAAATATTATTATGGCAATTTACGGCCTTGACAGTGAAAACATAGAGCCTGTTCAGAAACAGCTGCTTGATAAATATCACAAGGACTGGGTAAAGGTTCTTTACCGCGAAAAAGATGACGTGGTAAGCATACTTACGTTGGGAACACAAAACCTTTCACTTGTAGCGACAAATGACGTTTGCTTCTATGCACCGGCAGACGATACTGATTATATTGAAAACATCACTTTTTCATACGCAGAAGGCTATGCCCCTGACGTTATTCAGGCGCCTGTATACGCAACCACCCCGATATGTGTGGTACGATATCAGCTAAAGGACAAAACGGTATTTGACGTTACACTATGCGCCCAGAACACAATTCTCTCAGAAAGAACTACCGTCAATAAAATGGCAGGCCTTATTTCACAATATCCCGAAATATTTCTCACGATTTTTGTGTTGTGTCTTGCCACAATGATTTTTGCCCTTCGCAAAATATATTGGCATTTTGCTTTAAAAGTGTGACAGGGGTCTGACCCCTGTCACACCGGTGCGCTGAAAAAAGCTCCTGAATTTTCGCATTAACTTGCGAAATTCAGGAGCTTTTACTTTTTAATAATCAGCCGGATTACTTATTTGCAGGAACTTTTTTAAGCTTTGCAAATCTGGGAAGTCCGTCTTCCTGAGGAGGAGCTGAGAAGCCCTCTACCAAAGGCATTGCGTAATTGATGAAATCCTTTGTTACGAAGTTGCCCTCTTCATTGATCC
>JAGAKK010000029.1 GCA_017625675.1 Clostridia bacterium | reverse complement strand
TTACGAGAAATACGACTCTCAAGATAAAGCGACCGGTGGAGCAAAAGAAAATTGAGGCGTATCTTAGCGATAACGACCTTACCATGCGAAAAGCTCATAAGAGTATCGTGTCAATATAATTGTCAATATAATTTCATAATACGAAAAAATCAGAGTGCAGTTGCCTCTGATTTTTTTCATTGTAAATGAGTCAGTGACCTGCCCCCTGACTCATTTTCGCATTGATTTTGAGTCAGGGGGCAGGTCACTGACTCATTTTTATAAAATATTTCAAAAATATTGTTGACAATTATTTCAAAATAAGGTATTATTATCGGGCACGCAAGTGAGGCGTGCCCACATGACTCATTAGCTCAGTCGGTAGAGCACCTGGCTTTTAATCAGGGTGTCTGGAGTTCGAGCCTCCAATGAGTCACCAAAAGGCCCAAGTGAGTTTGAGACTTGCTTGGGCTTTTTAAGTAGAAAATAACCATTGTCGGGAATAAAAAGAAAGGATCCTTTGCTATGGGAAACGATACTGAAAAAAGAAATATTGTTGAGCCTTCGATATTGTCGGGCTTTATGGAGCTTTTGCCTAAGGAGCAGATGCTTTTTAACAGCATGGTGGACACGATCAGGGCTACCTATGAGAGTTTTGGCTTTATCCCCGTTGATACCCCCGTTATCGAGAAGGCGGAAGTGCTTCTTGCAAAGAGCGGCGGAGATACGGCGAAGCAGGTTTACCGTTTTAATAAGGGTGAACACGATCTGGCTCTGAGATTTGACCTTACCGTGCCTCTGGCAAGATACGTTGCCCAGCATTACGGCGAGCTGACGTTCCCTTTCAGACGTTACCACATAAGCAAGGTATACCGCGGCGAAAAGCCTCAGAAGGGCAGATTCCGTGAGTTTTATCAGTGTGATATTGACATTATCGGCAACGGCTCGCTTAGCATCATTAACGACGCAGAAATCGTGAGCGTTATTTATAATACTTTTAAAGCCTTGGGCTTTGGGGACTTCACGATAATGATAAACAACAGAAAGCTTCTCAGCGGCTTTTTTGAGAGCCTTGGAATTGATGACGCAACGGAGGTTCTTCGTATCGTTGACAAGATTGACAAGGCCGGCGAGGACTACGTAAAGGCGGAGCTTCTGAAAAACGGAGCATCGGAAGAGGCAACGGAGAGCATCCTGAAGCTTGTGAAGCTCTTTGGCGAGCCCTTGGATATTGTAAACGAATTGAAAAACTGGGGCATTGACAACGAGAAGTTCATTGCGGGTCTTGAGGAGCTGGAGGCTGTGTGCAAGAGCATAAAGGCCCTTGGCGTGCCTTCTGAATGCTTTAAACTCAATCTTAAGATTGCAAGAGGCCTTGACTATTACACCGGAACCGTTTATGAAACGTTCCTTAACGATTATCCTGAGCTTGGAAGTGTTTGTTCAGGCGGTCGTTACGACGAGCTTGCCCAGAATTACACAAAGCAGAGTCTTCCCGGAGTAGGTATTTCCATTGGCCTTTCAAGACTTTTCTACCAGCTCAACGAGGCGGGCATTATTTCAAATAACGGTAAGGCTACTCCTACAAATATTCTTATCGTGCCTATGGATGACACGGTGGAGTATGCGCTTAAAACTGCGTCACAGTTCAGAAGCAGAGGTATTGCCACTGAGGTTTACCTTAACGGCGGAAAGATGGGCAAGAAGCTTAATTATGCAAATAAGCTGGGTATTCCTTACGTTGCGGTTGTGGGCGAGTCTGAGATGCAAAACGGCACGGTAATGCTTAAGGATATGGAAAGCGGCGAGCAGAAGGAAGTTAAAGTTGACGACGTTGTGATTTAATGTTGACAAAGTGTTTTAGTAAAGGTAAAATTTAACTATAAGCCGAAAGGCGTTTTTCGGAGGTTTTTATTATGAAAAAAAGAAATCTTTTGAGCAATATTTTTTATGTTGCTATTCTTGTGACACTTGTTGCCTTTTTGTTGGTGCAGTTTCAGGTTCTCGGAATGAGCGAGGAAACAAGGTCTGTTGTTTCTACGGTTCTTCTGGTGGTTGCTGTGCTGTCGGTGGCAATGGTTGAAATAGTTTTTCCTGTTCTTGACAATAAGGCACTTCTTAAAGAGACGAAATATGCGGTTATGGTAACTGTAAAGTCAGTTCTTTTTGTGGCATCTCTCGTATTCCTTTTCTTGTATCAGCCCTTTGGCGTTATTAAGAGTGCAGGTCTTGCTATCGCAGGCTTTGTGGTGCTCTATTTTGCACAGTTCTTTATCACGTTGGATCCTAAGCCTGTGCTTGAGGAAGATGATGAGGATGACGAGAAAGACGAGGAAGAGGCAGACGAGGACGATGCTGACGCTCGTGAGGTCGTAGTGGCAGAAGCTGAGGAGTCTGTTGAAGCCGGCGCAGAAGAGAAAGCTGCTGAGTAATTATCTGCAGGAGGTTTTGTTATGGCTAATGAAGAAGAGCTTTTTGATGAAGCAATGGAAGGGATAATTTATCTTTGTGACGAAGATGACAATGATATTCCGTTCCGTTATCTTGATGAAATAGAATACCAGGATAAGGTTTATGCAGTGTTGTTGCCCCTTGAGGATGAGGACGACGCTGAGGTTGTAATCCTTGAAGTAGAAAGCGAAGAAGACAGTGAGTTTGACAATTTTAACGGTGTCGACGACGTAGAGGTGCTCACTGCGGTGTATGAGCTTTTCAAAGAGAGAAACCGCGATGTTCTTGATTTTGCGGATGAGGAATAATTACTGCGGTTGACACAAGGATGATTTGAGTGTTAAAATTATAAAAAGTTATACTTAACGAAAAGATTTTTTAGGAGAGTGTTTTAAATGAAAAGAATTTTATCTTTAATTATGATTGCTGCTCTTGTTTTCAGTATGACTGCTGTTTTTTCTGTTTCTGCAGAAGAGGGCGCGACTGAGGAAACGGTTCTGGAAAACGTACTCACAGAGGATAATCTGGTGGATATTGACGCCATCACAGATGCCACCGAAGGCGTTGTTGCAACCTTTGAGGAAGCAGGCTACGTTGGAAACGTTATGAAATTTATGATGTATGGTGATACGGTGTATCTTGGAGAGATCGATCTTTCTAAGTATTCTTCTGTAGATTTTATTTATGGTTGTGATATGGCTGCTATTTTTAACGGAAATAAGCCCGGATATATTTGTCTTACAAAGAACGGTCCTGTTCAGGAAAATTCTGAAAAAGGCTCAGCTATTGATGGCGCAGAGATCATTGCTACTGCAGAGCTTATGGACGGAGACGGAGCACCTTGGGCTTCCGGTGAGAAATATGCGTTTGTAGACCTTGAAACAGACTATTGCGGCCCTGTATACCTTACAATGAATATCGGAAGAGCAAAGGGCACGGATGCGGAAGGAAAGTCGGTAATCCGTAAGGATGGTATCGTTATTTCCGAGGTTGCATTTATTGAAAAGGACGATGAAGGCTCATCTTCTACAGAGAATGAAACTGAAGCTCCTGCTACTGACAACACGGCAGCTACTGCTACTCCCGTTGTTACTGTAGCTCCTACCGTAGCTCCTACTACAGCTCCCACAGAGGCTCCTGTAGAAGACTCCGGTTGCGGAAGCATCGTAGGCGGTGCAGGTGTTGTTGCTGTGATTGCTGCTGCGTTTGTGTTTCTTAAAAAGCGCGGATAATTCAGGTTGATTGTTAAAAATGTGATTTTTCAGAGGCTGCGTAAAAGCGGCCTCTTTTTTTGTATATTCTGAGTCAAAGGCACTTGTTTTATTCTGAGTCAGGGGGCAGGTCACTGACTCATTTTACTCTTGACAAAAAGGGGTGTTTTAAAGCATAATAGTAGGGAGGTGTGTTTATGAAAACTTACTTAAAAGGCGGACTTATATATGTTGACGGAATCATTGAGGAGAACAAGGGTGTTCTTGTCGATGATGACGGCGTTGTTTATATACAGGAGCACTGTCCCGATGAAGGGGATAGTGCTATTTTTGAAGACGTCAGCGGATGTGTTATCGTGCCTTCTTTTACGGATGTACACGTGCATCTGAGAGAGCCGGGACTGTCTTACAAGGAAACTGTTGAGACCGGAACGAAAGCGGCGAAAAAGGGCGGTTACGCCTGCGTTCTCAGTATGCCTAACGTAAAGCCTTCTCCGTCTGATGAGGCAGGCCTTAAAGCCCAGCTTGATATTATTGAAAAAGACGCCTGCGTTGAGGTTCATCCCTATGCTGCCATTACCGTGAATTCAGAGGGACACACACTTACCGATTTTAGAAAACTTAAGGAAATGGGCGCTGTTGCTTTTTCTGATGACGGACGGGGCGTTCAAAGCGAGTCGATGATGGAAAAGGCCATGGTGGAGGCGAAGAAAATTGATGCCATCATTGCGGCACATTGCGAGGACAATTCACTTCTTAACGGCGGATACATTCATGACGGGGAGTATTGCAAGCTCCACGGTCACAAGGGAATCTGCAGCGAAAGCGAGTGGGGGCCTATTAAGAGAGATCTTGAACTTGCAGAGAAAACCGGTGTGAAATACCACGTGTGCCACATATCCACAAAGGAAAGTGTGCAGCTTATAAGGGATGCCAAGGCTAAAGGCATTGACGTTACCTGCGAAACCGCGCCCCATTACCTTGTGATGAATGATATGATGATAGATGAGGACGGACGCTTTAAAATGAATCCTCCCATCAGATCCGAAGAGGACAGGTTGGCTCTGATAGAGGGTATCAAGGACGGAACTATTGATATGATTGCCACAGACCATGCTCCTCATTCTGCGGAAGAAAAATCCAAGGGACTTGCGGGAAGCCTTATGGGTGTGGTAGGTCTTGAAACTGCATTTGCAGTGCTTTACACGGAGCTTGTGGAGAAGGGCATTATTACTCTTGAGAAGCTTGTTGAGCTTATGGCTGTAAATCCTGTTAAAAGGTTTGGCGTAAAGGGTGGCGCTCTTAAGAACGGCGAAAAGGGAAGGTTTTCAGTGCTTAATATTACTGATGAATACGAGATAGACCCTGAAAATTTTGAGACAAAGGGAAGAAGCACACCGTTTAAAGGGAAAAAGGTCAAGGGAAGTCTTAAGATGTCTTTCTTTGCATAAAAGCATGGACAATAAATTGAAAGGGAATTTCAAGATATGGAGAAAACGAATTTTGTTATAAATTCAAATAAAAAAATTGCCAGTGATGTATATGAAATGAAGCTTTCCGGCAGTGTAAAGGATTTTACTGCCCCGGGACAGTTTGTAAACATTGCCATTGAGGGGTTGTACCTTAGAAGACCTATCTCTGTCTGCAATATTGAGGCGAAAGAGAACGGACAAGGCGAGCTCACTTTGATATATAAGGTGGTGGGCAAGGGCACTGAGAAAATGTCTGCGATGACGGAAGGCACTGTGCTTTCACTTCTTACAGCCTTGGGCAATGGCTTTGACACGAAGCGCTGTGAAAAATCTGCTCTTGTAGTAGGCGGCGGCGTTGGTGTTCCTCCTATGTACGGAGTTACGAAAAAACTCATTGAAGAGGGAAAAAAGGTTACGGCGGTGCTTGGCTTTAACGGTGCAGGCGACGTTTTCTATGAAGAAGAATTTAAGAAGCTGGGGGCGAAGACCGTTGTTACTACAGCAGACGGAAGCTACGGTATAAAGGGATTCGTTACCGATGCCATAAAGATAATGGAGACGGAAGGCGGCGAGGCTTACGATTTTGACGAAACCTTTGCCTGCGGTCCCGAGCCCATGCTTAAGGCTCTTTACAATGCCACGGATATTACCGGCCAATACAGTTTTGAGGAGCGTATGGGCTGCGGATTCGGCGCTTGTATGGGTTGCTCCTGCAAGACAAAGTACGGAAACAAGAGAATCTGCAAGGATGGACCGGTTCTGGTAAAGGAGGAGATTATATGGTAAGTCTTAAAACTAAATTAGGCGATTGGGAGCTTGATAACCCTATTATCCCTGCCAGCGGTACTTTCGGGTTCGGATATGAATTTGCGGAACTTTATGATATAAATATGCTTGGCACTTTCTCCTTTAAGGGAACGACTAAGGAAGCCCGCTTTGGAAATGATACCCCCAGAATTGCGGAGTGCACTGCAGGAATGATAAACTCTGTAGGCCTTCAGAACCCCGGCGTTGAGGCCGTGATGGAGAAGGAATTACCGAAGCTTGCAAAGGTTTTTAATAAAAAGGTTATTGCCAATATCTCCGGCTTTTCTGAGGAAGAGTACGTGTATTGCGCAGAAAAGATAGGCAAGAGCGATATGGTGGGTATTGTTGAGGTCAATATCAGCTGCCCCAACGTTCACAACGGCGGTATGAGCTTCGGAACCTCTGCGGAATCTGCAGAAAAGATTACAGCGGCAGTAAAGAAGGTTACGGACAAGACTGTTTACGTAAAACTCAGCCCTAACGTAACCAATATTGTTGAAATTGCCAAGGGCTGCGAGGCAGGCGGCGCAGACGGTCTCAGCCTTATTAATACGATGATGGGTATGAGAATCAATCTTAAGACGAAAAAGCCTGTTATAGCAAATAAGATGGGCGGTTTTTCAGGCCCTGCTATTTTCCCCGTGGCGGTGAGAATGGTTTATCAGGTGTACGAGGCGGTGAAGCTTCCCATTATCGGTATGGGCGGTGTGAGCTCTGCTGAGGACGTAATTGAGATGATGCTGGCAGGTGCTTCTGCGGTACAGGTGGGCGCGGAAAATCTTGTGAATCCCTATGCCTGCAAGGACATTATCGAGGCTCTTCCCGGGGCAATGGAAAAGTACGGTATAAACAATCTTTACGACATTATCGGCGGTGCTCATTGACGAAAGTCCGGCTCTTCCGTTAATTTAAATACGTTAACATTACAAAAATATAAAGGAGAATGATTATGGGAAAAGACGTTATTATTGCTTGCGATTTCAGCAGCAAAGAAGCAACAATGGCATTCCTTGACAAGTTTACCGAGGACAGCCTTTATCTCAAGATAGGAATGGAGCTTTTTTATGCGGCAGGTCCTGATATAGTAAGAGAAATCAAGGCCCGCGGCCACAAGATATTCCTGGACCTTAAGCTTCACGATATACCGAACACAGTTATGAAGGCTATGAACGTGCTTTCAAAGCTGGACGTTGATATGTGTAATCTTCACGCATCGGGAACAATTTCCATGATGGAGGCGGCGCTTAAAGGACTTATGAGAGAGGACGGCACAAGACCTCTTCTTATCGCAGTTACACAGCTTACTTCTACATCTGAGGAGAGAATGCAGAAGGACCTTCTTATCAATGCGCCTCTCAATGAAACGGTGCTTCACTATGCTCACAATGCCAAGGTTGCAGGTCTTGACGGTGTTGTTTGTTCTCCTTTGGAGGCAGGTATCGTTAAGGAGCGTTGCGGAAAAGAATTCATTACTGTTACTCCCGGCGTTCGCTTTGCAGACGGAGACGTTGGCGATCAGGTGAGAATTACTACACCTGCTAAGGCTAAGGAGATCGGTTCTGACTACATCGTTGTAGGTCGTCCCATTACAGCGGCAGAGGACCCTGTTGCGGCATACAGAAGATGCGTTAAGGAATTTGTAGACTGATATAGTGATAAACGTTAAGTAAAAATTAATTTACGGAAAGGAAAGATGAATATGAAAGAAGCAGTTGCAAGCGGATTGCTGTCAATCAGCGCAGTTTTTTTGAGACCTGAGGAGCCTTTTACATGGGCAAGCGGTATCAAGAGCCCTATTTATTGTGATAACAGACTTACTCTTACAGCGCCTGAGGTGAGAACTCTTATTGAAACTTCACTTGCTGAAACTATAAAGAAAAATTATCCTGACGTAGAGGTTCTTATGGGAACAAGTACAGCAGGTATTGCCCACGCGGCTATTACGGGACACCTTATGGGCCTTCCCATGGGATACGTTCGCTCCGGTGCAAAGGACCACGGCAGAGGAAACCAGATTGAGGGAAAACTTCTCCCCGGTCAGAAGGTTGTTGTAGTTGAGGACCTTATTTCCACAGGCGGCAGCGTAATTGAGGTTGTAGAGGCTTTGAGAAGCGCAGGCGCAGAGGTGCTTGGTATTGTAAGTATCTTCACCTACGGTATGAAGAAGGGTCTGGAGCGCCTTGCCGCTGCAAACGTAAAAAATATAAGCCTTACTGATTTTGACACTATCGTAGAGGTTGCTGCAAAGCAGAACTACATTAAGGCTGAGGATAAGGAGAGACTTATAAAGTTCAGAAATAACCCTCAGGACCAGTCCTGGATGGAGGTATAAAAGTGAGAAGTCTGATTGACATTCTGGATCTTACAACCGAAGAGATCGACGGTCTTATTGAGACTGCGGCAGATATTGCGGCAAATCCTGCTAAGTATGCAGAGGTTTGCAAGGGGAAGAAACTTGCAACGTTGTTTTTTGAGCCCTCTACCAGAACCCGTCTCAGCTTCGAGGCGGCAATGTATGAGCTGGGGGGCAACGTTCTCGGTTTTTCAGAGCCCGGCGGAAGCTCTACTGCCAAGGGTGAAAGCGTTTCCGACACTGTAAGGACTGTAAGTTGTTACGCGGACATTATCGCTATGAGACATCCCAAGGAGGGCGCGCCTCTGGTGGCGTCTATGAAGGCTTCTGTTCCTATCATCAATGCAGGTGACGGAGGCCACAACCACCCCACACAGACTCTTACCGATCTTTTCACGATAATGAATGAAAAGGGCAGGTTTGATAATCTTACAGTGGGCCTTTGCGGTGACCTTAAGTTCGGCAGAACCGTTCACTCTCTTATCGGGGCACTTTCCAGATATGCCAACGTGCACTTCGTGCTGATTTCACCAAACGAGCTTATGCTTCCTGAGTATATGAAATCGGAGGTGCTTGAGAAGAAAGGCCTCAGCTACGAGGAAACCACTGATCTTGAGGCTGTTATGCCGAAACTTGATATTCTCTATATGACCAGAGTGCAGAGAGAACGTTTCTTCAACGAAGCGGACTATATAAGACTCAAGGACAGTTACATTCTCACCACGAAGAAACTTGAAAACGCAAAGCAGGATCTTACGATAATGCATCCGTTGCCCCGCGTTAATGAGATTTCCGTAGAGGTGGACGATGACCCGAGAGCTTGCTACTTTAAGCAGGTGCTCAACGGAAAGTACATTCGTATGGCGCTTATTATGAAACTTTTAGGCCTTAAGGCGGAGGTGTGATATGATTATTGATGCTTTGAAAAACGGTATTGTAATTGACCATATTACCGCAGGCAAGGGTATGGAGATTTATAATCTGCTGAAACTGGACGAGATTGAAACTCAGGTTGCTATTATCAAGAATGCTCAGAGCCGCAAAATGGGTAAAAAGGACATCATTAAGATAGAGGGTGTTTGCGACATCAATCTTGCTATTCTGGGCTACGTTGACCCCGGAAGCTCCGTAAACATTATCCGGGAGGGAAAGCTCTCTGAAAAGTTCCATCCTGAGCTTCCTGAGAAACTTGAAGGCATCCTTAAATGCAAGAACCCTCGTTGTATAACCTCTGTTGAGCAGGAACTTAAGCACATTTTTAAGCTCACCGATAAGGAAAGCAGAACTTATCGGTGCCTCTATTGTGAGAGCAAGTATAAATAATAATCAGCTCAGCCTTGAACGGATGTTTTTGAGCGCTGATTTTTCAAGCCTTGAAACCTGAGCCTGACTGATACCTATTTCCTCCGCAATTTCCATCTGGGTCTGTCCCTGGAAAAAGCGGAGGTTTATTATTGTCCTTTCGCGTTCCGGTAGGTGTTCAATTGCGTCGGTGATGCTGAGAGTCTGTTCGATGCTTTCTGCGGAATTTTTTGTGTCGCTTATCTGATCCATAATGCAAACTGTGTCGTTGCCGTCTTGAAAAACCGGGTCGGAAAGGGAAACTGTGTCCTGAATTGCGTCAAGAGCCGTTACAACATCTTCGCAGGGAAGCTCCAGCTTTTCAGAGAGTTCAAGGATAGAGGGCTCTCTGCCTAAAGCGTTAATCAGTTCTTCACGGGCGGTAAGGGCTTTGTAGGCGGTGTCTCTTATTGATCTGCTTACCCTTATTGCGTTGTTGTCACGAAGGTGTCTTTTAATCTCGCCAAGTATCATCGGCACTGCATAGGTAGAAAATTGCACGTTTTGAGACGTGTCAAAGTTCTGTATTGCCTTAATAAGGCCAATGCACCCTACCTGAAACAAGTCGTCAGGGGAGTCTCCTCTGCCTGAAAATCTCTGCACAATGCTAAGCACCAACCTGAGATTGCCGTTAATGAACTTCGCTCTTGCCACCAGGTCTCCTTCTTTGATTTTTTTCATAAGCTCAACTTTTTCTTCGCTGCTTAGCACCGGCAGCGTTTTTGTATTTACTCCGCAAATTTCTACTCTGTTTATCATTTTTTCAATCCTCCTGCGCTTAATTGGTCATATTATTGCCGGAAAAAACAATTGTTAAACAATGAGTCGGTGACCTGCCCCCTGACTCAAAGCGGAACAGAAATGCCACCCCGAAACGCAAAAAGCCCATAAACAAGGCGTTTTTTATCGTGAGTCAGGGGGCAGGTCACTGACTCATGATTGATAAAAAAAGTGTTGACAAGGGGTGAATTGCGTGGTATTATTATCGGGTATCCGCTCGGGCGGGGCTTCTAAATTTATGCCCTTTTGTGGGTGTAATGCCTGCGCAGTGTATACCTTTTATCCAGGGTTGCACGAAAGGCGTGACTTACATTTATCCTGCAGGAAGCAGGGACGAATGAATTATAGGAGGTGTATATTGATGGATAAGTATGCTATTATTTTGACAGGTGGAAAGCAGTTCAAGGCAGCCGTTGGCGACAAGCTCTACATTGAGAAGATCGAAGCTGAGGAAGGCGCTGAATATACTTTCGACAAGGTTCTTGCAGTTGCAGACGGCGAGCAGGCAAACTTCGGTGCTCCTTACGTTGAGGGCGCTACTGTTACAGCTGAGGTTGTAAAGCACGGCAAGGGAAAGAAGATCAGAATCATTAAGTTTAAGGCGAAGAAGGGCTACAAGAAGAGACAGGGTCACAGACAGCCTTACACATTGGTTGAAATCAAGGCTATTAACGCTTGAGGATTTCGCTGTGATTAAGGTAAACGTACAGAGAAGTTCTGACGGAGTCATTACAGGCTTTAAGGTAAGCGGTCATGCAGGGTTTGCAGAATATGGTGAGGACATAGTTTGTTCAGCGGTTTCTGCCATAGTATTGACAGCAGTAGGATATGCAGAGTCTGTTTATAATCCGAAGGATGAGAAAGCGAAGCGTTGCTTTACTGAAGAAAGCGGAGAAGTCAACTGGCATTGCCCGAAGGGACTTTCCGGAGAAACGCAGAAAATCGTGAATACGGTTTTTGATGCGATGGTGTACGGCCTTAAGCAGATCTGTGAAAATTACGGAAATAAGTATTTGGTTGTAATCGATTAGGAGGTGCAATTCGATGATTAAATTTGATTTGCAATTGTTTGCTCATAAGAAAGGTCTTGGTAGCACAAAGAACGGTAGAGACTCTGAGTCTAAGCGTCTTGGTGTTAAGAGAGCTGACGGCCAGTTTGTTCTTGCAGGTAACATTATCGTAAGACAGAGAGGCACAAAGATTCATCCCGGCGCAAACGTTGGTGTTGGTACAGACTACACACTTTACGCTCTTAAGGATGGCAAGGTTTCTTTCAGCCGTTTGGGTAAGGACAAGAAGCAGGTTTCTATCATTGCTGAGTGAGAAACCACTTGAATATTAAAAAAGTTTTTTACAGCAGTTTTCTTTCGGGAAAGCTGCTGTTTTTTTGTCACAAACTTGTTGCGGCGTGCATACACTATATCGAAAATACTTGGAGAAAAAGTACGGTATGGCAAATATTTTCGGGCAGATCGATAATAAAATATTGTCAATGAAGATTGATCAGGCATTGGAGATGCTAAGAACAAAAAGTCCTGAGGAGTTAAAGGGGAAAGTTTCGAAGGTTGACCGCAATGAGCTTATGAGAAAATTGTCGGAGCTTGATGCAAAAAAGATCAAGGAGATGAACATTGATACGGAAAAGCTCAAAAAAAGCCTCTCAGGGGCTGATTTGGAGAAGATTCGCGCCGTGGCGGGAAAAGATGCGGACGTAGTGATGATGAAGCTAAAAGAGCTTTTAGGAGGCTAATTTCAAATGGATAATGAGCTTGCAGGAAAGATAAAAGAAATAGGCGGCTTGCTGGGCATTGAAAACGTGCCGGACAACATAGGAGAATTGCTGGGGTCCTTCCTTGGCGATAACGGTTCGGATGAAAAAGATAGCGAAATAAAAACGGAAGCCGGCCGGGGTGTGCCATGTAGCAACGAAAAAGAGCAAGACAACAGCCTTGGAATAGACCCTGTAATGCTTATGAAAATCATGTCAGGTGTAAAGCAAGCTCAGGAAAAAGGCGCCAATGATGACAAGGTCAGGCTTCTCAAGGCGTTGAAACCGTTTTTAAGCGACACGCGGAGAAAAAAAGTTGACAACTGTGTGAATATATTGATGTTTAAAGAGTTAGCGCCGCTTTTAGGGCAACTGGGGAAGTAAGCAATGGGAGGTGAGGTGCCGCAATGCCCGGTCCGTATTATAACAGAGGTCCTGCCGTTAATATGCGAAGGCAACACCCGGCGCCTGCACAGCCTGTTTCCCCGGCGCCGGAAACTGTGTCTGTAAGCGCTGAAAAAACGAAAGATGCAACGCCTCTTGTTCCTCGAAAGTCTTTAATCGATTCTGTGATCGAGAAATTATCGCCTTTCTTTAGCAAAATCGCAGGCAGGGAGCTGAAACTTGAAGATATTATTATTATCGGGCTGATAATTCTTTTGATTATGGAAAAGGCTAAAAACAAGAAAGATGCTACAGACAAGGAAAAAACGAACTTTTCACTAAAAAATCTTACCGATAATGATTTTTTATTGCTTGCACTGTTTTACATTTTCATTTGAGTCTGCTATAATGGAAGTTGTTCAGATGATATTAGCGGCGAAATCTTTTTTTGAAAGACGCCGGAAAGGATATTTTATGGCAGGTTTTATTGCAGACGGATGGAATGAATACGAGATTATAGATTGCGGCGACGGGATGAAGCTGGAGCGTTGGGGCGACGTGGTCCTTGCCCGTCCTGACCCTCAGGTTATCTGGAAAAAGGTATCTCCTAAAAGGTGGCACAATGCTGACGCGGTGTACCACAGGAGTAACAAGGGCGGCGGCGCATGGGAGTACAAAAATAAGATTCCCTCCAAGTGGACCGTAAATTATAAAAATCTCAAATTTTATATTGAGCCTATGGGCTTTAAGCACACAGGACTTTTTCCTGAGCAGGCCGCCAACTGGGATTTTATTATTGAGAAGATAAAAGAGCGTGTCAACGAAGGCGGCACTGTTAAAATGCTGAACCTTTTCGGATACACGGGTGCGGCTACTGTTGCGGCTGCCAGCGCAGGCGCGGCTGTTACTCACGTTGATGCAGCCAAGGGAATGGTCACAAGGGCAAGGGAGAACGTTGAATTGTCAGGTCTTCAGAACGCTTCCGTAAGATACCTGGTTGACGATGCCTTTAAATTCGTTAGCAGAGAGATAAGAAGGGGCAATACCTACGATGCTATTGTAATGGATCCGCCTTCCTACGGCAGAGGTCCCGGCGGCGAGGTGTGGAAGCTGGAGGAGAGCATTTACGACTTCCTTGAAGAGTCCTCAAAGCTTCTTTCGGACAAGCCCTTGTTCTTTATTCTGAACTCATACACCACCGGTCTTTCTCCGGTGGTTACGGAAAATATGCTTAGCATAATACTGAAAAAGAGATTCGGCGGAAACGTTTCTGCAGGAGACCTTTGTATTCCTATCACCTCAGGCGGAATTTTGCTTCCCTGCGGCTCTGCGGCAAGGTGGTGCGCAAAATAAATGGCAAGCCTTGAAAAATGCGTTTACAAAGATACGGTAAGGTCTTCCAACGATGCTTTTGACATTATTTATGAGGACAATCACGTTATCGCAGTGGTAAAGCCTCAGGGAATACTCTCCCAGAGCGATATAAGCGGCGACAAAGACCTTCTGACTCTTATTAAAGAGGATATTGCCGTCAGGTCGAACAAGCCCGGTGCGGCCTTTGCAGGCCTTGTGCACAGACTTGACAGAAACACCGGCGGAACAATGGTTTTTGCCAAAACCTCAAAAGGTGCGTCAAGGCTTTCTGAACAGCTTCGGGGGAAGAAATTTTATAAAGGGTATTTTGCCTTGGCAGAGGGAAAGATTGATTTTAAAGGCGGAAAAATTCTCACGGACAACCTTGAAAAAGACCCTCGCACGAATATCGTTACAAGGTCAAAAAACGGCAAGCCCTGTGAGCTTTACATTGAAGTCATTGCCAAAGGGGACAATGAAACACTTGTTTTTGCAGTACCCATTACCGGCAGAACTCACCAGATCCGCGCCCAACTGTCTCTTTTCGGACATCCATTAAAGGGAGACGTAAAGTACGGCGGCAAGGAACTTTTTGATAAAAAAGGGGAGCGCACCTTGGGACTCTGGTCCTCCGTGGTGGCTGTAAAGCACCCCGTTAAGGACGAAATGTGCGTGTTTACTTCTGTTCCTCCTTCCGAAAACCTGTGGAAGTGCTTTGGAGAAAGCGTTTACAGGGATTTTTGTGAAAAAATTACTTGTGATGATAATGAATTTAAAAGATTTACTGAGATAAAGGGAAAATTATGAATGAAATAAATTTGATTGCAACTACCGCCTTCGGATTGGAAGCGGTAACGGCAAGGGAACTTGACAAGCTTGGCTACACGGAGCACACCACTGAAAACGGCCACATATATTACAAAGGCGACCTTGAAGCAATATGCAAGTCAAATCTCTGGCTTCGCACCGCTGACAGGGTTTTACTTAATATGGGTCAGTTCAAGGCTCTTTCCTTCGAGGAGCTTTTTCAGGGGACAAAGGCTATTCCCTGGGAGGAATGGCTCCCCGACAACGCCCAGTTTATCGTTAACGGCAGGTCTGTAAAGTCCAAGCTTTTCAGTATAAGAGATTGTCAGGCTATCGTTAAAAAAGCCATTGCGGAGCGTCTTAAAGGCGCATATAAAAAGTCGTGGATAGAGGAGACAGGCCCTCGTTTTAAGATCGAGGTGGCACTGCTGAACGATATTGCAACCCTTACTATTGACACTTCAGGCCACGGCCTTCACAAGAGAGGCTACAGAGCGGAAGTAGGTGGTGCGCCCATAAAGGAGACCTTAGCGGCAGGCCTTATTATGATCAGCCGCTGGAGACCTGACAGGGCGCTTCTTGACCCGTTTTGCGGAACGGGAACCATTGCCATTGAGGCGGCAATGATAGGTATGAACATTGCTCCGGGGCTTAATGCCCGCTTTGACGCAGAGGATTGGCCGATAATGATGGAGAACGGCGGAGAACTCTGGAAAAAGGCAAGGGAAGAGGCCGAAAATGCCATTGAGAAAGACAAGGAGCTTCGCATCTATGCCTCGGATATTGATTACTTCCAATTAAGTCTTGCTATGAAGCATGCTCACCTTGCGGGGGTGGAGGACAAGATACATTTTCAGAAGGTGGACTTTGGGGTTACGTCATCAAGGTTTCAATATGGTTTTGTTATCACCAATCCGCCTTACGGAGAAAGGCTTCTGGAGAAGCAAGAGACGGAGGAGTTGTACAAGCGCATGGGCCGTCACTTCAAGAATTTCCCCACTTGGTCATTCTACGTGATAACGTCCTGCGAGACCTTTGAAAAGCATTTCGGCAGAAAGGCGAATAAGCGTAGAAAACTCTACAACGGCAATCTGAAATGCGACTATTATCAGTTTTGGGGACCGAAGCCGGAGTTTAAAGAGAAGTCAGGAGGCTTGGATGATTGATTTTTCTAATATAGAAAAATATAAAGAGAATAATCGTATTGAAGCAAAAAAAGCAATTGGTGGTTTGCCTCATAGCATCTGGGAAACATATTCAGCATTTGCTATTTGACCCTGTGAGAATTACTTTATCGCTTGCACTGCGAAAAACAAGCGATAAAAAACAAGCGATAAAAACAGGTGATAAAAAAGCATCAACAAAAACTACTATTTACAGAGATGTAATTGTTGCATATTTAACCGAAAATATTTCGGCTAGATGCTCTGAAATAGCTGCACTTATCGGTATAAGTAATTCAAGGACGAGAGCTATTTTGAGTAAGATGGTAGAAGACAAAATTCTTGTCACAGAGGGCGAAAATAAAAATAGAGTTTATAAGTTATCATTCTGAAATTTGACGTGTTTCACAAAAAAAGTGCTTGACAGATAGTGTTGATAAGTGTTATTATGTTAAGGCTGTTGCGGGATTTTTATGCCGTGACACCATCAGGGGCGGTCCTCTGTCGATTCATTACATGAACGCCTGAGCAAGAGAGGAGTGAATATAAATGGATATCATTAAGGCAGTTGAGGCTGATTATCTCAATAAGGATGCTGTTAAGCTCGAAATCGGTGATTACGTAAAGGTATCATTCAAGGTTATCGAGGGTAGCCGTGAGAGAATTCAGGTATTCGAAGGCACTGTTATCGGTATGCGCGGTGAGGGTGTTAAAGAGACATTTACTGTTAGAAAGATTGCATACGGTGTTGGCGTAGAGAGAGTATTCCCTAAGCATTCACCTAAGATTGCAGGAATCGAAGTTGTTAGACACGGTAAAGTCAGAAGAGCTAAACTTTACTACCTCAGAAACAGAGTTGGTAAGGCAGCAAGAGTTAAAGAGAGACTTTAATTCTGAAACAAAAAAATGTAAAAGATCAAGAGCGGTTTCCTTGAAAGGGAAGTCGCTCTTTTTTGTTGATACAGAGGTGCGACAGGGGGCAGGGTATTGTAATGCCTTTGCATAGCTATTGTCGCAGTCAATAAAAAGGCAGGTCCTTCCTGAGGGACCTGCCTTCAATTTTATTATGCTTTGTTTAAAACCTTCACAAGCTTTCTACAGCACCTTTAAAAAACGCCATAAAATCCTTTTCTAAGGCTTCCAGACTGTCAGCCTTGTTCTCGTACGTCCAATCGTAGGAAAAGTCATTTACGCAATCGTCAGCGCTGTTTCCTAAGGCTTCGTTGGAGTAGTCGTCGGTTTTCCTTGAAATAAGGAGCGTTTTGCAAAGACATTTGTCCTTGGCGCTGTTTACGAACTTGGCAATCTCTGCGCCCTCTCTTATGTGGACGAACATTATCTTGTGGTCGCTTTCCAGAAAAGAGTCTGCCTCACTTAATATGTAATTGTTGCAAAGGTCATTGTACTCTGTGAAGAGTTGCTTAAGGTCTGCCAGCATCTTCCGGGACTTGGCGTCCTTTTCGCCCTTCCAGCCTGCCTGGGTGGCGAGCTCCTTGATAGGGGTGATGCTTGACACGTTTTTTACAGGGTAATATTTCGCTGCAATGTCGCAAAGAGTGTCCTTGCCGCAGCCGCCTCTGCCGTTAATTACGATAATTACTTTTTTCACGATTCTTTCTCCGTTTGTTATTCTGAATCAGCCCTTAAGCTCTACGCGGCGGATCTTTCCGCTGATAGTCTTGGGGAGCTCCTTTGTAAAGTCCACGATACGGGGGTACTTGTAAGGCGCAGTGTGGGTCTTTACGTAGTTCTGAATTTCCTTCTTAAGCTCGTCTGTGCCCTCTGTGCCGTTAACGAGTACGATGGTTGCCTTAACGACTTGACCTCTTACAGGGTCCGGCGCTGCAGTAACTGCGCACTCAAGAACGTAGGGGAGCTCCATTATTACGCTCTCAATCTCGAAAGGTCCTATACGGTAACCGGAAGATTTGATAAGGTCGTCAGTTCTTCCTACGTACCAGAAGTGGCCGTCCTCGTCACGCCAAGCGGTGTCACCTGTGTGGTAATATCCGTCGTGCCATGCTTCCTTTGTCTTTTCATCGTTCTTATAATAGCCGATAAAGAGTCCGCACTGCTCAGCAGGGGAGTTTGCCTTAACCACGATTTCTCCTACTTCGCCAACCTTTGCAGGGCTTCCGTCGCTGCCGATAATTTCAATATTGTACATAGGAGAAGGCTTACCCATAGAGCCGGGCTTTGGCTCCATTCCGCGGAGATTTGCCACTGCAAGAGTTGTCTCCGTCTGACCGAAACCTTCCATTATTTTGAGGCCTGTAGCGTCATAGAAGCGCTGGAATACCTCAGGGTTCAAAGCCTCGCCTGCAACCGTTGCATATTTAAGGGAGCTGAGGTCGTATTTCTCAAGATTGTCCTTTATGAAGAAACGGTACATTGTAGGAGGCGCGCAGAAGGTGGTGATGTTGTACTTTTTGAACATTGGCAATATGTCTGCGGCGTTGAATTTTTCAAAGTCGTAAACGAATACTGCGCAGGTACAGAACCATTGTCCGTAAAGCTTGCCCCAGAGCGCCTTGCCCCAACCTGTATCAGAGATGGTAAGGTGGAGTCCGTCCGGGTCAACGTTGTGCCAATATCTGGCGGTGATGAAATGTCCCAGAGGATAGGTGTGGCTGTGAGTTGCAATCTTGGGGTAGCCGGTAGTTCCTGATGTGAAGAACATTATAGCAGGGTCCTGACCGCAAGCCTCTTCGCTGCCTGTGGGGCGAGGGAAGTTGCCGCTGTACATTTCAACCTCAGTATTAAAATCGTGCCAGCCTTCACGTGTGCCGCCGACTAAAATCTTGTGCTTAAGTCCGGGGCACTTCTCGGCAGAAAGGTCTACCTGATGCGCAACGTCGCCGTCTGCAGTACAAAGAATTGCGCTTACGTCACCTGCGTCAAATCTGTATGTAAAGTCCTTTTCCACAAGAAGGTGAGTGGCGGGAATTGCCACAGCGCCCAGTTTGTGAAGCGCTATCATTGCAAACCAGAATTGGTAATGGCGCTTAAGTACCAGCATAACCTTGTCGCCTTTTTTGATCCCCATTGCTTTAAGGTAATTGGCGGTCTTGGAAGAATATTTCTTTATGTCGGCAAAAGTAAACGTTCTGTCATTTTTGTCATTGTCAACGTATATCATTGCGGTCCTGTCGGGAGTGCGCTCTGCGATTTTGTCAACCACGTCAAAACCGAAATTAAACTTATCGGTGTTCTTGAAATTAATATTTTTGAGACAACCTTTTTCGTCTTCCACAAGGTCAATGAAGTCCTCGTAAACGTAGGTGGGGTAGTCGTAGCCTGAACCGCCGGCGCCTTTCTCTGCTTTTTGAGAAACTACAGCGTCACTGTATTCAAGTGCGTTTCCGCTATCATCAGTGAGTACCGCAAGAAACTCGCAAGGCTCTCCGCCTGTAGCGATCATTCCGTGCTTTACGTCACTGTCATAATATATGCTGTCACCTGCGTGAAGTACGTCAACATGGTCCCCGATCTGAATGATGAGAGAGCCTCTGATAATGTAATCAAACTCCTCGCCTCTGTGAGAAGAGAGCGGTATAGGTTTGTTCTGGGCTGCTTCGTCATAAGGTGCAGTAACGATGAAGGGCTCGGAAAGCTTATCTTTAAAATTAAGGGCAAGGTGATTATAAGAAAAGCCTTTTCTTCTCGTAAGGGGCATACCTTCGCCGTTTCTTACGATCTGGAAGCCTGAAAGCTTTGCATTTTCACCGGTGAGAAGATCCGTAATATCTACGTTAAAGATCTTTGCGCACTTGTGGAGAAACGTAAAAGTAAAATCTACGTTTCCGCTTTCAAAGTCGGTGTAAGCTTCTGCCGTAATACCAATAATGGCTGCCATCTCCTCAGGGCTTTTTCCGATAATGCTTCGGAGCTCCTTAATTCTTTGAGCTGTCATCTTTACTTGGTTTTCCATGCGTGTCATTCCTTTCTGAAAATTTTTATATATTTTAAAGCAAAAAGACCGAATCCCAGTATCTCTTTAAAAGAAATTGACTTGTGATTCGGACCCTTCGACATTTTACTACACTAAAGCGCAGTGCGTCAATGTTTTTTTTGTGGTTTTTATACTTTTTATTGTATTTCGTGGGCGTAGGGAATAGACTTTGCAGCGCCTTCCCGGCTTACTGTAATTGCCGCCGCTTTTGAAGCAAAATCAATTGCTTCCTGATAGGTTTTTCCTTCTGATAATTTCACACAAAACGCGCCGATGAAAGTATCTCCGGCTGAGGTGGTGTCTACCGCAATGCTTTCTTCTGCCTGACGAAAGACCACTTGCTTGCCATTGCTGAACGCACAGCCTTTCTTTCCCAACGTGATAATAACGTTTTTTATACCTTTGGCCTTTATTCTATCAATTGCTTTAATGCAGGCCTGCTTCGTGTCCACAGGGAATCCGCAAAGCCCTTCGGCTTCATGCTCATTAGGAATTATAAGGTCGATAAGGGAAAAAATTTCAGCAGGAAGCTTGGTATACGGAGCAGGGTTTAAAACCACGTAAGAACCGTACTGTTTCGCCTTTTTACACAGGTGAAGCACCGTTTCAACAGGGATTTCAAGCTGCACCACAACAATATCCGCCTGTGACAAAAGATCTTCTTTTTCATCAATAAGAGCAGGGGTAAGCGCTCCGTTAGCTCCGGGGTCAAGAACTATAAAATTGTCGCCGTTTACAACGGTTACCACAGCGACACCGGTTGGCGCAGTTTCCAATCTGATAACGTCGTATGTAACGTTATATTCCTTTGCGGCAGCAGCAAGTATTTCGCTGTTTGCATCATTTCCCACTGCTCCTATAAACGTGACGTTGCCACCCAGCTTTGAAAGAGCAACTGCCTGATTGAAGCCCTTTCCTCCGGCATTAACGGTAAATCCGCTGCCCGTAATTGTTTCGCCTATTTCAGGCATTTTCGGAGAACTGATTACCATATCGGCATTGGCGCTCCCTATGACAAGAATTTTCTTCATATTATCCATAGCATCGTGCCTCTCTTAATTGTTTTTGTTATTATGCTTCTTCCAGCGTGAATTTTTCCAACAGTTCAACAGGGTGATAGGAGAGCTTTGATTTTCTGAGCCCTTCGTCACCCATATCGTCTTCTCTGTTAATAAACTTAATATCCTCAGACGCGAATTTCAGGGCAAATTGATTCACAAGCATCTGATATGCGCCGGGATAATTTCTGTCAGCCTTTTCAATATGCACGTAGAGGGTATCTCTTAAAAGCTCTCCTATTGAAAAGCCCACGGGAGCACCGTCTGCGTAAAGGATTGCACCGCAAAAACCGTAAATGCGGTAGTTCTTTAAGACGTCAAGAACCATTACATTTTCTTCTGAACTATTATATTCATCCTCTGCAGTGATATTGCCGCCTGCCTTTTTATAGGTGTTTCGGAGAAAGTTTTCCGCATCATTTATATTATCAGGGCTTATCTCCTCAAGATGCCATTCCGTTGCCGTTTTCTTGAATTTATTGA
>JAGAKK010000028.1 GCA_017625675.1 Clostridia bacterium | reverse complement strand
ATTCTCTTTGATAAGCTGGACAAAAGCGCAATGAGGATGTCCAAAAGTCTCTTTGCACGCATTAAAACCAAGGAAAAAGGCAATGTTTCGATAAGGATAACAAACGCCGTATCGGCTCTCGGCAGAATAAGACTTTCCACCTTTGAAGATGAGGCAGAGACCTGCGTTTTTCTCAAAGAGCCGTTCCTTCAAAGCCGTCTTGCCTTTCACTTTCTCATAGCTGTGTATGAGTACGCAAAATCACAAAACGCCGATGTCACCGCAAGCTTTAACCCCGAAAGCAAGGGGGAAATTGATGCGCTTTATTTCCCGCAGATCAAAACTTCCGTCTCGCTCTACGACGAAAAGCTCGTCTCGGATTGCGACCGAATAATGAAAAAATGCAAAATTGTCAACTGCGCAAGATTTCTTGACTTGAAGGCACTCAGACCCTTGACGCCTTTACGGAAATTCTACTGCAAGTTGTCCGAAAACATGGGAAAGCAAGCACTTGAAAGCCTTGAAAAAGCAGGCAAAGTACACATGGAAATAGAAAAAATCTACCGCCCCTGCACAGACTACGGAACGGTAGAAAAAATCTCAGATGAAATTTTCAAAAAAATACTCTAAAAGCCAAATGCCTCGTCTATAAGAGACATCATTTTGCTTGTGCTTTCGGCAAGGTTTACCCTGTTTCGCATAGATGCCGAACCCGGCTGTCCCTTAATGTACCACGCAACATGCTTTCTTGCCTCGCGGACACCCACATATTCGCCCTTGTCCTCAATCAGACGGGCAATGTGCTCCTTTACGCAATCGCGTTTCTGCTCGTTTGTAGGAGGTGTGTAGTCTCTGCCTTCAAGAAAGGCATTGATCTCATCAAAGACAAATGGGTTGCCCTGTGCGGCTCTGCCCACCATGACTCCGTCACAGCCCGTAAGCTCACGCAGCTTCACCGCATCCCTGCCGCACATTATGTCCCCGTTTCCTATAACGGGGATTTTTACTGCCTTTTTTACTTCTGCTATTGTCGAATATTCAACGGGAGGCATATACATCTGCTCCCTTGTTCTTGCATGTACAAATACGGCATCTGCCCCGCCCTTCTGGCACATTTCAGCCACTTCCACGGCATTTATACTGTCCTTGTCAAAGCCGCGTCTCATCTTGACGGTAATGGGACATCTGTCACCGAGTGCCGCCTTCATGCGTGAGACAATTTCATAGCAGAGAGCAGGATTTTTCATGAGACTCGACCCTTCGCCGTTATTGACAATCTTGGGTGCGGGACAGCCCATGTTTACATCGATAAATTCGGGGTGAAACATATCAAAAACGATAAGTGCAGCCTTTGCCATAATGTCAGGCTCACTGCCGAAAAGCTGAAGTCCGCAGGGACGTTCAAAATCCGAAATATATGCAAGCTTTGCCGTCTTTCTGTCGCCGTAGCAGATTGCCTTTGCCGACACCATTTCGGTGACCATTCCACCTGCACCGTACTTTTTGCACATGTAGCGGAAGGCAAGGTCGGTAACACCTGCCATAGGTGCAAGAAATACACCGTTTTTAATCTCTACATTTCCTATCTTCATTATTACTCCAACACATTAATCATTGCCATATCAATATTCATCTTTGACAACTTTTCCTCTTTCGAAAGTATGTCTGTCTCTACGGAATTATAGATAATATTTCTGCAGGGGTATCCGTCACCCGTAAGACGTCTTTCGCCGTACACGGGAAAATCCATACCCATTCTGTCATGAAGGACACCGCAAGGTGAATCATTCTTCCCTTTGCAGACACCGCCCGCCCTCACTATACAGCTCTCAAGCACCATAAGCGGAAGTCTTCCCCTTGTAAAGGCACAGAGCTTTGTGTCCTGCTTCTTACCAAGGTCCCTGACTTGAGCCTCGTTAAGTTCGGGAGAGACGGTGATAAGCGAAAATCCCATATTCTCAAGCACATCTATTGTACTTGAATTAAACACATTCATGCCGATATTGCCGAAAAGAGAAAGTCCCGACTCCTTTACGGCATCAACTTGTCCTATATTTGACACAAGGGCGAACTCCGCACCCTTTTGCTTTGCGACACAAAGAAGTCTTTTGAACTCCTGCATTTCACAGGAATATATAACCCTCGGAAGAGCGACGCCGAAGCCGCTTCTGCCGTCGTATTTTTCTATATCCGACAAAGGAATACAAACATTTTCCCCCTTGATTTTCTTTGCACTCTCAAGACTCGTGCAGACATAAAGCTTTTCAAAGTTCTCAGCCTTTTTGCGTCGTTCAAAGGTCTTTCGGCTCTCGTTCCTGACAATCTTTTCGGGGTTGTAAAGTACCTTTTCAAGCTCCTCTGCAAGGCTTCGTCTTACGGAATTGAGCATGGATTTACTGAGAAAAACGTCTCCCTTTAAAGTAACGTCAATACTCTCCGCCTCAAAGAAGGTTGTGCCGAGCTTTGAAAGTGATTCCTTTACGTCATCCTCTGTCAGAGGTCTGCCGGTTGCAAAGGGAACTGTAAAATCCGATGTTATGCTAACCGACACATCACCGCAGAAAGCTGCTGCCTTAACAGGATTTTCAGCCTCGATTTGACAGGAAATCCCAATGGTTCTCTTGCGTGTGGTTTTTGAAAAATCAAGCTTTTTCTCAGTTTCTCTTGTGTTTTGTTTATCGTCGCCGCTTCTTATGCCGTACATATCACGGTTATCTTTTTTATACTCACCGGTAAAGTATTTGTCGGTATATCCGCCTCTTGAAAAGATATCGGAAAGCTCGTTCATCTGAGCCTTTGTGGCATTCTTTCTGCCGTCTATCAGCTCACGCCAGATTTTTGTCGTGCCGTAGACGTATTCGGGGCTTTTCATTCTGCCTTCGATTTTAAGGCTTGTGACGCCCATGGGAATAAGCTCTTCAATCCTTGTGCCAAGGGACAAATCCTTGAGGCTGAGAGGATATCTGTTCTTGTTTTCAGCCATTGCATAAGGCAGTCGGCAAGGCTGGGCGCAAAGCCCCCTGTTACCGCTTCTGCCTCCTATAACACTGCTCATAAGGCACATACCCGACTGGCATACGCAAAGTGCACCGTGGACAAATATTTCGGTTTCAATGCCTTCGTCTATTACCTTTTGTATTTCTTCCTTTGGCATTTCTCTTGCAAGCACCACTCTTGAGAAGCCAAGTTCTGAAAGTTTCTTTGCTCCCTCAAGATTATGGCAGGCACACTGGGTACTTGCATGAAGGCAGACAGATGGCATCTCCTTTTTAATCAGAGAGGCAAACCCTAAGTCCTGCACGATAAAGGCATCTGCACCTAAAGATGCAGCATTATACACCATATCAAGTGCCTTTGGCATTTCCCTGTCGGTAATGAGGGTATTAACCGTTATATTCGATTTTACTCCGAGTACCGAGCACATCTTCAGTGCCTCTCTCAGCTCCTCGTCCGAAAAGTTCTTTGCATTGTATCTCGCATTAAATTCGGGAAGTCCGAAATACACTTCATCTGCGCCGCCGTTTACCGCCGCACACAATGCCTCAAAGGAGCCTGCAGGTGAAAGAATTAAAGGTTTTGTCATATACTCTCCGTGTTTACATTTTTCGTATTGCAAATGCTTATTTATTACATTATAATATATAGAAAGGCAAAAGTAAATTACAATTTTTTAATTTTGATAAAATCCTTACAAAAGGACGTGAAAACATTGAAAATCCCCCACAGAAAAAAAGACATGCGTCTGCCAATAATGTTTGCAATATCCCTGCTTCTTTGTTTTATATGCTTTGCTTCCCATTCTTCTGGTACAAGCACCCTTCTTTCAAAAGGTCTGTCGATTGTGACAACACCCTTAAGGGCTGTAGCAAAGGGTACATATAACGCCGCAAGCTCAGTCGGCACATACTTCACCGACATAAACAAGCTCAAAAAAGAAAACGAACGTCTGACAAAACAGAACAAGGCTCTTTCCGAGGAAAACGCCGAATATCAGGCACTCAAGGACGAAAACGACTCTCTTTACAAGTTCCTTGATCTGAAAAAAGAGAGAACCGACTACAAGTTCACCAACGCCAATATTGTTTCAAAGGCGTCCTCCGGCTACTTGTCAATTTTCACAATAGACAAAGGTTCCTTCCACGGCATCAAGGAAAACATGCCAATCATCTCAGACGAGGGTGCCCTCCTTGGCGTCACATACTCCGTCGAGGGCTCATCAACCCGCTGCAAGTCTATTTTATCCTATGACATGAATGTTGGTGTTTACGATAAGGAAACAGGCGAAACAGGCATACTTTCAGGCTCATTTGACACCTTTTCGCAGAGCAGATGCGTCATGAAAGCTCTTCCCAACGAAAGTTCTCTTGCCCTCGGCAGTAAAATATACACCAGCGGTCTTGGCGAGGTTTACCCGAGAGATTTGTTTATAGGCACCGTTTACGGATTTATCCCCGAACAGGGCAGTCACACAAAGAACGCCGTTATTGCCCTCGATGACTCCATAATAACCAGCGACAGCATAATGGTTATCACATCCTTTGAAAGGGTATACGAATAGACCATGCTCCGCCGTCCTGCCGTTCTTTGTGCGGTAATTGCATTTATACAAACAAGCATTTGCCTTGCATTTCCTGAGGCTTTTTTGCCGTTATTTATATTATCTCTCATTCTCTGCGGGATATCTTTTCCGGTATGTGCAAAAACCAAGAATTACATAATACTGCTTATGATAATTCCTTCGTTGCTTTTTTCTGTAATCATCCCGCATCATATGTACACAAAATACGAGAAAAGCTCGTTATCCTTAGTGGAAAGACTGAGAGAAAAGGAAAACCGGCAATACACCGCCGTTGTCACCGAATGCAGGAGCTACTCATCATACTCGCAGATTTTTGCCGAGATAACGGCTGTCGAAAATACACCTTTGCCCTCTCCGCTCAATGCGAGGCTCGGCTGTTATTCGGGGTATTCTCTGTCCGTCGGCGACACATTCATCTTTGAGGGAACACCCATATCCGTTTACGAAACGCAAAACGACAATTTCGACACAACCAGCTATCTTAGGAGCAAGATGGTTTTTGCGGATTTTCCGTCGGTTTCGATAATCTCATCGTTTCCCTCGGAAAAAGCGTCTTTTCTGCAGAGCCTCAGAGAATACACCAAAAACGTAATTTACAGATACATACCCCAAAACTACAATTATGAAACGGCTTCTGTCTGCCACGCGATGTTTGCAGGTGACAGAAACCACATTCCGAAGGATATCAAAAACGACTTTTCGAAGTGCGGACTTACGCACATACTCTGTGTATCGGGAATGCACCTTGCAATTCTGGCAGGCACACTTTACAGCATAATGTCAATGCTGACTCTTCACAAGAAAACAAGATGTATT
>JAGAKK010000027.1 GCA_017625675.1 Clostridia bacterium | reverse complement strand
TAACAGACTGGATAGGCTCCAGAAGCACCGGTGCTGCATTGGGAAGACCTGTTCTGTATGCCATACTTGCGGCACTTACAAAGGCAACTTCCTTGGAGTCTACAGGGTGGTACTTTCCGTCTACCAAGGTTGCTTTAAGCTTAACAACCGGATATCCTGCAAGAACACCGCTCTTTACGCTCTCCTGAAGTCCCTTCTCAACTGACGGGAAGAACTGCTTGGGAACGCTTCCGCCTACTACTCTCTCTGCAAACTCAAGCTCGTCTTGTGTTCCGGGCTCAAACTCGATAACAACCTTACCGTACTGACCGCTGCCGCCGGACTGCTTCTTATGTGTAGCTTCCTGAATAACTTTCTTTCTGATGGTCTCTCTGTAGGGAACCTTAGGATTTGAAAGCACCACGTCTACGTTGTATCTGGTCTTGAGCTTCGTAACGATAATGTCAAGGTGCTTCTCACCTACTGCAGTAACGATCATCTGACCGGTTTCCTTGTTCTGACGGAAATTGAAGGTCTTATCCTCGCCCTTAATCTTCAAGAGACCCTGAGCAACCTTGTCGTCATCACCCTTGTTCTTCGCAATAATAGCCTGAGCGTGCTGAGGCTCGGGGAACTCAATGGGAGGAATTGTAACTGTAATATCCTTGCTGCAAAGGGTATTATTCGTGGAGGTGTTCTGGAGCTTTGCAACAGCGCCGATGTCACCTGCCACAAGCTGATTTACCAGAATCTGCTTCTTTCCTCTCAACACAACAAGCTGTGAAATACGCTCGTCGCAATCCTTTTCAACGTTGTGAAGAACGTCACCGTTCTTAATAGTACCCGTCATCACCTTAAACATTGACATACGGCCTACGTAAGGGTCAACGATGGTCTTAAACACGAATGCAACAGCAGGACCTTCCTCCGCAATAGGAAGAATAATATCCTCTCCTGCTTCATTAAGGGCAAATACCTTCTCACACTCAACAGGTGACGGGAAACAGCCTGCCATAAAGTTTGCAAGCTCTGCCATACCGTAATTATCAGTAGCCGCAGAAATCATAACGGGACATACGATACAGGACTTAACGGCTGTTCTGAAGCCTTCTACAATCTCATCTTCGGTGAACTGTTCGCCGTTAAAATATTTCTCCATAAGCTCGTCGTCAGACTCTGCCACAACCTCAATGAGGGCTTCGTGAAGCTCAGTAGCCTGCGCCATAAGGTCAGCAGGAATCTCCATATCCGAAACCACACCGTTTGCGCCGTAACGCTTCGCTCTCATGTGCAACGTATCAACGTAGCCCACAAGCTTTCTGTTTTCCTTAATAGGAAGCTGAGTAGCAACACAGAACTTACCGAATTCCTCTCTGATCTCACCGTATAATTTATTAAAGTCAATAGACTCATCATTCATTTTGTTGAGCAAAATAGCTCTGGGAAGGTGTCTTTCGTTAACAAGGTCCCAACCGCGCTCCGCACTTACTGCAATACGTCCCGCAATAACTATAACGGCCGCGTCTGCTACCTTTGCACCCTCAAGCATCTCACCTTCAAAGTTAAGTGCGCCGGGGGCATCCATCAGGTTAATAGTAGTGTCCTTCCAGTCCACCGGGGCAATGGCAAGGCTGATGGAATACTGTCTCTTGATCTCCTCGGGGTCATAGTCAAGCGTAGTGTTTCCATCCGGGATCTTTCCCATACGGTCAATAGCCTTCGAAGTATAAAGCAATGCCTCTGCAATCGAAGTCTTTCCCGTACCTCCGTGTCCCAGAAGAAGAACGTTTCGTAAATTCACGCTTTTCATAAATATAAAACCTCCTTAAATATATAAAATGTCTATAAAAAATTTACATCGTCCGTAAATTTTCAGGTCTTAATAATGAAACTTATTACAATTTTTTCTGCGATTTGCCTATTGGAATTATTATACAATTCCACGTCCCCCTTGTCAAGAGCGAGATTTTATTATAGAATTTGAATAAGTGTTTTCGCAAGGAGCATCTGCGGTAGCAGTCAGCTTCTGAAGAAAACCACTCATTCAAACTAATTTGAAAAGGTAAAATTATGATAATCTTTAATTGTAAAAATATATGCTGTTCCTTTGCAGACAGAACAATTCTTGAAAACATCAATCTTACGGTATTTGAAAAAGATCGTATAGGCATTATCGGCGCTAATGGTTGCGGCAAGACTACCTTCCTTAAAATATTGATGGAAAATGATGAAATTCAATATTCAGGTGAGATAACAAGAGCCTCTGACGTTACCGTGGGATACATTGAACAAAGCGCAGGGGCATCTGACTCACGCCTTACCGTAGAGGACGAGATGCTAAGCGTTTTTGAAAAACTTATAAATCTTGAACAGTCTATCTCAAAGGCAGAAGCAGAGCTTCGCCGAGAGGGTCTTTCCGACGAAGAACAAATTGCGCTTTCAGGACGCCTCTCCCGTATGTACGACGAATACGTGACAAAGGGCGGCAACACCTTCAGAAGCAGGATCACCGGCATACTGAAAGGACTTAAATTTGATGAAAACACCTGTAAACTGCCCGTTAGCGAACTGAGCGGCGGCCAGAAAACAAGACTTGCCCTTGGTAAAACACTTCTGAAGGATCCTGACGTTATGATTCTTGACGAGCCCACCAACCACCTTGACCTTGAGTCTATCGAGTGGCTTGAGGATGCATTGAAATCATATAACGGAACCCTTCTGATTATCTCCCACGACAGACATTTCCTTGAAAATACCGTCAATAAAACCTTTATTATTGAGAACTGCGAAGGAAAACTATACAATGCGCCTTACAGCAAGTACACACAGCTTCGCAAGGCAGACCTTGAGTATCAGGAGAAATGTTACCGTCAGCAGCAGAAGGAAATTGCCCGCATAAAGGACATTATCAAAACGCAAAGAATGTGGAACAGGGAGAAAAATATCGTTACCGCAGAGAGCTGGCAGAAAAAGCTTGACCGTATGGAGCTTATCGACAAGCCCACTCAGGAGGATAATCTGCCCATAATTGATTTTGCCACGGAGCTTCGCGGCGGAAATGAAGTGCTGATGCTGGAAAACCTCGGCTTCTCCTTCCCTGACAAGGACCTTTTCAAAGGCGTAAACCTTAAGCTTATGAGAGGTGAAAGACTATTTATAAAAGGGCCTAACGGTTGCGGAAAGTCTACCTTGCTTAAAATAATATCAGGACACCTTACGGAAACTTACGGTTCATGGAAATTGGGGGCAAATATAGTCCCTGCCTACTACTCTCAGGATTTTTCAGACCTTAACGTTGAAAATACCCTTTTTGAAGAGATATTTGAAACTGCCAACTACGACTATTACCATAATCAGGGCGGTCTTGCAAAATTCCACGATATCCTTAGTATCAGAAATTCTCTTGCGGCCTTCGGTTTTAAAGGCGACGACGTTTTTAAGCCTATATCTACCCTCAGCGGCGGCGAAAAAGCGAGAATTGCTCTTTTAAAGATAACTTACAAGAAGTCAAATCTTCTCATCCTTGACGAGCCCACAAACCACCTTGACATCGGAACCTGTGACGTACTTGAGGAAGCGCTGTCACGCTATCAGGGCACGGTGATCGCCGTATCCCACGACAGGTACTTTACCGAAAAGGTGTGTACGAAGGTTCTCGATATGGGAGAATATTCATTATCGGGGAAAGATTTTGCCGATAATGTAAAACGAGCTGAAAACGCCACTGCTTCTGCCTCAAAGGATGCATACCTTAAGGACAAGGAGCACAAGGCGGCAGTCAGAAAATATACAAAACTCAGGGAAAGCTTAGAAAAGACGTTGGAGGAGCTGGAAGAAAAGATCACTGTTCTTGACGCAGAGCTTCAAAGTCCTGACAATACTGCAGACTATGCAAAGGTCCAGAGCCTTTTTGAAGAAAAGACGGCCGCAGAGGAAGAACTTTCCGAAAAAGAGATGGAATACCTTGAATGCCTTGAAATGCTTGAAAATTTAGGTGAATAATTTAATAATAATGCAACCTGCCTGAAAAATTATCGTCTTTGATTATAGAAAGAAAAACTATAAAGTAAAATCTGTTACACCGGCAGGAATTTGCAGGGATGCTCCTTTTATTGATTGCAAAGACGTTAATGGTGAACTATACAAAACTTAGCATTATTTTACGATACTTTTTACGAAATTTGGGCATTTTTGTCATCTTGTATATTTACAAGCGCATCAGATTATGATAAAATTACCAACGATTTGAATGACAGAGGTGTTCCGTGAACTTAATATCCGTAAATGCAAATGCGAAGATTAATTTTTCCATAGACGTACTTGGGCGACGCGAAGACGGTTATCATCTTGTTGATATGATAATGCAGACCATCCCCCTTTACGATAAGATTATTATATATAAGCCTGAGGCGGTTGCCACTTTGCGTGACGATGTTTTAAGCGAGATACTTACCGCCAGACGTCGTCAGGATGAAAGAATTGAATTTTTCAGAAGCAAGGGCGTAGAAATTCAGGAGCCTGACCCTCAGGAGAAGATAATGATTACCTGTACAAACCCCAAGCTCCCTGTGGACAAGAAAAACCTTGCCTACAAAGCAGCCCTTATAATGCTTAAGGAAAGCGGTTATACAGGAAAGATAGGCATCCATATTAAGAAAAAGATACCTGTTGGCGGAGGTATGGGAGGCGGAAGCGCAGACGGCGCAGGCGTTCTCTTAGGGTTAAACGAGCTTTTAGACCTTAATTACCCGAAAGAAAAGCTTTGCGAATTTGCGGCCACACTCGGCTCTGACGTTCCCTTTCTCGTTCAAGGTGGGACAGCCCTTGCCACAGACACGGGAACTACGTTAAAGCCCCTGCCCTCTATGAGGAAAGGACATCTTCTGGTGGTTAACCCGAATATTTTCGTATCCACCGAAAAGGTTTACTCAAAATTCGACTCAATGCGAATCTCCACGGAAGCACATCCTGATACTGCACTTCTGATACAGTGTCTTGAAAAAGGCGACCTTGAAACCTTTGCGGCCAATATTAAAAACGTTCTTGAGTATCCGGCCTTTGAGCTTGAGCCCCAGATAAAGACGTTGAAAAAGCAAATCTCAGAAACAGGCGCTGTCGGCACGTTAATGTCAGGAAGCGGCTCTACCGTTTTTGGAATTTACGATTCAAAGGACCTTTGCCTCAGGGCAATGAATCATTTCCGGGCAAACAAAAACTTTGCGGTGGCACTTGATCTTTCGGAAGAAATCTGAGATAGAACTAAAATATAAAAGAAAAAACAAAATATACTACACCGGCGGCGGCATAAGATATCACCAGTTGTGATACCAGAAGCGCCGCCGTTATTTTTTTGCTGCCAAGCTCCTTGTTAAGCGCCGTTATTGCCGCCACGCAAGGAGTATACGCCGAGATAAAGCAAAGCATTGCCACCGCCCCTGCCCTTGTAATATGATCTGTTATAACAAAACCTTCTGCTTCAAAGACCGACAGCGACGAAACGATTGCCTCCTTTGCGCCAAAACCCGTTAATACAGCAACCACAGCCTCAGGCACACCAAAGCCTACCGGCCTGAAAACAGGAGAAAGAGCCCTGCCAATCTGATACATTAGCCCCGTTCTGTCCGCAACCCACACTCCAAGGCTAAGCAATAACATTATCGTGGCCGCCTTTTTTATAAATTGAACTAAATTCGCCAAGGTTTTTGAAAGAACAGAAGACAGCGACGGAGCTCTGTAGGGCGGAAGCTCAAGAAGAAAATTATCTCCGGCATCTTTTTCTGCACTCTTAGCTGAAGAAAAACGCATTCTGCCGCCGATTAACGAAACCAACACACCCAGCAATATTCCCGGTAAATAAAGCAGTATCGCAATAAAATCCGGACAATCGGGGAAAAATTTGCCCAGAATGTAAAAATACACCGGAAGCCTTGCGCTGCAGGACAAAAAAGGCAGAAGGCAAAGGGTCATAAAGCGCTCCTTCGGGTGCTCAGAAAGTTTTGATGATGCAATGGCAGGCACAGTACACCCAAAGCCCATAATAATCGGAACCGCCGCCTTTCCGGAAAGGCCTAAGGGTCTGAAAACGGGGTCTGCAAGGAATGAAAACCTTGCCATAAGGCCGCAATCTTCAAGAACTGCAACACACGCATATAAAATAGCCAGCTGAGGCAAAAAAACGAGTACGCCGCCTACTCCGCCAACGATTCCGTTGCAAATGAGTTCTGTTCCCCAAGGCGGAAGCTTCAGGAGCGCCAAACACATTGCAAGTTTATCACTCAGCAAATCAAATAGACACGCTAATCCCTCTGTTGCAGCTCTTCCCGGAGCTCCAAATGTAAGA
Source organism: Clostridia bacterium (assembly GCA_017625675.1). Classification (GTDB taxonomy): domain Bacteria; phylum Bacillota; class Clostridia; order UBA1212; family UBA1212; genus RGIG8523. Next base: position 16,197 of record JAGAKK010000027.1, on the reverse strand, counting down.
AAAAACATTGTCCCAAGGCCTGACAACGACAGCGCCGGCCCTAAAAAACGATTTAAAATAATCTTGTCAAGCAAATACCCCTTCGTATCAATCTGCCTTTTTTTCGTTATCACGTCATTTAAAAGCTTTCCAATAATTTCAAAGCTTTCCTGCTGACTGTAAATTCGATAACCATAAAAAACGTTTCCGGGGTTTAATGCAGCAGACAGCAGCTCCTTAAAATTTACACTTCTTTTTGCATCAACCGGCACAACCGGAATGCCGCCTAATTTTTCAGACAATAAATTCCAATCAGCCTTCTCCCCTCTTTTTTCAAGGACATCCGTAAAGGTTACGCAAATAACCATTGGCCTCGCAAGCTTTACAAGCTCAAGGGACAATGCCAGATGACGCTCCAACGCGGTGGCATCAACAACGTTTATTATGCAATCATATTCACCTTTAATTACCTCTTTTGCCGCAATTTCAGCATCACCGCTTCCTCCCTCAAGAGAATAAAGCCCCGGAACATCAACAATTACCGTCTCAGATGCCCCGAATTTCTTTTTTACGTTTCCCTGACAAACATCTACCGTCACGCCCGAAAAGTTCCCTACAGGCTGTTTTAAACCCGTTAACGCATTGAACAGAGTACTCTTGCCGCAGTTCGGATTGCCCACAAGTATAAATTTCTTTGCATTTCCATCTTTTTTTGTCATTATTAACACCCCGATAATGCTTTTTTCCCTTGCAAACAGGACAGACAATAATATATACTACAAGATGTATTTATTTATGAAAAAAACTAAAACAATAAAGGCGGTTAACAATGGATTGGACAGATATAACACTTATTATTTCAACTGAGGATATCTCCGAGGCAACCTCAATTGCCCACATGGTTGTGCCCAGAGGCCTTTATATTGAGGACTACTCCACTTTTGAGGAGGATCTTAAGTTTTTCGGGCCTGTTGAAATAATTGACGAGGCGCTCCTCAATGCTGACAAGAGCACTGCTAAAATTCATATATACATAAGCCCCGAAGAAAACCCATCCGAGGCAGTTTCTTTTTTGAAGGAAAGGCTTGACAGCGAAAATATAGGCTACACTCTTGACACCGGCAACGTCTGTGAAGAGGACTGGGCTAACAACTGGAAGCAGTTCTTTAAGCCAATGAACATAGGCGAAAAGATACGTCTTATACCCTCCTGGGAGGCAGAGACCGACGCAAACAGCCCCGAGGGAAAGAAGGCCTTGGCAGAAGGCAGAAAGAGCCTTATTATCGATCCCGGCATGGCATTCGGCTCCGGCCAGCACGAAACCACAAGGCTTTGCCTTGAACTTATTGAAAAGAACGTCAACCCCGGCACAAATATGCTTGACGTAGGTACGGGAAGCGGTATCTTAGGCATCGCCGGACTTCTTTTAGGCGTTAATTCCGCCCTCGGCGTTGATATTGACCCATTGTCAGTAAAGATTGCAGGCGAAAACGCAGACCTTAACGGAATCGGAGACCGTTTCAAGGTAATCTGCGGAAACCTTGCAGATGAAGTAAGCGGAGAGTTTGACCTTATAAGCGCAAATATCGTGGCAGACATTATTATGATGCTTTTGCCGGATGCAAAGAAGCTTTTGAAAAAAGACGGTATTTTCATCGCGTCCGGTATTATTGACACCAGACGTGATGAGGTAGTTGCGGCGCTGGAGGAACAGGGGCTTGAAATTGTTGAGGAGCATAGCGACCGCGGCTGGTATGCCATCTCTGCGAAGCACCGTTAAGTCGGTGATTTACGCGGAGTGAAAAATTGGTTAAGAAGATTTGCGTTGGTTTTGCTGAGTGCTGTGGATTATGTACTGAGGTAGTTTCAGACTTTGCATTGCCGCTTTCACGAAAACAGCCGTGCAAGTCAGTGATTTACGAAAAGGAGAATGATTATGAAACTTTATAAAGAACCCCATTTGTATATTTTTACAGGTCACTTTGGCAGCGGAAAGACTGAAACTGCCGTAAATTTTGCTTTTGAACTGAAGAAGCAAAAGCCTGAGGGAAAGGTTGCCCTTCTGGACCTTGACATCATTAATCCCTTCTTCAGGAGCGCTGATGCAAAGAAGATGCTTGAAGATGCAGGGATTACCGTTGAAATTCCTTTGTATGCAAATACGAACGTTGACATACCTGCCCTTACGGGAAAGATGGGCGCTTTGATTGAGAACACCGAATATGACGTGGTGCTTGACATCGGCGGCGACGACCTGGGCGCAAGGGCTGTGGGATATTACAGTGAGATTATAAAAAAGCGTCCCCATACCATTTATTTTGTGGCAAACAGCTTCAGACCCTTTACGTCAACTCTTGAATCTGCAGTTAAAATTTACGACGAGGTAGAAGCCTCTACCAGCCTTAAAATTAACGGAATAATAAACAACAGCAATCTTCTTGAGCATACTACAGCCGAAACGGTAACTGACGGACTTTCTCTTGTTGAAAAGCTTGCCAAGGAAAAGGACGTGCCGGTGCTTCTCCACGCTGCTATGAGGCCTGTGGCGGAAGAATTGCAGAAAAAATTCCCTGAAATGAATATTCTGCCAATGGACGTTTACGTAAAATTACTCTTTGCAAGGGACTAAAAAGACGATAATTAACGAAAAAATAAAAAAACATTTGCAATTCTGACAATCTCGTGTTATCTTATAAGTCGTGTGTCAAAAATCACAGGAGTTTATTGGTTGCAAATGTCAAATAAAGCAAAAGAAAAGACAACCGAATATTTACTCAGACTGAAAGATGCTTTGTCAGAGACCTTCCCCCATGGCCGCCGTGTATATATTACGGTTGCGGTCGCTCTTGTCGTATCATTGACAATGATTTACGTACAAAATCTGAAAGTAGCCTATGACAAGACCAGGACACGGGCAGAACTGTTATCGTCAGAGAACAAGATGCTGACAGAAAAAATCGAAAAACTTGACAAGGAGCTTTCAGAGACCTCAGACAGTCTTGAAATAATCGAAGAGAATTACGAAAATCTTAAAGAAGAAATAAATAACCTTTCAGAAAAACTGGACGCGGCAGAAAAAGATGCGGCAGATAAACAGGAATCCGCAGAAAAAGCAGAGGACCTTGAAAACGCAATCAAAGACCTTATCGACACTTTCGGCGAGGCAAACCGCTCACGCTCCGGCAAAGAGCTTTATTCAAGCATTACGAAGATCGATAACGCCAAAGACATTATCGGTGTATACCTTGCCGACAATCCTAAAAGCGAAGAGTACATTGCCCTCCTTGATGCTGAGAAGAAAATTCTTGAGGACAGAATAAAACGCTATCCGGACTATGAGCCCTGCGAAGGAAAGGTATCCCAATACTTTGGAAACAATTCCCGTTTTTCAGGCAACAAGCTTGTCACCACGTACCACAACGGACTTGACATATATAATCTTAACAAGAACGTTACCATCAGTTCTGCGGCATACGGCACCGTAGTTGAAACACAGACCACCGACCAAGGCGGTCTTGGACTTTACGTTAAGATTGACCACGGAAACGGCCTCTCCACCCTTTACGCCCACCTTAAGGAAATTAACGTAAAAGTGGGTCAGACCGTTGAAAAGGGACAACGAATCGGTGTGATGGGACAGACAGGCGCAGCAACCGGAGTCCACGTTCACATTGAGGTTTTCCTTAACGGAAACAGAACCGATCCCTTGAATTATATGTACCCCGAATATAAAAGATAAACAACAAGATTTTAATCACTTTACGTCGATAATAATTTATCAGATGTGAAGTGATTTTTTTAAAGATTTTTTCAAGACTTTTTTAAAACTATGTGTTATAATAAAACTATGATTATTAACAATTGACTGTATTTTCATCTTGCCCGCGGGCAACAGGAGGAAATATGAATAAAAAAACTACTCAGAAAAATAACAAAAAAAGAAGAAAACCCTTGAGTAAAGGTGTTTTACTTACCATAAAGGTTTGTCTTGCCGTTATTATACTTATCGGCACAATAGGCGTAGGTCTCCTTGCAGGTGTAACGGTTGGCTGTGTTATTACCACGAAACCACTTACGGAAGAAGAACTCTACACTTCTGACCACGTGACGAAAATTTATGACAAGGACGGCGCAGTTATGCTCTCACTTACAGGAGAATCTGCCACCAACCGTCAATGGGTCGATATTGAAAAAGTCCCCAAGCACCTTCAGAATGCCTTTATCGCCATTGAAGATTCAAGATTCCGCACACATAACGGCGTAGACCTAAAAAGAACAATGAGCGCTGTTCTGGGCTTCTTCGTCAGCGATTCCGGAAGTCACGGCGGAAGTACAATCACACAGCAGGTTGTAAAAAACGTTACCGGAGACGACTCTAGAAGCGTGCCTCGAAAAATAAGAGAGCAATGGAGAGCAATCCAGCTTGAACAGGATCTTGAAAAAGACGATATCCTTGAATTGTACGTAAATATTATTTATTTTGCCAACGATTCCTACGGAATACAAGTTGCTGCCAAGACATATTTTGACAAAAATGCAGAAGATCTGACTCTTGCTGAATGCGCCTTTTTAGCAGGTATTCCAAACAGTCCCGGAAGGTACAACCCTGCCACCACCACCGGCAGAAAAAACGCTTATAAGCGCCAGATCATCATTCTTGATGCAATGCTTGAACAAGAGTGCATTACACAGGAAGAATATATCGAAGCCATCCAGACCAGGCTTGAATTTAAAATTGATAAAAACAACGAGGACTCCTCTGCCCCGGACCCTGACGTATATACCTATTTTGAGGACGCAGTAATTAAACAGGTGCGTAACGACCTGATGGAGCTTGGATATTCAAAGGCTCAGGCAAACAACCTTATTTACAATTCCGGTCTTCAGATTTATACAACGCAGGACAGCGATATTCAGGCAATAGTTGACGATGTTTACTGCAACGACGCTTATTTTAAAATAAACATTGACAGAGACCCTGAGGACTGCAGCCAATCGGGAATAACAATCATTGACCACTCTACAGGGCAGATCGTTGCAATGTACGGTGGTTACGGAAAGAAAACCCAGAGTCTTACGTATAACAGAGCAACTGATATTGAGAGGCAGCCCGGCTCATCTATAAAGCCTATCTTAGTATACGCACCGCTTATAGACCAAGGAAAATTAACGGCAGGAACGCCCCTTGATGAAATGCCTGCACATCTTGACATGCAGAATCCTGACAGAATCTGGCCCTCAAACTGGGATAAAAAAGTACACGGTATGATGACGGCCCGTTATGCCCTTAATATGTCATATAACATTCCTGCTGCCACCTGGTTCAAGGACAATATTAACGTCTGCCTTGAATATCTTAAGGCATCAGGCATTGACAGAACTAACGAGGCATACGTCTCCACGGCGCTTGGCGGTCTTAACAAGGGTGTTTCCCCTACGGAGCTTGCAGCAGCATACGCCGTCATTGCCAACGGAGGAATTTATTACGAGCCCACTGTTTACACAAAGGTTTGTGACAGAAGCGGCAACGTACTTCTTGACAACACCGCAAAGAGCGGCTCTCTTGTGTATAAGAAGCCAACTACCACCACCATTGCAACCTCAATGCTGGAGTCGGTTATTTACGATTCCAGAAGTACAGGAAAAACAGCCCAGATGAAAAAGAAGGACGGCACTGTAATTCCTGCAGCCGGAAAAACAGGAAGTACTAACGAACTGAAGGATTATTGGTTTGCTGGCTTTACGGGATATTATACAGCGGCAGTCTGGTACGGATATGACAACGAGACCTCCATCAACGAAAAGCTTGAGGGCGGAACTCACATGATTATCTGGAAAGCAATTATGCAACGAATTCATGAAGACTTAGAAATCAAGGATTTTACAGAATCCCCTGAAACTGTCAAGGTAGAAATTTGTACTTGCACCGGAAAAAGAGCAACTGACCTGTGTAAAAAAGACCCAAGAGCAGAACATTGGGTGTATGAAGAAATCTTCGTCAAAGGCACTGAACCCGGAGAAGACGAATTCTGCGACGTTCATCAAGAAGTTTATATCTGCAAAAACGCCCGGGACAAGTACGGAAAATATTACCTTGCCCACGGCGGATGCACAAACAAGGAGTTGGTAACAGGCACGTTAAGGGAGACCTTGCCGGAAGATATTGATACTTATGATGAAACCCTTATTCCCACAGACTGGACCTACGAGTTGTCCCACGAGTATTGTCCCATCTGCACGGTTGTAATAGAACCACCGGAAGACGAAGTTCCGGAAACTCCTGACGAACCTTCAGAAGAAACACCTGACGTTCCACCCACGGAAACACCTGAAATGCCGGAAACACCGGAGGAGCCGGATACTTCTGACGAACCCGAAATATCAGAAGATCCTGAAACACAAGAAACACCTTCTCCTGAAATTATTCAGTAAAAAAACAGCTCCGATTGCATATCTTTTGCAACCTGAGCATTTTTTATAATTAAAAATTTTTACAAACATCAGCCTCTGCACTGTCCGTCACCGCTGATAACGTATTTAACAGTGGTGAGTTCTTTAAGACCCATAGGTCCTCTTGCGTGAAGCTTCTGATTGCTGATACCAATCTCTGCGCCAAAGCCAAACTCAAAACCATCAGTAAAACGTGTGGAAGCATTGACGTAAACACAAGCCGCATCCACTTCCCTCTTGAATTGTTCAGCAGCGCTGAAAGAAGACGTAACGATAGCCTCAGAATGTCCCGTGCCGTACTCATTGATATGGGCAATGGCCTGGTCAATATTATCAACTACTTTAAGTGCCAGAATCAGATCGTTGTACTCAGTCTCCCAATCGGATTGTTCCGCCTTTACTACGCTGTCACCGCAAATACCTACAGTCTCATCACAGCCTCTTATCTCAACGGCTTTCTCCTTCAAAGCAGCACATATTGCAGGCAAAAAGTCTTTTGCAATATCTTTATGCACAAGCAAGGTCTCCATTGCATTGCAAACTGAAGGACGCTGAGTTTTAGCATTGATAACGATTTTCTTCGCCATATCAAAATCTGCGCTTGCATCAATATACGTGTGACAATTTCCCGTACCGGTCTGAATAACAGGCACCGTAGAATTTTCAACAACGCTTCTGATAAGACCCGCGCCGCCTCTTGGGATAAGAACGTCCACGTATTTATTAAGTCTCATAAGCCCCGTTGCAATTTCCCTGTCAGTCTTGTCTATAAGCTGCACGGCATCTGCAGGAAGCCCTGCTTCAGCAAGCGCCTTTGAAAAAACAGACGCAATTGCAAGGTTTGAATGGATGGCCTCTTTTCCGCCTCTCAAAATACAGGCGTTTCCTGACTTGATACAGAGCCCTGCCGCATCAGCCGTTACATTAGGCCTCGACTCAAAGATAATGCCTAAAACACCGATTGGAACGCGTTTTTTCAATATCTCAAGACCATTTGGACGTTTAAAGCCTTCAATCGTCTCGCCAACAGGGTCAGGAAGTGCGCAAAGCTGCACCAATCCCTCTGCCATTCCGGCAATTCTTTCAGCAGTCAATTTAAGTCTGTCAACCATTGCAGGCCTGATTCCGTTGTTTACTGCCTCGGCAATGTCCTTATCATTTTCAGCAATAATATACTCCGTATTTTTTATCAAAGCATCTGCAACTGTGGCAAGAGCCTTGTTTTTCAGCTCCGTACCTGCCTGCGCCATAGCAAAAGCGGCTTTTTTCGCTTTTTTACCGTATTCAAGAAGATAACTTTCAATATTAAAATCCATAAAAACCTCCGTAATTATCTTTTGCCTACAAACATAGTGCCCACGTCTTCGCCGGCGATAATATCATAAATAATTTCAGGCTTTTCACCATTTGCTATAACGGAATTGATTCCGCGGTCTGCCGCAAGTCTGCAAGCATGAACCTTCGTAAGCATTCCGCCTGTTCCCAGATTGCTTCCTGCGCCGCCTGCCGCCGTCTCAATTTTCTCCGAAAGATCGACTATATTATGATACAAAACTGCATCGTTGTGACTGCTTGGGTTTTTATCGTAAAAACCGTCAATGTCCGTAAGGATAATAAGCGCATCAGCATCAACAAGAGAGGCAACGATATATGACAAATAGTCATTGTCACCAAATTTAATTTCATCAACAGAAACAGTATCATTCTCATTGACGATAGGCACAACACTCATTTTTATCAATTCATTAAAAGTATTGATAACGTTTTCTTTAGACTCGGGACGCTCAACCACGTCTTTTGTTAAAAGTATCTGGGCAACGTTGTGACCGTACTCTGCAAAAAACTGGCTGTAGATATTCATAAGCATACATTGACCTACAGCAGCGGCCGCCTGCCTTCCGGACACGTAATCCGGCTTCTTCCCTAATTTCAGTTTATCAACACCGATTCCTATTGCGCCGGAGGACACGAGAATAACCTCTCTCCCCTGATTTACAAGGTCGCAAAGCACCCTTGACAAGTGCCCGATGCGAAACATATTTATATGGCCGTTATCATAAGTAAGTGATGACGTACCAATCTTCACAACGATTCTTTTTGAGTCTTTAAGACGCTCTCTCAGCGTCATATCATTACTGTCAACCATCTTTTTCAGCTCCGATTCAACTTGCTAAATTGCAAAATTTATTTGTTAAGAAGTTTTGAATTTACACACCAGTTTGCCACCGCATCAGCAATTTTCTGTTGATACTCAGCAGAAACAAGAAGATTATCCTCTGTTTCGTTTGACATAAAACCGCATTCGATAATAATAGAAGGCACTTCTGACCAGTTTGTACCTGTATAGTTATCAGATTTTTTCACGCCGCGGTTCTTAGCATTCGTCTTATCAATAAGATATCCAAGAAGCTCCGAAGCCAATGCAAAATCAGAGTCTGAACGTGCTTTATATTCCGCTGTATTGTCACCCTTGTCTCTTACGTAAAGTTCGATGCCCTGAGCACTTTCGCTTTCCGCACCGTTACAATGAATTCTCAGCACAACGTCGGCCTTTGCATTGTTTCCGATTTCGGCGCGCTCCTTATTTGACAAGTTGACGTCGTGTGTCTCTCTTATCATAACTACAGTCGCACCAAGCTTTTCAAGTTCAGCCTGCATTTTAAGTGATATGTCAAGGGTTACCTCAAACTCAGGAATTCCTGTAAACCTACCTGTTGTTCCTGAAGCGCATTTTGTTTTCATAACCTCGTTATTAACAGAAGAATTGGCATCCTTTCCCCAAGGTGCGCAAGGCTCTTTTTCTTTGTTCTGCTGACCCTGATGACCTGCGTCAATGCAAACGACAAGACCTTTCAGAGGTTTTTGTGCATCAGGTGTAGGTTCTGCCGTAGGCGCTTCTGTAGAATCAGGAACTTCGTCGGTCTGTGAAGGTTTTCCTGAATTTTGTAACACATCGGTGTTTCCACCCGGCGTTTCAGTGCTTGTTCCCTCAGAGGAACTGCCCAAATCAGGCTTTACAACTGCAATCGCCACAGCCAGTGCCACAACGACAATTATCAAAACTACAACAAGTACATATTGTATTTTTTGCATAGATTAAAACCTCCCTGTAATAAACCTATTACGAGCTTTATTATATCACAACATTGCCGAGATTTCACGAACAATTTCAAGAGCTCTCTCAGCAATAATTTTTTTCTTAAGTGCTTTATCCTTAATTTTTGTTTTTAACTCAGGCGCATCAGAAGTCACGATCCCGAAATTTGCCCCCATAGGTTGAAAGTCCTTTCCTGAAAAACCTGAAACGTAATTTGAAAGCGCGCCTACCATAGTAGACACGGGAAAGTCAACAGGCTCAAGACCAAGCAGCTCTCTTGAAGCAAAGATTCCCGCCAGAATGCCTGAAGAGGCAGACTCCATATACCCTTCCACACCCGTTATCTGGCCTGCAAAGTACACCGGTGTTTCTTTTGAACCAATAAACCTGTAATGCTTGTCAAGGACACCGGGGGACTTTATGTAAGTATTTCTGTGCATAACGCCAAACCGGGCATATTCTGCATTTTCAAGCCCCGGAATCATACCGAAAACTCTCTTCTGCTCACCGAATTTAAGGCGGGTCTGAAATCCTACGATATTATACAAAGAGCCCTCTTCATTGTCCTGACGAAGCTGGACTACCGCATAGGCAAGGCTTCCGTCAGGTCTTTCCAGACCAACCGGCTTAAGCGGTCCGAATCTCAACGTATCAACACCGCGCTTTGCCATACTTTCCACAGGCATACAGCCCTCATACAACTTAATATCGTCAAAATCCTTCACGTCTGCTGTACCGGCGTTTATCAAAGCATCATAAAAAGCAAGATATTGCTCCTTGTCCATAGCACAGTTGATATAATCCGCGCTGCCCTTTCCGTACCTTGCAGCCTTGTAAGCCTTCTCCATATCAATGGACTCAAAGTAAACAACAGGCGCTGCCGCATCAAAAAAGCTTAAGGATTCATTTCCCGTAAGTTTTTTTATGTCCTCCGCAAGACTTTCTGCCGTAAGAGGTCCGGTGGCAATAATAACCGCATCAGCAGGCGGAAGCTCAGAAAGAGACTTTACCTCGCCGTTTACAACGGTAATATTCGGATAACTCCTTACTTTTTCAGTAATGTATTTTGAAAAGTGATCTCTGTCCACCGCAAGAGCTCCACCTGCAGGTACCTTTGAGTACTCTGCCGCTTCAATACACAAAGACCCCAATGCCTTCATCTCGGCTTTAAGAAGACCTGACGCATTGTCAATATTAACCGCCTTCAGTGAGTTACTGCATACAAGCTCTGCAAAACCGTCGCTGTGATGAGCAGGTGAATACTTTTCGGGCTTCATTTCAAAAAGCCTTACATCTATTCCTTTTTTCGCAAGGGCAACACTTGCCTCGCATCCTGCAAGACCTGCGCCTACCACGTTAACAGTCGCCATAGACTATCTCCTTATCAAAACAATTATTTTTTCTTATATCCGCATTCCTTATTACTGCAAGCAACAAAACTGTAGCCTCTGCGCGTTATACGCTCAAGATGCGCTCCGCAGTCAGGGCATTTCTCCCCGGTGGGAATGTTAAGCGAAGTAAACTTGCACTCGGGATAATTACCGCAGGCAACGTACCTTCTGCCACTCTTACTTTTTCTGTAAATAAGATTTCCGCCGCACTGAGGACAACTCACGCCAACCTCTTCAACAATGGTCTTCGTGTTCCTGCACTCAGGAAATCCGGGACAGGCAAGGAACTCACCGTACTTACTTTGTCTGAAAACCATCATTCTGCCGCACTTATCACAAGCCACGTCACTTTCTTTAGGCTCTATCTTCACGTGCTCCAGCTCTTGCTCCGCCTTTTCAACATCCTTTGAAAAGCCCTCGTAAAAATCACCTACAACGTCAGGCCAATTAAGATCACCCTGAGCAACAGAATCCAGTTTAGACTCAACCTGCGCAGTAAATTCTACGTTAACTACGTCTGAAAAGCTTCCCTTGAGAAGCTCGTTGACAATTCTGCCAAGCTCTGTAGGAAACAGTGACTTTTTCTCTGTTCCCACATAGCCTCTCTGCTGTATAGTAGAAACTATAGTAGCAAGGGTACTGGGGCGTCCTATTCCGAACTTTTCAAGATCTTTTACAAGAGTTGCTTCGTTGTACCTTGCCGGAGGCTGAGTAAAATGCTGCTCAGGAAGAATCTCCTCAGTATTGAGCACCTCTCCCACTTCAAGTGCCGGTAACGCCTTATTAAAAGAATCATCGCTCTTTTCATCAGTAGCCTCTTCATAAACACAGGTATAACCTTTAAATTTCGTCACCCTGCCCGAAGCATGAAAAACGTATCCGGAGGCGTCAATATAAACCGTACATACACTGTATACAGCATCTGCCATCTGGCTTGCAATAAACCTCTCGTAAATAAGTTTATATAATTTATACTGATCTGCGGTGAGATATTGCTTAACGTCCTCAGGTGCAAGCTCGGGATGAGCAGGTCGTATTGCCTCGTGGGCATCCTGAGAAGTGTTTTTATTCTTGTATACCCTTTTTTTCGCAGGAACGTAATCGTTTCCGTATTTCTCTTTAATATGCGATGACGCCCAGTTTGCAGCCTCATCAGAAATACGTACAGAGTCTGTTCTTATATACGTAATCAGACCTGTAGTTCCGGTTTTTCCCAAGGTTATACCTTCATACAGCTGCTGGGCAATAAGCATAGTCTTCGTAGTTTTAAAATTAAGCTTTCTGAATGCATCCTGCTGAAGTGTACTTGTGATAAAAGGAGGCAAGGGAGCCTGCTTCTTCTCCGCATTCTTTATATCATACACCTTCATATCGCTGTCTTTTACAGCATCTACCACCTTAAAAGCCTCAGCCTTGTTTTCCAGCGAATGCTTCTTAGTCTTAGAACCGTAATATTTTGCCAAAAAGACTTTATTCTTCGCTCCGGACTTTTGTAAAGACTTTGAAAGCTTTGCCGTAATAGTCCAATACTCCTTGGAGTCAAAAGCTTCTATCTCCTCTTCCCTGTCGCAGATAAGTCTTGTGGCAACAGACTGTACGCGGCCTGCGCTAAGACCTTTTTTCACTTTTTTCCAAAGTACGGGGCTGATCTTATAGCCCACGATTCTGTCAAGAACGCGTCTCGCCTGGTATGCGTTCACCAACTCCGTGTCAATTGGTCTGGGATTCTTTATTCCCTCAAGAACAGCGTTTTTGGTAATCTCATTAAACGTTACTCTGCAAGCCTTGGCAGGATCTATACCCAAAATATATGCAAGATGCCAGGAAATAGCCTCTCCTTCACGGTCAGGGTCCGTTGCAAGGTAAACGTTCTTCGCCGCCTTTGCAGCCTTCTTTAATTCGTTAATAATATCAGCTTTGCCTCTTATATTCATATATTGAGGTTCAAAGTTATTGTCAAAATCTATAGCGATTCTGCTTTTGGGCAAATCTCTTAAATGGCCCACCGATGCAACTACCTTATATTTTTTTCCTAAAAAAGCGCCTACAGTCTTTGCCTTCGACGGAGACTCAAGAATAACAAGGTTCTCAGCCATTTCAGTCCTCCAGAACATAAAAATTGATGTTTTTGTGTCCGAATCAAAAATAACTTTCTACATTAATATTTACAGACACTAACAATAGTTATAATGAAAATCCAAAACATTGTCAAGACAAAAATTATACTTTGCGGTTTTTACTGTAATAAACACCGTCGCATCTTTGGGTAATGTAGCCGTTTATTTCAAGTGTGGTGAGTATTCTTCGCACTTTGGCAATATCAAGCCCCGTATCTTCAGAGATGCTGTCACAAACGCCTGTCTTGTCCTCTATGTATTTATATATTGCCTTTTCATTGTCATTCAATGCAGAGATATCAAAAACACCCTGAGTCATATCCTTTTCATCTATGCCGTATACCCTCAATATATCCTTGTGAGAAGTAATACAATACGCGCCCTCCTTTAAAAGCGAGTTGCAACCGCTCCCTGAGGCTGTATCAATATTTGAAGGAACTGCCATAACGTCCCTCCCGTCATCGTTGGCAAGCTGGGCAGTAATAAGTGCACCGCTCCCAAGGCCTGCCTCACAGACAAGAATACCAGAGGACATACCTGCAATTATCCTGTTCCTTGCAGGGAAATTTTGCTTAAACGGCTCTGTTGCAGGCGGCTGCTCGCTGATGATCAAGCCCCTTTCCGCTATTTCATTGTATAGCCCACGATTTTCACCGGGATAAACCACGTCAGCACCACACCCCAGCACCGCTACGGTAAAAACACCTTTACCAAGAGCCGCCTTATGGGCCACCGTGTCAATACCTCTTGCAAATCCGCTCACTATTGAAAAACCATATAAAGAAAGCTCACTGCAAAGATTTTTTGTAACCTCTCTGCCGTATGCAGTACAGTTCCGCGACCCCACCACGCCTATCAGGTTTTCAGACGCATTAACGCCTTTAACGTCGCCCTTGCAATACAGTAAAAGGGGCTTTCTGCTGTACTCCCGAAGTAACGAAGGATAATTCTCATCAAAAGGAGTAAGCATAATCATCCCCTTCTTTAAAGCCTCCTCGCATTGTTTCAACGCCTCTTCTCTCAATTTCTCGCTGTAAAATTTCTCAGTAACCGTTTCACTTGAAAAACAGGTATTTCTCAGCATTGCGTTTCCGGACTCCTCCCAGGCATCCTTGACGTTTCCGAAAATTCCGATAATATCGTTATATATCTTGTTCGTATTCGCAGACAATTTCCCCAGCCAATTATAAAGAGCGTAATACTCTGCTCCTTTCGAACCATTCACGCGGCATTTTCCCTCCTCTCGAAAATCCGGTACTGAAGCGCCTCACAAACATCCTCGTCTTCAATATTTTCCCGGGCTTCCATATCCGCAATAGTTCTCGCAACCTTAATAACCTTTTCATATCCTCTGAAACTGATTCCCATAGTTTCAACGGCCCTCTCCAATATCCTTTTAGAAGAGGCACTTATAGGACAATACCTTGATATGCAGTTTCTCGTAAGCTCTCCGTTCGTATTAAACCGCTCCTTCTTGTAACGCTCCGCCTGTATTTCACGTGTTTTCAGAACTCTTTTTCTGATGTCGACAGATGTTTCATTACTTTTTTCTCTCAGCTGTGACACCTGAATTCTTTTCACCGGAATCTGAATGTCAATACGGTCCATTACAGGCGCAGATAGTCTCCCACCAAACTTTTTTATCAACTGAGGAGAACAGGTGCATTGACCTTTTGCCTCGTAGAGATTTCCGCAAGGACATGGATTAGTAGCCCCGATAAGCATAAAATTAGCAGGCACGATCTCCTTTAAACCGCAGTTATTTACCCTGGCATACTTTTCCTCCAAAGGCTGCCTCAGAGAATCCGTAACGTAGCCGCTGATTTCTGACATTTCATCAATAAACAAAATACCATTGTGGGCAAGACTTATCTCCCCAAGTTCAAAAGGTCTGCCTCCGCCGGTCAGTGCAGCTCTTGTAACATTACTGTGCACACAGCGGAAAGGCCTCGTCAAAAAGCTTCCGTTCCTCTTAATGCCGGCAATGCTGTATATCATTGAAGTTTCAAATGCTTCCTCCTTGGACAATGGAACCATAATGTCCCTCGCCGCCTTTGCCATCAGGGTTTTTCCGCAACCTACAGCCCCTATGAGCAAAATGTTATGATTTCCCGACACCGCTATTTCAAGAGCTCGTTTTGCAGCATTTTGCCCTACAATATCCCCAAAGTCGCACACCTCTTCATCATCCGCTTCAACATTTACCTTCTCGCCATCATGTTCTTCCATAGCAAACTCAAAACATTTACTTTTTCCGCAAAAAGCCTCTGCCGCCTCCCTGAGTGTACTTACCGGAAAAATCTCAACGTCATCCCCATAAAAGTCCGGAGCAATTTCGTGAAGATTTTCACGAGGCACGATGAATCTCCTCACGTTCTCTTTTATTCCTAAGTAAATCATGGGTACAACGCCTCTTACTCCCCGAACCTGACCGTTAAGGGAAAGTTCTCCGATAACGCCGAAATTTTCTGATTTTTCACAATGCACGGCACCTGATGCAGACAAAATACTGAGGGCAATAGGAAGATCAAGCGCAGTTCCCTGTTTTTTAGTGTCTGCAGGGGCCAAATTAAGCGTTATCCTACCCAAAGGGAAATTATACCCCTGATTTTCAATCGCGGCTTTTACGCGCTTTCTGGACTCTCTTACAGCCTCACTGCCAAGGCCTACCACATCAAAGCACGGAATACCCTTGGTAATATTGGCCTCAGCCGAAATACAAAACCCTCTCACACCCGATATACCAAAAGTATTTACTTTTGAAAACATCACTATCACCTCTTCGTTTTTGATTGGGCCGATATTAACACAAAGCTTTTCCCTCTGTCAATTATTTCCCAAAAAGCCGAAAAATGCCGATAAAAAACGTATCAACAATCGCTACAAATGCTCAAAAACCCGCACAATTATTTCCAATTCAAACGAGTCAGTGACCTGCCCCCTGACTCATGGGCAAAAAAACCTTTAAATATAAGCTTTCAGCAATTTTAAGTGGCACTTCGGTAGCACTTTGCGTCAAGAGTGGACAATGCCTTATCAACGAAAAAAAGAAGCCGGCCAAACACCGACTTCCTCTAAAAATTCATATTGATTTAATCAATCCTTCACAGCCTTTGCAGACATCTTTGTATGTAGTCTCAAAATCACCGGAGTACCAAGGGTC
>JAGAKK010000026.1 GCA_017625675.1 Clostridia bacterium | reverse complement strand
TTTATTAAACCAATGTTTATAATAAACTTTGGTTTGCTTTTCTTCTTCTGTAAGTTTAACTATTTCAATATCTTTTATCTCTGAAATGAATCATAAAATAAGACAAACTTTTTCTTCATTTAATTGCACTCATTTGTTGTTTTTGCATACAGTAAATCTTTTTGATGATAGTGTGAGTATACAATTTTTTATCAATAAAGTCAATTAAGCAAGATGATCAAGTCCTGCCTTGAAAAATACCGGAGTTTTGATATAATTTATAAAAAACTGTTGACTTCAACCTAACGTTAAAATTTACAATTTCGGTGTAAATGGAGGTGTTTGTATGAAAATAAAGTCTGTATGTGAGTTAACCGGTCTTACTGATCGCACGATTCGTTACTATATTGAAGAAAAGCTTGTATCGCCTTTGTACACCGAAAACTATCTGGGTCGTAAAACTTTCGATTTTTCAGAAAAGGATATTAAAGAACTTAATGATATTGCGATTTTGCGAAAATTTGATTTTACCTTGGAGGAAATCAAGTCGGTTATCAATGACGCAGAAACAAGCAAAAATGTTCTTGCCAATGTGAAGGAAAGAACAGCGCAGACTGTTGTAAACGGTCAGAACAAGCTGTCGGTGCTGTCGCAAATCAGCTCTGAAAAAACGTATACCGTAGCAGCCCTTGCTGAGGCGTTGTCGAATGCTTCGTTGGAGTTGCCAACGCAAAAAGAAACGATAAAAATTAATATTGTAAAAACAATGTTAACTGTCGTAAAAAAACTTGCACTTTTATTGATTGTATGGTTGCCGATAGTGTTAAGCATTTGGGGTGTAATTATTAGCATCAATGTTTATCATTATCCTGTTTTTAGACCCCTTGCAATTTTGTTGACAATTGCTTCTTTTCTGCCGTCTGTCGCAGTTTTGATTCTTTCAAAAACAGAGCTGAAATGCAAGAAAATTGTCAAGGGTGTTTTGCTTGCTTTTTGTGTGCTGAGCATACCCGTCAGCTTTTTTTCATCATTAGGAATTGTGTCAAAGTCGCAAACAACGGATTTTAGAAATTATCGTGATTTTGATGCGGAGTGTCTCGCCAACAGGAACGTGGTGTTTCAGGAGCTGTTCCCTGACTGGCCGCATTATTTTGAAAACATAAAACAAGAGGACGGAAGTTATAAAGCGGTTTATCTGGATTCGCATTATTACTATCATTACCGCCAAGGCTTTGATTACACCTATGACATATATGCAGAATGGCCATTGAGCGAAAATAAATACGCCAAAGAGGTAAAACGAGCGACTGCTGTATTTACAAAAAATGTTGAAAATAAAACGTACAATTATAAGTTTGCAGAACTTACAAAAGGTGACTATAATTGCCTGATACTGTATAGCGGTGATGAGCCTTTCAACAAGGTGGACGATAATTATGATTACATTATTTTCGCATACAACGATAAGACGCAAACTGTCCGGTATATTTATTGCGCCAGCCTTGAAAACGGCACCGATCAGCCAGATTATTTGGAACTTGAATGGTGAGGGTTAAAGAGGGGAAATTGGTGGTAGAAAAAGTAAAAAATTGTGATATAATTTACCAGTAAACAACAAATTAATAGGACCAAAGCAATGATCATTTTAATTACAGGCGCATCCCATACAGGAAAGACGGCGCTGGCGCAAAAACTGCTTGAAAAATATAAATATCCATATCTGTCAATTGACCATCTGAAAATGGGTCTGATTCGCAGCGGCAATACAGAACTTACTACTATGAGTGATGATAATGATTTGACCGCATACTTATGGCCAATCGTCCGTGAAATTGTTAAAACTGCTATCGAAAACCGGCAGAATTTAATTGTCGAAGGCTGTTATATTCCCTTTGATTGGCAAAAAGATTTTGAAAAAAATTATCTTGAAAATATAAGATATTATTGCCTTGTGATGAGTGAAAGATATATCAGAAATCACTTTGATGATATAAAGAAATATGCCGGCGTCATTGAAGACCGTTTGAATGATGATTGGTGTACGATTGAAAGTGTATTGGAAGACAACGCTGGGGTTCTGAAACTTGCGCAGGAGCACAAGGTGAACTATATTCTTATTGATGGCAGGTACGAAATAAATATTGATTTATAACGATAATTTGCGAGGTGGTTGGTAATGGACAATATCGTATCAATTTGCATAAACAGCAAGTCTAAAAATCCTATTGAGATTTTGGAAAAAATGATGTCTGCGCCAACTTGCCACATGCATGGGCCTGAACATCACGTTATGGTTGGCTCTGCATTGTTGACGGCATATAAAAATGCAGGCGGAAATGTTGAACTGGAAACGGCACTGTGTGAAATGCAAAAGAGAGGGAAAGAAGTTCCGGGCGGCGCTTGCGGCTTCTGGGGTGCTTGCGGTGCAGGAATCAGTGCCGGTATGTACGTTTCTATTGCATTAAAAGCGACACCCCTTGCAAAAGAGGCTTGGGGACTTTCCAATCAGATGACTGCAAGAGCCTTGGATGCAATCGGTAAAAACGGTGGACCTCGTTGCTGTAAAAGAGACTCATATCTTGCGATTATCGAAGCTGTCAGATTCACAGAAGAACGATTAAGCGTAAAGATGGAAATTGATAATATAGCCTGTTCCTGTTCACACTTGAACAATCATTGTATTCAGGCGGCGTGCCCGTTTTGCGATTGTTAGGCACGATCTCGTTGGCTTCATGTCATATCGTATGTAGTAAAGCCTAAGTCGGTGAGGACTTTTTGCAACTGAAGGAACCGCTGTGTCCTTGTGCCGTGAAAGAGCCTGTTGCCGAAAAAGTTAAAGACGTATAATCTTTTAAAGGAAATCATTGTGCCAATGCCGCTTGTCTGAAAGAAAAAATATTTATTATTAATATTTCTGTCGCCGACACAAGATCCGTTGGCTGAGCTATAGTTCCTTTTGAAGTTCTCTGCGCACACGTTAAGGTCTATGGTGCGGTATTCTTTTCCTTTTTCTACGATAATGGTTGCGTCGCTTTTGTTAATTGCCTTTATGTTATGATCATAAAATTCCGGACCGTGCATATTGTTCTCCTTATTATAAAATTATAAATTAGCAATAAAATGGCCACATAAAGCCACTTGCAGAACCTGAACGAGACCAGATGGTTTCCCAGCTGTTTAACATCCAGTTTCCGTTATCGTCTTTTTTAAAAATCAGTAAATTTCCGCTGTCAGAAACATAAAAGACTTGAGTTGTATCTTCAGAATAGGAAATTACTTTGTGGTAATCCGAATCGGGCAGCATATTCGTCTGTTTTTCTAAATTATCAAATTCGTTGCCGTGCTTCTAAGTTAAAAATTCCATCTTTGTAATATAAGTCTAATTGACCACCAACACAACCAATAAAGAAATACCTCAGGCTATAGTATAAACCATAGCGTACATTGCTATATGGAAAAATATAACAAGTAAAATTATTGCACAAACTGCGACTATAAGGATAGTTTTTTGACGTTTGTTCACAGCATTTATCTCTTCCAAAGGATTTTTATTATTTTTTATGATATCTATATAAAAATTTTCGCAGGTTGCATAGCCGTAATATTCAAAATCCATATCAAACGTAATATCTAAAATCTCTTGTCTCTTTTCAATATCGTATACAAATCCAATGCTTTTCATGTAACTGTCTGCGGGGTAGCGCTTTTTCAGGTCTTTGTCCAAAAAATCATAAGTCAGAAATTCTCTGTCCTTACTAATAACCAGATAATTCTCCGGGCCTTCGTATATGACAATTCTCGCCCCGAAGTGTTTTTTATCGTAAAAATCATAAATTTTATTATACATAGGTTTGCTCCTAACTACACAGAATCACACTGCAATCATCCTGTTCAATATATATCATTATTGCAAGGGTTTGTCAATGGATGACACAAAAAATAAAATCGCAAGAACGTTATTGACAATCACGCGACCGTGTGGTATTATATTCACGGACACCACAGAACAGGAGGAAAGGGTATGACAAAAAGATATCCCGGCACGACAATTGAAGTTCTTGCTATGAAAAAAGGTAGTTCAAGGTTGTTGTTTGACGGTATCTTTGCTGCAGGTGGCGTCACACTTTCTCAGGTCTCGAATATGACCGGGCTTGAACCATATCTTATACAGAACTGGGTAAAGCGGAAGTTCGTAAGTTCTCCTGTTAAAAAGTTATATTCCAGAGAGCAATTTGCCAGAATTATAATCATAAATATGTTGAGAGAGTCGTTGCAAATTGATTCTATTTGTAATCTTCTGCAAGTGATAGGCGGCGAGATTGACAATGAATTGGACGATCTGATAAAAGATGATGAGCTTTATCACAGATACTGTGATATGGTTTGCGATGGCGAAATTGATATATCTGACAAGGCGATTGTTTCAGAGGCTGCGCATAATGCTACTCAGGACTTTGAGGGTAAGCTTCCGGCAGACAGGCAAAAGCTTGTAAAAATATTACAGATTATGCTTTATGCTCATACTGCGTCAAAGCTTCGTGATTCGGCCAGGGAGTTGCTTTCGACTTTGCAATAGTAATTTTATTAAAGGGGTAGAGGTAAATGTTTTTTGTTGAATGGTGGGATTCTTTAAACATAATAGTGCAAGTGTTTTACTGTATCGCTATTCCTGCGACATTGGTATTGCTGATACAGACAATACTTATGTTTTTCGGCTTTGATGACGGCGCGGACGGAGACGTTACGATTGATGCGCCTGATGCGGATTTTGACGGAGACGTTATAGACGAGGTTCCTGATATGGATATAAACGACGTGTCAGGGCTTGAAAGCCTGCATATTTTTACTGTCAGGGGAATAATTGCTTTTTTTGTAATATTTGGATGGGTCGGCGTTGTAATGCAATCCGCAGGGATAAAATTGTTTATCACTTTGCCTGTGGCAACGGTTTGCGGTTTTGCTATGATGGTGCTTATAGCTTATTTGTTCAAAATTGTAATGCGTCTCAAAAGTGACGGGACTGCGGATAACCGCAATGCTTTGGGGTCTGCCGGAAAGGTGTACCTCGCCATACCGCCCTCACGCACAGGAGAGGGAAAGGTCAACATTATGCTTCAAGGCGCTTACGTTGAGAGAAATGCTGTTACCGATGAAACTGAGTCTATTCCTACCGGTTGTGAGATAATTGTTGTCGGAACAAGCGGACAGACCAGTTTAGTCGTTAAACGAAAATAAATAAAAACGGAGGGAAAATTTATGGATTATGGAGTTATATTTTTAGTTGGTGCAATTGTACTCGTTTTGGTGTCTTTCTTTGTGTGGATATGTTCGAGATACAAAAAATGTCCTTCAGACAAAATTATGGTAGTTTATGGTTCTATCGGTAAAAACGGTGATGGTTCAAACCGCAGTGCAAAGTGTATTCACGGTGGCGCAGAATTTATTATCCCCGTATTTCAATCGTATGCGTATTTGGATCTTACGCCTATTTCTATTCAGGTTGACCTCAAAAATGCACTTTCAAAGCAGAATATCAGAATTGATGTTCCGTCAAGATTTACGGTTGGTATTTCCACAGAGCCCGGAGTTATGCAAAATGCGGCAGAACGCCTTTTGGGACTTCAGCTTTCTGAAATTCAAGAACTTTCAAAGGATATCATCTTCGGTCAGTTGCGTCTTATCATTGCCACGATGGATATCGAAGAAATTAATACAAACCGTGATAAGTTTCTTGCGGCGGTTAGCGAAAATGTTGAAACTGAACTTAAAAAGATCGGTCTTCGACTTATAAACGTTAACGTTACCGATATCAGCGACGAATCAGGATACATTGCCGCACTCGGTAAAGAAGCTGCAGCCAAGGCCATTAACGATGCGAAGAAGAGTGTTGCTGAACAGGATAGAGAAGGTTCTATCGGTGAAGCTAATGCAAAGAAAGAACAAAGAATTGAAGTTTCTAAGGCTGATTCACTTGCTATTGAAGGCGAAAATGAAGCAAAGATGAAGATTGCAATGTCAGTAGCGGCACTTAAGGAGAAAGAGGCAGAAGCCCTCAAAATTTCAACTACAGCAGAAAAGACTCAGGCGGCTAAGGCGTTGGAAGAGTCCTATGCGGCAGAGCAGGCGGCAGAAAAAGCAAGACGTGATAAGGAACAGGCAACCTTGGAAGCCGATATTATCGTGCGTGCTGAGGCTCGTAAAAAGGAACTGGAGCTTGCGGCAGAGGCTGAGGCTGAGCAAATTCGCAGAAAAGCCAAGGGTGAGGCTGACGCTATTTATGCTAAAATGGAAGCAGAAGCGCGAGGTGCCGAAGAAATTCTCAAAAAACAAGCGGCCGGCTTTGCAGAGGTCGTTAAGTCTGCGGGAGGCGACGCAGACGCTGCCCTTAAGCTTCTCATAGCAGATAAGCTTGAAGACCTTATGCGTGTTCAGGTTGATGCAATCAAGAATATCAAGATTGACAAGGTTACTGTTTGGGATGGCGGTCAAAACGGTGACGGAAAAACTTCTACCGCTAATTTTATTTCAGGAATGATGAAGTCTGTTCCCCCTCTTGACGAGGTGTTTGCAATGGCAGGTATGCAATTGCCGTCACTCCTTGGTCAAAAGCTTCCTGAAGATAATGCTCCGGTTGAAGCAGTTGAAGAACCCGCAGCAGAACCCGCTACAAAACCCGCTGAAGAATAAGCTCTGATTTTTAGAATTAGGCTAATCCTGTAAAAACAAAATGTTAATGCTCCGAGCTTTATAATTAAGGTAAAGCCCGGAGCATTTTTCTATTTATTTACTTTCAGCTATGCTTTCGATGATTGCCCATACGTCTGCATCGTTCAGAGAAATTTTGTTTTCGCCGTTCTGGGTCAGAATTATAACCTGAAACGTTGCATCGCCGGCCTTTGCGGTCAGCATTGTATAGGGATATCCGAAGCTGGTGCAGGTGTAGCCGTTCCAGAGATTGTTGCCGCAAAAGAAGGGCTCAAGGTCCTGAACGTTGTCGTAAAGAAATTTTACCGGAACGTATATTTCATCCTTGCCGTAGAAAATGACGGTAATACCTGCCTTGGAAAAAATGTCCAATTCTGTTTGTGCGTCCTTGTAAATATGTAACTTTTTCGGACTCGCTTTGCCATCTGAGTCGATTCCGTAAAAGTGTTTCCAGCCTTCGGGGACCAGCACTCGCAGAATGCCGTTGTCAAAGGGTTGCAAGATCATGCCCACGGGTCTTTCTCTACAGGTACACGAATTTCAGAGAGACACTGGATATCATTTAAAAACCATTGTCCGGTAGAAGGCTTTTTGCGGAGCTGCACAGGTCTTGCGTTGTCGCCGCCACCGCTTTTTACGTACAGCGTTGCCCAGTTTTCATTGTCGAATGAATAGGGATTTTCGATGACAGTAATAGTGTAGGGGGTGGTGGGAACGTATCCGTTTTGTGGTGTTGCCCCTGCAAAGAAGGAGCGGGGGATATACATTCTTTCCTTCAGACGCTCCTGGATAAATTGCTTTTCGTAGGTGCTGAGGTCTGACGGTCCCTTCAAGAAGTTAAGCATTTCGATTGAGTCAGCCTGATTATGCTCGTAGCGGCAAAGTGCCGCAAGGGTCAATGCTGTTGCCTTGAAAGCGGTGTCAAGGGATGCTTCCGGCAATGCCTGCAATTCGGCAACGTTTGTGGGAAGCGCCGCAAAGGTAAAGGTTTCAGTATGATTTCTGCCCTTTCCCACGGACTTAACCGCATCGTTTACTACTTTTGTCGCTTCCTTTTTCAAGGTTGATTCTGCAAATCTTTTTAATGAATCCAAAATACCCATTGTATTGTCCTCCTTTTAGTCAGCCTTTGAATAGCGAATATTTATAAAGTTAATCAAACCGTCCTCGTCGGAAAGTTTAACCCAGCCGTCCTCACTCATGCCCAGTCCTACTTCAAGCCAAAGTTCGCCGTTTCGTTCTTCCCACGTTTTGGGTTCGTCGGTTATCATTCCGTCGTATAACTTGATGTGGCCGGCTGAAACTGCGGCGTCCACTTCCTCCTGCGAAACGCCTTCGGGGAGAGGCATGAGCATATAGAACTTGCCGTCGTCGCAAATGGCAAGCTTGCCGTTAACCATCTGTTTCCTTTCTTTCATTTCGTCGGCAACAGCCTCCGGGTCCGACTCGTCGATATAAAGCATGGGGGCTTTCAGATATTCCTCCGCATTCATGTAGACAAGCTCGTCGTTATCGTTGAACATTCCAATGGAATGAAAAGTCCATTTTCCAATATAGCTCATAGATAATACCTCCTTTTCAGATATACATATTATAGATGTTTTTATTTTGTTTGAACCTACCCGTTGGAACAAAAAAGTGTGGGATTTCAAAAAAATTTTTAAAAAAGTGTGGGATTTTGGGTGGTGCTTATTGTTTTTTTCATAGTAAGCTCCTGCGTGTTTTCCGTATTTATATTAAAGCATATTTAATATGTTTTATCAAGAAAAACTTGTTTCCGGAATAGAATAATTTTACAAATCAATTCTTTTTTTTATTGTTGTGATTTGCTATAATATTTGCTATAATAAAGGAAAAAGGAGGGCCTTTTATGAGTGATATTTCAACTGCTGAGGTAAAAGATTGTGCGTCTGAAGTCGAGCCCAATGAAACTTATCAATTTGCCTTTACAAAAGAGGAGATAGAAGAAGTGTACAGGATTCAAAGAGACTCGGTTTATAAAAAGCCTTGCATATTTTTGATTGTTTTGGTGTTGTTTATTATACTAACCTTGTTCGCACATACTGCGATTACGATGTTTTATGTTGGTGCGTTCTTGGTTTGTTTGACAGCTGTTATTAAAGGTTTTCTGATGTATAAAAAAGCTTGGGCACAGAGCATAGAGCGTATTCCTGAAAATGTTTATGAATATAGACTTTTTGATGAATATATCGACATAAAGATATTTCACCGGGGAGAAATGACTCGTAACTCAAAATGTTATTACAAAGATATAGAACAATTAAAGCAGTACGGAAATTGGATATTTCTTCAATATGGCGGGCAATTGTTTCTTATGCGCCAAAATGAAGTAAAGGAAAATTCAGGGTTGTACGCTTGTATGTACAAATTATCCGCCAATACCAAAGAGACTATTACTCCACGTAAATGGAGCATGGCATCACTTGTGTTGTTTATTGCCTCGATTGCATCGTTGTTCTTTGGAGTAGGCGTTGTTTCGGTGATTACAGGCGAAAACGGATATTTCCCCGGAAATATGTGGATTCTTTATTTATTTACGCCTATTCCCGTATCGTCGATAATCTTAGGCCTTATGCTAAAAGCCAAAGGATATAAGTATAAGAAGAATATCATAGCAGGAGTTATTATGACGATAATGTTATGTATATACGGCGCGCTTGCTTTTGTCTTTTAAATTGAATATTAATTGATAATGATAAAAAGTTTACTAAAGGCGTCCGTCTTACAGCGGATGCCTGTTTTCTTACGGAATTACTTTGCCAAAAAAATTTTTATTTGATTAGGGTGGCGAGCCGGATTGAGGCAAAAGGACTTGAAGTATTATTGCGGCAATGGTATAATACAAGAAGTTTGATTGATGAGGTGGCGTTTTCGTGGAGAAGAATGTTGAACGGATTGCAAGCTTTTCGGTAGACCATGACAAAATCGTGCCGGGAATGTATATTTCCAGAATTGACGGAGATCTTGTGACGTATGATCTCAGGACCAGAGTGCCTAACGGCGGCGATTATATTGACGATTGCACGATGCATTCTGTGGAGCACATGATGGCTACGTTTCTGAGAAATTCTGACATTAAGGAGAACGTGATTTATTTCGGGCCTATGGGTTGCCGCACAGGGTTCTACCTAATCGTGAGAGATGAAAAGCCGGAGAGAGTTCTAAGGGAAGTAAAGCTTGCCCTTGAAAAAACGGTGGAGCACCAAGGCGACGTTTTCGGGGCTACAAGGGTGGAATGCGGAAATTATCTTTGCCTTGATATAGAGGATGCGAAGAGGGAATGCAGGAGATATCTTGACGTATTAAACAGTAAAGAAAAGATTAATTTTGAATATTATTCTTGAGGTTTTGGATAAAATAATTTGATGAAAAGAGGAACGGCTATGATAGGAATTATCGGAGCAATGGGTGTTGAGGTCGAAGGACTGAAGGCGTTAATGGAAGGGAAAGTGTCCCAGAAGATAAGCGGCGTTGAATTTACGCGAGGAAAAATCAACGGAAATAACGTGGTGGTTGCAGCTTGCGGCATTGGAAAGGTTTTCGCTGGCATCTGCGCTGAGATAATGATACTGAGATACGGGCCTGACTACATAATAAACACAGGTGTGGGCGGAACGCTTACGGACAAGCTTTCCATCGGAAACATTGCCGTTGCTTCAGACGTTGTACAGCACGATATGGACACTACTGCGCTGGGCGATCCTGCAGGACTTATTTCCGGAATCAACGTTGTCAATATAAATTGTGACGAGAAGCTTGTGGGCTTGATTTCCAAAGCTGCGGAAAAAGAGGGTCACCAATACTGCGTTGGCACAATTGCTTCCGGCGACAGTTTCATTGCCGATAATGAAAGAAAAAAGCGCATCGTGGAGACTTTCGGCGCTATTGCCTGTGAGATGGAGGGCGCTGCCATTGGCCAGGTGTGTTACGTAAACGGAATTCCCTTTGCTGTAATAAGGGCAATTTCAGACGATGCAGACGGCAACGCTCACGAGAATTATCCTCAGTTTTTAAAAGAGGCGGCGGAGCATTCTGTTAACGTGCTTTTGAGAGTTATAAAGTCATTGGAGTAATGGGAACACAGGAGGAATATGATGAAAAAGGTTGAAGATTATGTGAGAAGCATTCCGGATTTTCCGAAAGAGGGAATTATTTTCAGAGACGTTACCACAGTGCTTACAGATGCTGACGGATTGACACTTGCCGTTGATGAGCTTCAGAAGCTTCTTGATGGTGTAGAATGCGACGTGCTGGCAGGTCTTGAGTCCCGGGGCTTCATTTTCGGCATGCCTATTGCCTACAATCTGCACAAGCCCTTTGTTCTTGTGAGGAAAAAGGGAAAGCTTCCTGCAGAAGTCGTATCTCAGGAATATGAACTTGAGTACGGTACTGCAGAGATTGAGATACATAAGGACGCCATAAAGCCCGGTCAGAAGGTTGTTATTGTGGATGATCTTCTGGCTACGGGAGGAACTGCGGCTGCGGCTGTAAAATTGGTGGAGAAGCTGGGTGGAGAAGTGACGAAAATCATTTTCCTCATTGAACTGGTGAACCTTAAGGGCCGTGAAAAGCTTGCAGGCTATGACGTGGGCTCTGTGGCTGTTTTTGAGGGCGAGTAAGAAAAAGTAATATCATAAGCTAAGATAAGCTCCCATGCGCTGTTTTGCGGTGTGTGGGGCTTTTTTTGTATATTTTTTCCGCAACAGGGCAAAATACCGTAAAGTTAAATAGTAAAAGACGGGGCGGTGGCGCAGATGAAAAAAAGACGGGGCTTCCTTCGTTGGGTATTATCGGCAATCAAGTTAAAAGGGGAAAAAAAATACAAAGGTATCGGCAGTCCTGATGAATTTCAAAGGACCATCAGTGTAAGTCTGGAGAAAAACGTTGAGGCGGTAAAGGAGCTGTTTCACGATTCTGAGGATCTGAAAATAAGGCGGTTTCAATTTCCTGTAGGGAAAGAAAAAAATATGCGCAAGGCGGCGCTGATTTTCGTGGACGGCCTTGCAGACGGAAAAATTCTCAGTAACGAAATTGTGGAGCCTCTGATGTACGGCGGTGCAAGGGCAGGGGCTGAGGGCAGAAAGGAAATAAACTGTGATGAGGACATAAAAAACGTGATGCTTGCGGCAGGGGACGTGAGAAATGCCGAGGATTTTGAGGATGCCCTGTTTATGTGCCTTATGGGCGACTGCATTATGTTTATTGACGGGTACAAAGGATGCTTCATTATCGGGGCAAGGGGATACGACAAGAGGGCGCTGAAACCGTCTGATACTGAAATGTCTGTCCGAGGGCCTAAAGAAAGCTTTATTGAAAATCTCAGGACCAATACTGCCCTGGTGAGGCGCCGCATAAAAAACACGGAACTTTGCTTTGACAATATGGTGGTGGGAAGGCAGACCAAGACGCCTGTTTCCGTGGTGTATATGAATAATATTGCGGACAAGGCCTTGGTGTCAGAGGTGAAGAAAAGAATCAGGGCCATTGACGTGGATTCAGTGGTGAGCAGCGGCTACGTTGAGCAGTACGTCGAGGACGAGCCTACTTCAATGTTTTCCACGGTAGGATATACGGAAAGGCCTGACGTGCTGGCGGCAAAGCTTCTTGAGGGGCGTGTGGGAGTGATAATTGACGGAACGCCGTACGTGCTTACCATGCCCCATTTTTTTGCAGAGAATTTTCAGACCGCAGAGGACTATAGCAGTAATTTCTTGTCGGTAACGATTTTGAGACTTTTAAGGTACAGCGCCTTTTTTGTATCGGTTTTCGCGCCGGCAATTTACGTTGCATTGACGACCTTCCATCAGGAGATGATACCCACTTCGTTGCTTCTCACAATGGGAGCGGCAAGGGAGGGGATACCGTTCTCGGCTTTTTTTGAGGCAATGTTTATGGTGGTGGTTTTTGAAATTCTGAAGGAAGCCGGGGTGAGGCTTCCGCAGCCCATCGGGCAGACCATAAGCATTGTGGGCGCTCTTGTTATGGGTGAGGCGGCGGTGTCTGCGGGTTTTGTAAGCGCTCCCCTTGTAATTGTAATTGCCTTTACTGCGGTGTCAGGTTTTGTTGTGTCTACGTTTTCTGCACCGATTTTGCTTCTGCGATTTATTTTTTTGTTTCTGGGCGGTTTCCTGGGAGGATATGGAATTGCCCTTGGGGCGTTGGTGCTGTTTGTAAGACTTGCAGACATTGAAAGCTTTGGCTACAGGTATATGGCGCCTATCGTGCCCTTTAATCTCAGCGACCAGAAGGATACGTTGATAAGGGCTCCTTTGTGGTTAATGCGGACAAGGCCTCATTTGCTGGCAAAAAGGAATAAGGTGAGAGAGAACACGCCGGTGCCGCCGGATGGAAAGTGAGGGTCATATTATGAAATGGAAAAGAATAATTTTGATTGCTCTATCGGTGATATCTACAACTTTTTTTGCGGGCTGCTGGGACCAAAGGGAGTTTTCGGATCTGGCGGTGGTTATGGGCATTACCGTGGACCTGAACGACGGAGACAGCGAGGGGACTCTTTCTGTGGGTGTACAGGTGGCAAACCCGGTGCCTTATTCCGGCTCTTCGGGAGAGGGCGCTTCAAAGGAGTCCTACAGCGAGTTTTCGGATACCGGCAATAATATTTTTGAGATATTGAGAAGTGTTACTCACGTTTCGTCAAGGAGACTTTACAATTCTCACAATCAGATTGTAGTTTTCGGCAGTCAGTTGGCCAGACAGGAGGGCATTGGCGGTGAGATGGATTTCTTTCTCCGTGACAATGAAATGCGTTACTCGGTGCTTCTGGCGGTGTCAGAGGGAAAGGCCGCGGAGATATTGGCGGCAGACACAAATTACGAGCACGTTCCGGCAAAGGAATTGGCAGAGCTTATCAGAAATCAGGCTACCAACTCCGGCAGCGTGGAATGTAATCTGCTTGATTTTGTGAGAGATGCAACGGCAGAAGGGAGTACCTGCCTTGTTCCTGTTGTAAGAATAAAAGAAGAGCCTGCGTCCGCGGGCGGTGAAGAGTCCGGGGAGAAGTCATCAAAGGGCGCTAAGGGCGAAGAAGGCGGAGAGAAAAAATTTGAGGTCAATGGGTCTGCAGTGTTTAAAGGTGACGTTATGGTAGGGCAACTGGACGAGAGGGAAACGAGAGGCGCTCTGTGGGTAAGGGACAAGGTGGACCGGGGCATTATCGAGGCATCCTTTGATGACGTGGATACAGAGATAGAGGTGTTTGAATGCAAGACCTTTACCTCTGTAAATATAGATGATAACGGCAAAGTGTCTGTGGATATACGGTGTGAAATATACGCAAATATTGCGGGGCTGTCAGGCTACGAAGGGCTCCTTGACAATGAATTGACAAAAAAGATAAGAAGCGCTGCTTCGGATACGGTAAAAGAGGAAATATTATCGGCATGGGAAAAGTCAAAGGAGATGGAGTGCGATGTTTTCTGCCTTGGCAATAAGGTGTATAAAAAAACGCCTGTGTTGTGGGAAAAATATCAACAGTCGTGGCAGGAAATGTACAATGAAATTGCTTTTGATTTTAACATTGACATAAACATTGAAGACGTAGGCGACCTTACCGGTGAGGTGCAATGGAAAGGGGTTGACGACAAGAAATGACAAAGCAGTCAAGGCTTATAACGGACAAGCAACTGATGTTTTCTGTTTTTTGCTTTTTGCAGGCATCACCGCTGTTCCAGTCGCTGTTGTTTTCCTACACCGCTCAGGAGTCATGGCTTGCTATAATTCCTGCGGCTGTGGGAGGGCTTCTGGGCCTTCTTCCGATAATATATTTATATAATAAAAATCGCGGAAGGGAGCTTTCGGGTATCCTGAGGAATATTTTAGGACAAAAAGCAGGCACTGTGTTTGCATATATATATCTTCTGTATTTTTTCATAAGGGTTTGCGCTACGGTGTCAAGATTTTCCGGCTTTCTTTCGACCAATATGCTTCCGCAGACTCCGATAATAGTTATCACAGGGATTTTAATGATTTCTTGTCTTATGAGCGCGTCAAGAGGCGGCGAAAACCTGTGCGGCATGGCGTTTCTATTTGCGGCAATGCTTCTTTTTTACGTAATAATATCTGTGCCTCTGTTGACAGAAAGTCTTGAAATAAATAATTTATTGCCTGTCTTTACATTAAATAAGGGTACCTATACCAAGGCGGTGGTTACCGCAATTGCTGAACCTTTTGCAAACTTGATGATCTTTTTGGAGCTTTTTGACGAAAATGAATCCAGAGAGGAGCTGACTCAAGGGTATTACAAAAAAAGCAAGCTGGGAAAGGCTTTGGTTTTAGGATATATGCTGTCTGCAGGCCTGATAATATTTGCTGTTTTCAGGGACAATGCAGTGTTCGGGGAGTTTTCAAAAAACGTTACGGCAATATCTTTTCAGGCGGCGCGGCTCATAAGCGTGGGAGAGGTTCTCAGCAGGCTGGAGCTGATTTATGCAATTCTTTTTGTGACAACCGTTTTCTTTCGGGTGTCCTTGTCGCTTTACTGTCTTTCAAAGCTGTTGGCAAATACGGCAGAACGAGGGGGAAGCACCAGGTTTGTGTTGCCCTTCGGAATGCTTGTGTGGTGTGTTTCGTTGGTGCTTTTTTCGTCAAACAGCGAAATGAAGGAATGGAGCTACGTGTCAATGCCTTTTTACGTCTGGATTTTTGAACTTCTCATTCCTTTGGGGCTGGTTCTGATATGCGCGGTCAAGGGACTGATGGGGAGAAATTGCAATGCGACGGAACATTTGTCAAAACTGAAATTCAATAAAGACGGCAAGGTGTTGTACTACGGAACTTTGATAGTCTCCGGAGTTTTGCTTACGGTAATATTTTTTTGTTTCTTTGTTTTCAATTACCAGATTCCCGGGCCCCTTGCTCCGGCAAAGTGGCTTGCGGAAAAGGTGGTGCAATTATTTGTCAGATGATGTTATTAGGGTGTATCATTTATTTCCTTGCGAAATCTATTTTGGGGAATAAATGTTCAGCCACGGAGAAAAAGTTATTGTTAAAAATTTTGATAAATATAAGTAATTTTAATAAAATGTTTTGACGTTTGAACACGACTAATTTACAGTAAATACTGGACAAGAGTCGGTTGTTTAGAGTACTATTGCCATACCTTAACGAGGGGGTATGTGTTATGAGTTTTTATTGTCACGGAAAATACGTTTCTGATGAAGAGTTTGGCGAGAATTCTGTTATCAAGGGGATTGAAAAGGTAAGCGGTGAGGCGGTGGCGATTAAAAGGTGGCCGGCCGGAGGGAAACGGGGCGGAAATGAAGCCGGAATCTGGGAGCAATGTTATGCTCACGACTATCTGGGATACTGGGTGGAAAACGGTTACGAATATCTGGCGCGCAAATGGGTAAAGGGCGAGAACCTTTCGGAGTATGTCTATTCCGGAGAAATTGCAGACGAGAAGAGAGCTTTGGAGTTAATATTTAAAATTTGTGTATCTTTGGAGCTTTTTTATGATAAAAGTAAAAAAGTTTATTGTGATCTGAAGCCTGAAAATATCATCGTTACAGACTACGGAGTCAAGCTTATAGATTTTGAAAGCGCCCAGAGTCCTGACGAGTCTGCAGGAAAAGACGGAATGCGGTCCTCTAACACTATATGCTTTGCCAGCAGGGACTACAGTGCGCCGGAGGTGTATCACGGAGTAATATCGTATGCTTCGGACATTTATTCTTTGGGAATGCTTTTGCGCTTTATGGTATTTGGCTCTGTAAATAAGGAGTCTGTCAATTTTAAAAGTGAGGCGGTGAAGGCTTTTTACGAAAAATGTACAGCTCACAGAGCAGAAGATCGGTATGCAGATATGTCAGAAGCGGAGGATGCCTGCTTTGAGATATTATCTGAAATTAGGACTTACGGAAAAAATAAAG
This sequence comes from Clostridia bacterium, assembly GCA_017625675.1. Classification (GTDB taxonomy): domain Bacteria; phylum Bacillota; class Clostridia; order UBA1212; family UBA1212; genus RGIG8523. The sequence goes on along the minus strand of JAGAKK010000026.1, from coordinate 111,642 downwards.
TTGAAAAAGATGTTTCCGCTCCCGTTATTCAGGTGGAAAATATGACGGTAAATGCAGGAAAAATCAACTATGCCGAGGAGGAAAGGGCTTCTTCGCCGGCGGAAAAGGTGGTGTTTTTTCCTAAAAACAGGCGCGGATACAGGCGCATGGTGCTTTATATTCCGGAAAACCCTGCCTTTGCGGCCGAACTTGCTTACGTGTTGTCAAAAAAATATAATATGCGGACTGCGGTGTTTGACGTGAGCAGCTATGTCAGTGACTCTTTTTTGTATTACCTGCCTATAAAGGCTGATATTGATGAAACTTTTATGGTTGCGGACGGCGAGCGTAGTTGTTTCGGAATCAGATGCGATTGGTTTGATTGCTTGCCGGATGAGTGGATTGACGATGGAATGCTTTACCGGTGCTTTGATAATCCGGAGCTTTACGTGTCTGCCTGCAACGTGTTGGATGAATTGGAGCTGGAAAACGTTGAGATAAGAGATTTTGTGGTGTGGTGCTATAGTCATTTTGATATTACCTTGCTTTATGACAGAGCTCATACGGACGTTTTTCAACAGGCGGAGCTTATGCGCTACAGTGATTACGTGATTATTCCCACGGAAACTGATGCGGATACGGTTTGTTACAAAAAAGCATTTTACAGCAGTTTTATGGAGAATTATTCAGTTCCGCTGCCAAAACTGCGGTTTGTGGGTTGGGATTATTGTGACAAGGAGAGTGCTGATCACGAGGCTGTGGTAACGTCTTTAGGAGAACACAGATATCTCGGAACAATAGAGAAGGATTCAGACAGGAGAACACGGAAAAACATCAACGGAAGTTACTACTGCAAGGATTCGGTATCACGATTGACCGGTCAATATGGGTTTATTATTGAAAATCTGATATTTGAAGGAAAAAAGACAGCATAGGGACAGTATTAAAAAACTTGTAAAAAATTTTTTTGTATAGTATAATATAAATTGTTGCATTAGCAAAAAAATTAACGGAGCAACGAAGATGAAGGTATATTATAAAATTGCCTCTGACAGGGCGGAGCGTGTGCTTGCATGCGGACTTGATTCTGACGAGTACAAAGACGGCGGTGTTATTGTCGGAGGGAAAAAACAAAAATGCATATTTGCTGCCATTGTGCCGGGTGATCTTCCTCCGGTGCGTGAGTCTGATACGGTTCTGGAGATAGAAGCAGATCCATCCAAGGTGATAGTGGCAGAAGGCGCTTTTCGTACCAAGGACTTTTCCAGCTTTGAAAACTTCGAAAGTGTTTCACTGCTTTATGAAAGTTCTTTTGTAAAAATGAAGGATTATCGCTTTGGCACTTATGCAAAACCGGAGTGTATTATTACCGGCTCAGTATTACCCGAAAATATAAAATGCTACGACAGCCGTATGGGGGCTCCGGTAGTCTATGAAAATTCAAAGAGTCTCTATGAGGAGTATGCATTTTATAATTTCTGTGAGAAATACGGCGATATACGTATGTACGGAATCAGATGCTGTTGCGAGGTTTTATATAAAGCCGGAAAGATGAAAAAAACTAAAGTAGGGACTAATCTGGTCTTTACTGATTGCGAGACCGGAGAAAAAATCGTTATTCCGGGAAAATAATTATAACATATTGTATGGAGGGTCAAATGTCAGAGCTTAATAATGACAAGGCAAACAACGTAAAAATCGGAGAAGGCGGAGCAAATCACGACGGTCACGGAAGAAACTATCAGCAGGGCCGCGGTAACGGCAGGCATTATCATAACGGGCATCGTAACTATGAGAAACGCAACCGATATAATAATCCTAATGAAAAAAGTAACGGCGAAAATCGCAGAGATGCCAAGGATAATATTGCACAGCGGGAGGCCGGAAAAAATATTGCAGACGGTCCTGTGAAGAAAAGTATCCAGGCTCAGAATAATGCTCAGGATAATCGCGACGTACATACGCAGAGAAATCCCAAGCACCAGAAATTCGGTGCAGCGAGAGACTCACAGAGAAATCGCGAGAGTGTAAAGGTTGAAGAAACACGTGAGGATATTATCAGGGATATAGGACGAATTGAAAAGGAAATCGAACTTGAAATAAAGGAAATCTCTGCTCTTAAATTTGGAATGTAATTGTCAAACGGAGGCTTTTATGGAAGAAAGCACAGCAATAAAAAAGCATAAAGAATGGCAAGGAAAAATCGAAGTGGTTTCAAGAGCACCCGTAGGAACTAAAGAAGAGCTTGCCGTAGCGTATACACCGGGTGTCGCAGAGCCTTGTCTGGAAATCCAGAAAGACGAGTCTCTTTCTTACGTATACACGCGTAGATGGAATACTGTGGCAGTTGTTACTGATGGAACGGCAGTTTTAGGCTTGGGAGATATAGGTCCTGTAGCGGGTATGCCGGTTATGGAAGGCAAGGCTGCTTTGTTTAAGGCATTCGGAGACGTGGATGCAATTCCGCTTTGCATAAAGTCAAAATCAGTAGATGAGATTGTTGACACAGTTTCTTTGTTGTCCGGAAGTTTCGGAGGTGTAAATCTTGAGGATATTTCAGCTCCCCGATGCTTTGAGATAGAAGAAAAGCTCAAGGAAAAATGTGATATTCCGATATTTCATGATGACCAGCACGGAACGGCGGTTGTTGTTCTGGCGGCACTGAAAAATGCATTAAGACTGGTTGACAAAAAAATAACCGACGTAAGAGCTGTCATTAACGGATGCGGTGCTGCAGGAGTTGCGATAGCAAAACTTCTTATGAAAAGCGGACTTAAAAACGTAGTCGTATGTGACAGGAGCGGCGCTATATACGAGGGTCGTGACAACCTTAACGACGCAAAGAAAAAACTTGCGCTTGTGACAAACAGAGAGCGGATAATGGGAACCCTTGGCGGAGGCGTTTTGAAGGATGCTGACGTGTTTATCGGTGTTTCCGCAGCCAACGTGTTAAAACCGGAGTATATTTCAACTATGGCGAAAGACCCTATCGTTTTTGCGATGGCAAACCCCATCCCTGAAATAATGCCTTCCGTTGCAGAGAGCGCAGGCGTTGCGGTTATGGGAACAGGCAGAAGTGACTATCCGAATCAGATTAATAACGTGCTGGCGTTCCCGGGAATATTCAGAGGCGCACTTGACGTAAGAGCATCTGATATTAATGATGAAATGAAAATTGCAGCGGCTAACGCTATTGCAGGCCTGATATCATACGAAGAGTTGAAGCCTGACTATATTATTCCTTCTCCTTTTGACGAGAGGGTTGCTGCGGTAGTCGCAGAGGCAGTGGCAAAGGCCGCTAGAAAAACAGGAGTAGCAAGAATTTAAAACATGGCATTTGAGAGACTTATCGGACAAAATAGAGTAAAGGAAACTTTGTCGGAATTGTTTTTATCCGGCAGAGTAGGTCATGCCTACCTGTTTAACGGTCCGGAAGGAATAGGAAAGAAGTCTTTTGCAAAGGAGTTTGCCGGTCTTGTTATGTGTCCGTCGTCATCAGACGGTAAGCGGTGCGGAGTATGTGAGTGCTGTGTATTGATGGATAATTCCACAAACCCTGACTATAAGGTTATCGGGTGCGGCGAAGGAAAAAATACGGTAAGTGTAGAAACCGTAAGAAATTTACAGGATGATATTGTTACAGCACCTGTTTTCAGCGCAAAGAAAATTTACGTCATAGATACTGCAGAGAAGATGACGGAGCAAGCCCAGAATGCCTTGCTTAAAATATTGGAAGAGCCTCCGTCCTATGCTATGATACTTCTTATGTGCAATAACATTCTTTCAATGTTGGGAACGATCAGGTCAAGAGTTATACGCATAGATTTTTCCAGAAACACTAATGATGAAATTAAGGAAAAATATGAACAGTTGTGTATAATGCAAAACCGCAAGCCTGACGTTGAAAAAACGGAATTGCTTTGCTCCTATGCAGACGGAATTATGGGCAGAGTTACAGAGTTCCTTGACAGTGACACTCTTGATGAGAAAAGAAAGGCTGTTTTTAATTGTCTGAAAGGACTTCTTAAAAGAGAGATTGATGCAAAACTCAGAATGACAGAGATAATGGGTAATAAGGGCACTAATTATGAGTTTACGCTTTTTACGATGATGTCATTTTTAAGAGATGTTATGATTGCCTCCAGATTCGGCAGAAAGGCTATTCTTCAGAATCCGGATTTTAAAGAAGAGATAGGTGTGTTAGGGCGTGATATAGGATATTATCGCGCAGTCAGATGTCTGGAAATTGTTGACGAGTGTTATAAAAATCTACGCCGCAATGCAGCGCCTGATATTACTATTGACAGTATGCTTATACAGCTCAGGGAGAGCTGATTTTGAAAGGAGAAAAAATGATTACAGTAACTGGTGTAAGGTTCAAACCTGCAGGAAAAATATATTACTTTTCACCAAACGGACATCAGCCTGAGGATGGTGATTTTGTTATAGTTGAAACCTCTCGCGGCATTGAGTTCGGTGAAGTGGTGATTGCGACGAAAGAGATCGAAGATGAGGAGTCTATTGCACCCGTTCGAGAGGTGATAAGAATTGCTACGGATGCGGACATTGCCACCCATTGCGACAACGTTGCAAAGGCGAAGGAGTCTTTTGTTATATGCGCAGAAAAGATCAAAGAGCACGGCCTTGATATGAAACTCATTGACGTAGAGTACACCTTTGACCGAAGCAAAGTACTTTTCTATTTTGTATCAGAAAACAGGATTGATTTCAGAGATCTTGTGAAAGATCTTGCTGCCACTTTTAAGACACGTATAGAACTTCGTCAGGTAGGCATACGTGACCATGCAAGGTTGGTAGGCGGTCTGGGAATTTGCGGAAGAGAATTCTGCTGTTCCTCTTGTATGGGGGCTTTTCAGCCGGTATCTATTAAGATGGCAAAAGAACAGGGCCTTTCATTGAATCCTACGAAGATATCAGGCAATTGCGGAAAGCTTCTTTGCTGTCTTAAATACGAGCAAGAGGCGTACGAAAGCGCAATGAAGATCGTTCCTGCTGTAGGAAGTGTAGTAAAAACAGAGCAGGGCGAAGGGGTTGTCGTAGATAACAACCTGCTGAGAGAAACTGTTTCTGTAAAATTTGAACAAGAGAATGAAACTGACATCAGTGTATTACCGGTTTCTGAGGTAACTGTTATGTCCGGTGATGAAGCAAAAGAATTTCATCGGAAGAGACAGCAGGAAGCTGAAGAAAGAGAACAAAAAAGACAGGCCCGCTTAGCGGCCGAGGCTGAAAGGAGAAAAGCTGCTGAACAAAATGCTGCAGCGAGAAGAAAAGAGGAAGAGGAGAAGGAGATTGATGATATTGCTCAGCAAACAGAGAATGCTGAGGAAACAGAGTGATTTTAACAACTGAATAACCGCAATTATTACAAATAAACATAGCAAACAATATAGTAAAAGTCCATGCAAAAGATCGGTAACCAAATCTTTGTATGGACTTTTTTGTTTATTTTCTGCGTTCAATAACTATCAATGCAATCAATATTGCAATCGCTAATGCAATTGTACATACCAGCGCGACTATCAATGCTGCTCTGCTGCCTTGTGTGTCGTCGTTATTTTCAACGATGGCGGTGGACTCTTCCTTTGGGGTCGTTTCTGTATTTGGCGGAAGTGTTTCAGAAACGTTGGTTTCGGAAGGAAAAGCCGTAGGCTTAATTGTGGGAGTATTGGTGGGAACCTCAGTAGGCTCTTCGGTAGGTGCCTTTGTGGGCTCCGGTGTGCTTGTAGGTGCGGGTGTAGCCGTTGGAGCGGGAGTGCTCGTAGGCTTTGGCGTGCTTGTGGGTGCAGGAGTTGAAGTCTGTATTGCGCCGCCGCCCTTGTTTACGGACACTGTATCACTGTACGGAATCGATGACACCGAGGAGAAAAATTCAATATTTTTCAAGGAGAGTGACTCCGCGCCTTTGACGTTAAGCTGGAGAAAGTTCACACCAAGGTCCCAGATGGGAGACCCTGAAAAATCTATTACATAATGTCTGTAGTCGGTTGACAAGGTTGTGGAGTAACAGTAGTCGGAATTGATGGTGTAGACTTCGTCAGCACCATAATAAACTGACATTTTTGCACCGTCGTAGGATGCCTTTGCTGTTATTACTGCCGCAGAGTACTCGGAGGTCTGCAACGTCATTCCCATATAGTCGAGATATGCGGTGGGAGCTGATGACGATGAAGAAAGTGTAACACCGTTTTCTTTGTTATACGTTTTCTTTGAATCGCCGAAGGCGTAAACAAGATCTGCGTGGTGAGAAAGGGTGAAGTCAAGTTTTTCTGCATTGATGGGAGAACGGTATGCAGTATCAAACGTGCTTCCTTCAGAGAGTCCGTAATATTCGGCAATGCCTTTTCCTATTGCAGTTCCTAAAGCGGAAAGCTTTTCGTCGGAGCTGAGATATTTTCGGACGTCATCAGGGGAACTTATGAAAGCGGACTCAATAATTATGCCCGGTATACCTGCACGGATTGAACGCTGAACTATGCCGTAATAATCTTGCGGAGAACCGTCGGGATAGTATACTACGTAGCTTCCGGAGTTCGCCATAAGTGTCATAAGACCGCGGTCTCTTAACCCTACGGAGCACATGTGAGAAAGAATCTTTCTCGACATATCCTGAGTCTGCTTACTAAGGTCGGGTCTGAAATCATTGTCAGCTACAATGATCAATGCGCCGCCTGCACTGGACTCGCCGCTGGAGTTATTATGAATGCTGACAAGTGCGTGAGCACCTTGTTTATTTGCAAAGGCAACTCGTTGACCCAGTGTGAGATAAGTATTGTCGTCATTTCGGGTCATAACGACCTTTACACCGCTGAATTTATCAAGGTATGCTTTCGCTGCCTGTGAAATTTTCAGGTTAAGAGTTTTTTCCTGATATAATTTCCCGTCAACAGTATTTTCAGCGCCGGGATCTGAGCCGCCGTGACCGGGGTCAAGGACGATAACTAATTCTGCGGCGTGAGAAGGCAACGGAGAGATGCCTGCAACCGCACAAAATACTAATACAAATGCCAATAAAAATGATAGTTTTTTTATAGCAATTTTCAATTTACAATTACTGAAACTCATTGTACTCTCCCAATATTTTAAAATTTTTTATATAAATATAGTAAAAAATTTTATCAATAAAGTCAAGGTATAAAAGCCGCAAAAGGCTTGTACATAATTTTATTAATTGGAGGTAATAATTATGAAAACATTTAAGAGAAGAGTGCAGTATGCAGAGCGAAAAAACGTGTGTGGCGACAAAATCCGTACAATCAGGCTTGCAAAATTGGTGGGGCCAAAACGCAAAATGACTCAGACGGAATTGGCAGAAAGAATGAGTCTGCAGGGAAGCTTTATGACAAGAATCACAATAGGCAGAATTGAAAACGGCACCCGTGACCTTTCTGACATAGAGTTGATTCGGTTTGCCAGGGCGTTGGAAGTGGAGATACAGGAATTGTTCTTTACCGACAATTCTTTTAGGGAGTGTGCTGTTACCGGCAAAGTATACGGAAGACAGTGGCAGAAATACGGAAGCGTAGAAAAGGACGACGGATGCGGAAAACCTGCATAATGCAAAGGGTCGATAGAGGTCGAAATAAGTCGAACGGTGCGGTTTGAAACAGAGGATAGCAGATGATACCATTTAATTATCAGAGAGGGAGGTGCAGGCGGTATGATAAGTCAATACCTTGTGGATATTATTGAAAGGGATCTTTCGTTAAGGATTGAAACGTCCAGATATTATAGTGACAAGGAGTTCAAAGATCTGATAGGCGCTTGTGTAGACAAGCTTTCTGAAAAAACCTCTGTCAGCGAAGCTCAAAAGGCGGAGTTGCTAAAAATTGTCTTTAATGCTCATCGGAAACTTGGCATCATTCAACCTTTATTGGACGATCCGGAAGTAAACGAGATTATGATTAATGGGACAGAGGCTATATACGTAGAGAAGGGAGGTAAAATGGTTCTTTATGAAAGCCGGTATACAGATGCGATGCAGCTTTTTAACGTTATACAAGCTATGGTGTCCTGGGTTAACCGAAGTGTAAATGAAAGCTCGCCCATTGTTGATTCAAGACTTGCTGACGGCTCTCGTGTAAACATTGTGCTAAGACCTGTGGCGATAAACGGGCCGGTGGTTACCATAAGGAAATTTTCGGAAAAAAGTTTTACAATGGAAACTCTTATAGAAAATGAAACTCTGTGTAAAGAAGAAGCAGATTTTTTAGCAGAGTGTGTAAAATCCGGTGTCAATATTTTTGTGTCCGGAGGTACTTCCAGCGGTAAAACTACTTTTCTGAATGTATTGTCGGGGTATATTGATTTTGAGGAAAGAATTATTACCGTGGAGGATTCTGCCGAATTGAGATTGCCACAGCCAAACATTGTGCGCTTAGAAACGAAGAACAGTAATTCAGAGGGTAAGGGTGAGATCGGGATGCGGAAACTTATCAAGACGGCGTTGCGAATGAGACCTGACAGAATTATTGTAGGCGAGGTTCGTGATGAAAGTGCGTTGGATATGTTGCAGGCTATGTGTACAGGCCACGATGGGTCTATGTCTACCGCCCATGCAAATTCTGCGCAAGATACGTTAACGAGAATTGAGACTATGGCGCTGTGGGAAGGAAATATCAGCGGGGAGGCAATCCGGAAACAGATTGCCTCCGGTCTGGACCTTATTGTGCACCTTAAACGAGATTCCGTTAAGGGAAGACGGGTGGCCGAAATTGCTGAGGTGGTTGGTTGTGACGAGGGAGGCGTGTGTTTGCACAGCTTGTTTTGTGAGGGGCAGAAATTGTGCGAGTGTCAGGAAGGAGGAAAGGTGTATGAAAAAATCCGAAGCAAATCGAAACGTTGATTATAGGGCGTTTGTAGATAATTATGCGGTTTTGGCTATTGCGACGTGCTTTTTTTACGTGCTCTTTTTTTTGCTGGCAATGCTGTTGTCGGAAAGCATGATTGTGTCTTGCTTCGCGGCATTGGCCTGTCTGCCCTTTGCCCTCTCTCGATTTATAAAGTACAGGCGCAAGACGGTGATGAAAAAAGTCGAGCAAGAGTTTACAGAAATAATGCAGGCGGTTTTGACGTCGGTTTCGGCAGGCCTCCCTGTGGATCGTGCTTTTGCGGAAATACGAGAAATCGTATCGATGAATTCTTCCGAAGAAAAGACGTATAAATATTTTCTCAAAGAGGTGGATGCCATAAATATGAAAACTGAAATGAACTATTCGTTTTTTTCATTGTTGGAGGATTTTGCATACAGAAGCGGTAGTCGGGATATTGTAAATCTGGCAAAAGCGCTTACCGTTTCCGGCAGTGCCGGGGGTAATGCGGCATATATTATGAGAAATGCATTGGCTAATATGAGGGTAAAAGCGGATTCGGAAAAAGAAATTGCTCATACTCTTGCCTTGCCAAAGTATAACCATCGGATAATTACACTTATGCCTTTTTTTCTTACACTTATGCTTAAAATGTTGTCAAAGAGTTATGTGGATGTATTGTATACGTCATCTGTGGGAAAGACGGTGATGTTTTGTGTTGCGATAATGATTTTTGTTGCTTGGTTTTTAGGCGATTGTATATGTGACATAAAGATATAGGAGGCGCCATGATAAAACGATACTTGGGATATATTTACGAGCAGACACTTTTTGTTCTTGGTGAGAAACAGGCTGAAAGATACATAAAGAAAAGAAGCCTGGGCCTTTTTGCCGTTCCGGTTGGCATACTGTTAATTTTTATTCTTTGCGCATGGCAGAAAAATGACAGCCGGATTTTACTTGCGTATCCTGTGGTTGCTGTTTTTATTACCTACTATATTTTTGATTACAGAATCATTAAAAAGGCTAAGGATAGGCGACGGCAAATGCGGTTGGAACTTGCGGAGATATTGGAACGGATAGCAGTTCTTCTGGATGCGGGAGTAACTTTGTGGAATGCTGCCGTAATTGTTTCTGACGGAAACGGCGATGGTTCTGTCGGAGCATTTGAGGAGGAACTAAGGTGTGCTGTTCGCAGGTTTCAAGGGGATAGCGGATACTATTATGACCCTGAAGCTGCGTTTGAGGAAATGGCTGTTAAATGTTCTGATTCAACCGTGAGTACGTTTGTGTCGCTTATTGTACAAAATTCAAGAAAAGGTACGGATGAGTTGGCAGAACTTTTAAGGATACAGGCAGTTAATGCGCGAAGCGAGAGACGCATGCTTGCAAAACAATTGGCTGAGGAGGCTTCGACGCTGATGTTGTTGCCGTCGGTGCTGGTGTTGATTGCAATTATGGCTCTTGCTGTTGCACCTGCAATTATAAAATTAATTTGATTTTTAGGAGGTTAGGAATATGTTTTGTTTAAAAAACGTGAAAGATCGTGTGTTGGATATGGCGCATAAGAAAGGGAGATGCGCATATAATATAGTACAGCAATTTACGGACGATACAAAAGCTATGGGTACCATAGAGGTAGTGTTGATTGTTGCTGTTCTGGTGGCATTGGCACTACTGTTTAAAGATTTTATAACAGGGTTTGCGGGGGATATTTTTGCGGAGATAAAAAATAATACTTCAGGTATTTTCAAATGAGGGCATCTATGGAAAAAAACAGTGGTGTGACAAAAGAAACCAGAGGGATATACGTGAGTTGTGACAGGAAAAGTACAACTGTAAGATTGATTGTACAGGATGGTTTTGCCAGGTACAAAAAAGAGCTGAAGGATAATGGGGCGTTTTTTGAGGAGAGCGCCATAGAGACTGCATCTTGTTCTTCTTGTTCAAACGGATATTACTATGTGGTAAAGGGCAGAAATAATTTAAAGGAATACTTATGTGAAGAGCTGGATGTTAAGCCTGAACTCTTTATTGTTCTACTTAAAAGCGTTTGTGAGATATTGGATCTTTGTGCGCGATATAAGATTCCTCCAAATCGCATAATATATGATTATCGGGCTGTTTTTGTCGAAAATAACAATACTGAAATAAAATTTTTGAGTATGCCGGGGGCAGAAGACGTGCAGTCGCTTGCTCCTTGTGCAGACCTTGTAAAAGTATTCTTTTTGCACCTTTACGAATTCTTTTCGGCTGATGATTATAAAAAGGGGGAGATGTTTTTGGAAACGACGGACTTTACTTCGATCCCGGATATAAAAAAGTTGTTGAGCAATATGGAAAATATGACTGTACCGTATTTGAGTAATAAAAATAATTCTTTAAGCAATAAAATAAAACAATTTATAAACAGAAAAAGAGCAATTAATCAGGATAATCCGGAATCAAAAATAGTGACGCTGTCAGCAAGAACGCCAGCTGTACAAATATGCGGAGAAGGAATTTTGGCCGGATTGTCGGTTACAAGGCAATCCTTAGACGAGAAAAATAATATCATAAGAATAGGAAGAGACGAGGGGTGGTCAGATATTGTAGTAAAAGATATGACAGCAAGCAGAAAACACGCAGAGCTGAGTTTTGACAGTTCCGGAAAGATGATTGTGAGTGATATGTCATTAAACGGAACAAAAGTAAACGGAGTTCAATTAAAACGATGTAAGCACGAATGTAGTGGCAAACAAGACGTCAGGATAATGATAACGGAACAATGCGGTGTGTTGGTAAAGTTTGGAAAGAAAAGTGAAAATGATATTTTAGAAAAAGAAATTGTTTGAGAAGCTTTAAAAAACTTGCCCATAATATATATTTTGTGTTATTATAAAAACAGAGAACAGATTGTTCATCAGGAGGTTTGTTTTTATGGGTTATTTTAGACAAAATATTGCCATGGATCTGGGTTCATCAAATGTATATGTAGCTGTTGAAAGGAAGGGCATCGCTGTTCGCGAACCTTCTGTAGTAGCGGTCAGAGAGAAAGAAGGAGAAGTTGTTGCCATAGGCAGGGCAGCCAAGGAAATGGTTGGAAAAACTGATTCGGAAATATCCACCGTGTATCCTATCCGAAATGGTGTTATATCTGAGTATACGATTACAATGAATATGATCTCATATTTTCTTGACCATGCTATAAAGAATCCTATCAAGCGAATATTAAGACCCGACGTGATAGTTGCGATACCTTGTGAGATAACAAGTGTAGAGAAGAGAGCTGTGGAACGTGCGTTGAAGGAAGCCGGTGCCGGTCGTATATTTTTTGTTGATTCACCTTTGGCGGCGGCTGTCGGTGCGCAATTAGATATTTCTGCGCCTAACGGAAAGATGGTTGTAGATATTGGCGGAGGTATTACCGATATCGCCGTTATCTCTTTTGACGGGATTGTTGCAAGCTGTAGTGTAAACGTTGGCGGAATTGCATTTGACGAAGCGATCAAGAATTATTTTAAGAGAGAATATAAAATGGTCATCGGAGATGCTACTGCGGAGAAAATTAAAATACAAAATGCGTGCGCATATAGAGATATACGCATCACACCATTTGAGGTTTCTGCTACAGATCTCCAAAGCAGAATGCCTGTAGAACGACAGGTTCGGCCTGATGAACTTATTAAACCTTTGAGCGAAGCGATTTTGCCTATTCTGGACGGAATAAGAACGGTTCTGGAAAAAACTCCTCCGGAGCTTGCTTCTGATATTTTTGAAAGAGGCATAGTATTGACGGGCGGCGGAGCTCTGTTAGAGGGATTGGACGTGTTGATAAACAAGGCTACCGGAATCAACGTGGTAATAGCTGACAAAGCACAGGAATGTGTTGTAGCAGGTGCTATGAAGATTTTCAGAAGTATGACCAATGACAGAAAAAATGAAATGATGTCTAAATAAGTAATTATAGTTGTATTGTTAAGCAAAAAATGAAGCAAGGAATGAGTTTGGTTAATTAACGTCTCGCTCCTTGCTTTTTTGTTTAATTGATTTTAGTGTATTAAATAATTTTTTCAGCCAGTTTGTTGATTGTTCCGGCGCCTAAGAGAAGGACCATATCACCGGGCTGTATGTGAGCTTTAAGATAAACTGCGATGTCATCAAAACTGCTTATATACACAGAGTCTATTCCGTTTGTAACGAATAGGTCATTCATTGTTTTTGAATGAATGGCATCAGTGAAAGGTTCTCTTGCTGCATATATATCGGTTATGACTACATAGTCACTGCCTTTAAGTGCTTCACAAAAATCATTTGTGAACTGCAGTGCGCGTGAATAGGTGTGGGGTTGGAAAACACTCCAGATTTTTCCTTCGCAGATGGATTTTGCGGCCTCGATAGTGGCATGGATTTCTGTGGGGTGGTGTGCATAGTCGTTTATAATAAATGCACCGTTATATTCTCCCGCGGGATCAAAGCGGCGACCGGCTCCTTTAAAAAGAAGTAGGCCTTGCTTTATGCTTTCTGTAGAACAGTTTAAATAATAAGATGCAGCAATGGCAGCAAGTGCATTTTCTACATTGTGTTTGCCGGGTACACTGAGCTTCATATCGCAAATTTCGTTGCCGTCTGCAAATAACGTAAAACTGTAGCCGTCTGTTATAGTCTTTACGGTATTGTGCTGTGTATGAACGGGTGCTGTAAGGTTCTTAGCATAGTAGTGATGCAAAGGCGCTTTACCAAGGGCATTCGTAAGACCTGAAGGTGAAGTTTCTTTTTCAATGCTATATGTGATAATGTTACAGTGAGCAGTTTTTGCGCAGGCAAGAGCAGGGGCGCTGTCTGCACACACGACTAAGATGCCGTCTTTTGAGATGCCGTCTATGAATTTGTCAAAAGACAACATAACGTTTTCCATAGAGCCGAAGTAATCAAGGTGCTCTGCTTCTACGTTGAGTATGATGCCTACTTCGGGGAGAATGTTAAGGAAATTCTCGTGGTACTCACAGGCTTCGGTTACGAAAATATCGCTGTGGCCTGTGCGTACGTTGCTGTTAAATACAGAGGAAATACCTCCCAAATGTATACTGGGGTCCTTTTCTGCAGTAATCAGAATAGAGGAAAGCATCGAAGTAGTACTTGTTTTTCCGTGGGTGCCTGCAACTGCAGTTACACTGGGATATTCTTTGGCTATGGCACCCAGAAAGGTTCCTCTTTCAATGGTTGGAATGCCGAGCTCGTGCGCTCTCACATATTCCGGGTTGTCTTGGCTGATGGCCAGAGTATAAATAACGAGGGTACAATCAGGCGAAATATTATCGCTGCAGTGGCCGATGCAGATTTCAGCACCTCTTGAAGAAAGACGAGCTGTAGCATCAGATTCTGCACTGTCTGAACCGCTGACTTTGTACCCGCGATGCAATGCAAGCTCTGCAATTCCGCTCATGCTTGAACCACCGATTCCGATGAAGTGCAGGTGACTTCCGGGAATCATACGTAATTCATTTATATTGATATCTGATCTGTTTTTCAAGATGATACGCTCCTAATATAGTATTGATTTTCTTAGAAATAACAGAAAAACATACTGTTACATTATTATATTGTATTACTTTATTCGTTATTTTGCAACAAATTTAACTGTTCTTTTAAAATATTATTTACAAGGGCAGGGTCTGCGCTTCCTTTGAGGGATCGCATTGTCTGTCCGACCAAAAAACCAAACACCTTTGTCTTGCCGCTGAGGTATTCCTTGACGGTGTCAGGGTGTTTCAAAAGTGTATTTTTTACGGCTTCTGATATCGTGTCGGTATTTGTTATAGGGCAAAGTCCCTTTTCCAGGATGTATTGCTCAATATCAATGGACTTTGTGAAGCATAGTTCAAAAATTTCTTTTGATTGTTGACGAGTAAGAGTTTTCTTATTGGTTTTATCAATGAGAAGAGCAAGCTTATCGGGGGTGATAAATGAGTCTTCAATGTTAAGACCTGTTTCGTTAAGCATTTTCAATCCATCGCCAAGGAGCCTGTTTGATACTTCCTTGGGGTCATTGCATAAAGCCAGTGTTTTTTCAAAAAACTCTGCCAATGACTTTCGGTTGGAAATCATTGTTGCTTCGTACGGGGTCAATCCGAATTTGGCTATATATCTTTGTCGCTTTGCTTGCGGAAGCTCGGGCAACGAGTCTTTCAGCGCGGAAAGATAAGCTTCTTCAATGACGATAGGCGGGAGGTCGGGCTCCGGGAAATATCTGTAGTCGTTAGCGTTTTCCTTTGTACGCATAGAAGTGCTTATGCCTTTGTCATCATCCCAGCGGCGTGTCTCCTGAGAAATTTTGCCGCCTTGGCGAAGTATGGCAATCTGGCGTTCTGCTTCAAAATTGATTGCTCTTGATATTGCTTTTATGGAGTTGAGATTTTTCATTTCAGTACGAGTGCCCAGAAGCTCTGTGCCCTCAGGACGAACTGAAAGATTTACGTCAACGCGCAAGGAACCTTCCTGCATTTTGCAATCACAGACGTTGGTGTAGCGCAATATGGCCGATAATTCTTCAATAAAAGAGGTGACTTCCGCAGCTGTGCGAAAATCAGGTGCAGTGACAATTTCTATCAAGGGAACACCGCAGCGGTTGTAGTCAATTTTACTGATTCCGGATTCGTTGTCGTGGATAAGCTTTCCGGCATCTTCTTCCATGTGTATTTCTGAGATGCGAATGTCTTTTTCGGAGTTATCAGTGAATATCGTCAGGTGACCGTTTCTGAGAATTGGCGCATAAAGCTGAGATATCTGATATGCTTTGGGCAAATCGGGATAGAAATAGTTTTTACGGTCGAATTTAGTGTGTTTTGTTACAGTGCAACCAAGGGCCAATCCGGCTTTCAATGCAAGCTCCGGAACTTGTTTGTTTAAGGTGGGCAATGCACCGGGCATTGCGGTACACACGGGACAACATTGTGTGTTGGGAGCGTTGCCGAAAGAAGTGGAACAGCTACAGAAAATTTTTGTTTTGGTGTAAAGCTCTGCGTGGATTTCAAGACCTATGACGGTTTCCCAGATCATAATTTTTCACCTCCGGGCACTTGTTTGTGGAAATTGGTATGTTTTTGGAATATTTGTCCGATATTAAGCAGTTTTTGATCCTGAAGTTTGGGGCCGATAAGCTGAAAACCTATAGGCAGACCATTGCCGTCAAAGCCGCAGGGCAGCGAAATGGCAGGAAGTCCTGCTAAATTTGCGCCCACCGTATATGCATCGGAAAGATACATCTTCATCGGGTCTGATAAACTTTGCCCTTTTTGGGGGGCGGTGCACGGTGAAACGGGAGAAATTATCACGTCGTATTTTGAAAATGCTTCGTCAAAAGATTTTTTGATAAGATCGCGAGCGACAAGGGCCTTCCGGTAGTATTCATCGTAGTATCCTGCAGACAGCGCAAAAGTGCCCAGCATTATTCTGTTTTTGACCTCAGAGCCAAAACCTTCGCTGCGGCTTTTTATGTAAATATCTTCGAGGCTAACTGAATCGCTGCTTCGGTGTCCGTAGCGAATGCCGTCATAACGGGCAAGGTTGGAGCTTGCCTCCGCAGAGGCAATGACGTAGTAGGCTGCAATTGCGTATTCTGAGATGGGAAAACTGAATTCACAGATATCTGCGCCTAATGTTTTTAACGTTTCTATAGCCGTGTAGATCTCTTTTTTTACTTCGCCCGAGAGATTGTTTCCAAAATATTCATAGGGAACGCCTATCTTTATGCCGGATAAATCTTTGTTGAGAGGAAAAGAGGAGAGTGTGCTATTTATACTTGTGTTGTCTTTGGGGTCGTATCCGGAGATTACCTTCATACATGCGACACAATCTTCTGCTGAACGGGCGATGGGGCCTATCTGGTCCATTGAGGAGGCGTATGCTATCAGTCCGTAGCGGGAAACCGTTCCGTAGGTGGGTTTAAATCCTGTGACACCGCACATTGAAGCAGGCTGTCGAATGCTGCCGCCGGTATCACTGCCTAACGTCAGCAAGGCTTGTCCGGAAATGATTGCTGCAGCGCATCCTCCTGAAGACCCGCCGGGTGTGTAGTCCGTGTTCCAGGGGTTTGAGACAGCACCGAAAAAAGAGGTTTCTGAGGTGGAGCCCATGGCGAATTCGTCCATGTTAAGTTTTCCGATGATTATTGCGCCGGCGTTTTCAAGAAGTTCTGTTGCGTGGGCGTTATACGGGGGGATAAAATTTTCAAGCATTCGGGAAGCGCACGTGGTGCGGATTCCTTTTGTGCAGATATTGTCTTTAATGGAAACAGGAATTCCTGCCAGAGGGGAGTCGCAAAGTTCGCCATTGTCGAGAAGTTTCTGGACTTCTTTGCTTCGTTGCAGGGCTTTTTCTGCGGCAACGGTAATGTAGGCGTTAATGTTTTTGTCGCGGGCAGTGATATTGTCAAGGACTGCATTTGTGACCTCAGAAACAGAGAGTTCCTTCTTCTTAATCATTGAAGAAAGTTGTGTGACGGAAAAATCAGTAATGTTCATAAAGCTTACCTCCGTCAATCAACAGTTTTGGGCACGATGAAGTAATCGTTATCGTGCGAAGCTGCATTTTCTAATAAATGCTCTTTTGGAGTGGAGGCGCCAGGCGTATCCAGCCTTAGCAGGTTTTGTCGTGAACAAATAAACTCGTTGGCAGATACCGTAGGGGAGCCCTTTGAGGACAATGAATTCAGAATTTCAGCGTGGCCGATAATGTCGGTCAGGGCTTGCTCTGCCCTTGAAAACTCTTCTTGCGAGAGCTCTAACTTTGCGAGGTGTGCTATGTGTTCTACGGTTTCTTTTGAAATTTGCATGATATTCCTCTGCTTTCGATAAGTTTACGGTTGATTATAAAATAATGCAAAACAGCTATTAGAATTTTTAATGTCGTAACAACTGCTTTGCATTATCGTTCAAAGTCTTATTTTTATGATATTTACAGCGATTATTAAGGGTTAAGTCTGTTGAGATCTCTGGGGAATGCCGTTGCGTACTTGATGTTGTCAAGGTTAAGGATTCTCATTACCAATCTCTCAAGACCAAGGCCCAGACCGCCGTGAGGAGGCATGCCGCACTTGTGCATCATGAGGTAGTCGCTGAAATCGTTGATATCCATGTCGCGAGACTGCATCTTGGCAACTTGCTCGTTGTAGTCGTGGATTCTCTGGCCGCCTGTGGTTACTTCGGTACCGTTGAGAAGAAGGTCGAAGCTGAGTGTGAATTCAGGGTTTTCGGGATCGTCCATTGTGTAGAAGGGACGCTTCTTCGTGGGGTAATGGGTAACGAATACGAAAGGTGAGCCGTATTTTTCCATGAAATATTTTCCGATAAGTTTTTCCTCGTCAGGCTCAAGGTCGTTAGGGTCGCGGTAAGGTCTTTTGTACACTTCCTGAATGAGATTCTTTGCGTCCATGAATTTGATCTTGGGAATGTCTTTGATCTCGGGGAGAGTAACCTTAAGCTCTGCAAGATCCATAGCGTACTCTGTGCGGAGGAAGTTGAAAATGTAGACCATCATTCTCGCTTCAAGGGCCATAATGTCCTCAAAGGAATTAATAAATCCCATTTCAAGGTCAAGACCCTGGAATTCATTGATATGTCTGGATGTGCTGTGCTTCTCTGCGCGGAAAACGGGGCTCATGGTAAATACTTTTGTAAATACGCCAACCATCATCTGCTTGTACATCTGGGGGCTCTGGGCAAGGTATGCTTTCTGGCCGAAGTAGTCAAGCTCAAACATATCTGCGCCGCCTTCAGCGCCTGCCTGTACGATCTTCGGTGCAACAAACTCTGTAAAGCCTTCGCTGTGCAGGAAGTTTCTGAATGCGCACATTACACCGTCGGCAATCTTAAGAATCGCACGCTCTCTGGGATTTCTGAGGGTAATTGCTCTGTTATCAAGGAGCACGTCGATACCAAGCTTCAATTCCTTTTTATTAATAACCAAGGGCAAAAGCTCGGCGGGCTGTGAAAGCACTGTCATACCGGTAAGGTGTACTTCAAAGCCCAGAGCGCAACGCTCGTCGGTAACGATTTTACCTTTTGCGATAACGCAAGCCTCTTCGGGAATAGTGTTTATATCAAAATCAGCCTCTCCGTCAGTGTACACACACTGGAAAAGTCTTCTGGGAGTTCTGAGAACTACAAAGGCAAAGCCACTCATAATTCTGAGTCTGTGGATAGAACCTTTAACTTCTACAATGTCTCCGTGCTTCAAAAGGCCGTTATTGTAATCTTCAATAATGTTTTCAATGTCAAGTTTGTCACGAGTTTTCTCGGTGCTGATAAATTCCATATTGTTTCCTCCGTAATTTTTTTATCATTACCAATTCATTATACCACAACAATGAAATTCTGCAATTATTTTTTGAGTCTTGGTTTATTTCAAAAATGAGTCAGGGACCTGCCCCCTGACTCATGGGGCCAAAACCCTTTTCCTGGAAGGGTTTTGGGAAAAATCGGTGGCAGTTTGGTGGCGCTTCTGAGGGGGAGAAAAAAGTGCCTTGCGCCACCAAACTGCTACGATCAGTGAGCCACAGCGTCAGACGCTGTGGCTCAACCGGTTTCTGAAGCTGTGGGGAACCGGTTCATTGACATTGACGGTGAAATAGAATATTATTACAATAAAATGTGAAAAATAGCTTGTTGAGAAGTTGTTGGGAGAAAGCAGGGAGTTATGGCCGATAGAAATGATGCGGAGAGTATCCGTTGGCGAAAATATTATAGCAACTCGGAATTTCACTTGGAGTATCCGGAGAAGACCCTTTGGGAGATGGTTGAGAAGGCCGGTGAAAAGCATAAGGACCGTGTGGCACTTGATTTTTTGGGGAAGAAAATAACTTTTGCGGAGTTTTTGCGGAAAATTGAGGCGGCTTCAAGGGCTTTTGTCGCTATTGGCATTGAAGTGGGTGACAGGGTTACGGTTGCGCTTCCGAATATTCCTCAGGCTCTTGCGTGCTTTTACGGGCTTAATAAGATCGGCGCGGTGCCCGGCATGATACACCCCTTGTCTGCAGAGGCTGAAATTCAGTATTACCTTGAAATATCCGGAAGCAAGGCCGTGGTTACCTTGGATTCGTTTTATGAAAAAACTGTGGCGGCTGTGAAGGCTTTGGAGGAGAAGACGGGAAAATTAATAAAGATTGTTGTGGCAAGGGTTCAGGACGAATTGCCTCTGCCGAAAAATATTGCGTTTGGGATGGCTAATCGTAAAAAAGTTCCGGAAATTAAGTACGGCGAAAACGTTATTTCGTGGAAAAATTTTATCCGGAAAGGGATTCGGTGCGAGAGTAAGTTTTCACCCGGTTATTCCGGACAGCCGGGTGACACGGCGGTGATTCTTTACAGCGGCGGAACTACGGGAACAAGCAAGGGGATAGAGCTTTCAAACCTTAACGTCAATGCCCTTGCGGTGCAGACCCTTGCGGCCAGCGGCGAAAAAGATATTTCGGGTCTTAAAATGCTTTCGGTAATGCCCTTGTTTCACGGCTTCGGCCTTGGAATAGGGATACATCTGCCGTTGGTTTACGGGGCGCAATGCATTTTGCTTCCACAATTTTCACTTAAAACTTATGCAGAAACCCTGAGAAAAAAGAAGCCTCAGTTTATTCCAGGCGTTCCCACTATTTTTGAGGCGCTTCTGAGGGCTGAAAATTTGAAAAAAACGGACCTTTCATTTCTGAAAGGGGTGTTTTGCGGCGGGGATTCATTGTCGGTGGAGCTTAAAAAGAAGGTTGACGCATTCCTTAAGGAGCACAATGCAGAAGTTCAGATACGTGAAGGCTACGGCACCACTGAGTGTGTGACGGCAAGCTGCCTTACCCCTCCGGAATACAGCAGAGAGGGAAGTATCGGCCTGCCTTTTCCGGACACTTATTATGCGATATGTAAGGTGGATTCTACGGAGCATCTTCCTTGTGGAGAGGAGGGCGAAATTTGCCTGCGAGGGCCATCTGTAATGAAAGGATACCTTGATTCTCCGGAGGAAACGGCCAAAGTTCTTAAAGTTCACGATGACGGCAACCTCTGGCTTCATACAGGTGACCTTGGCGTTATTGACAAGGATGGGTTCGTATATTTTAAACAAAGAATCAAGCGGGTGATAATTACCGCAGGCTACAACGTGTATCCGTCGCAGCTTGAAAACGTTATTGATGCCCATGAAAAAGTGATGCTCAGCTGTGTTATCGGGGTGCCGGATGCCTATAAAATGCAGAGAATAAAGGCATTTGTGGTGTTGAAGCCCGGTTTTGAGCCCTCTGATGAGGTGCGGGAGGAGATTTTGGGGTATTGCCGCAAATATATTGCAAGATATGCAATGCCGAAGGAGATAGAATTCAGGACTGAGCTTCCGAAGACCTTGGTGGGCAAGGTGGCATACAGAGAGCTTGAAAAAGAAGCGTGTGCCGGGGCGCAGCATAATAAGACGTAAATAGATACAAAAATAAAAAGACCCGATGCAGATCCTTTGGAATTTTAAAAGGACGTGTATCGGGTGATTTTTTGTAGGTTTGTTAACTTTTATAGGTTTGTTAAATAAGTAAATTTAATTTTCTATTTCAAGCATTATTTCTAAGATTTCCCGGTCGGTGGTTTTCATGCCGTAATGTCCCAGTCGGCCTACGTTTTTTATGGTCTTTTCAACACCTTTTGTGATAATTCCGTCACCGCCGTAAAATTGATTTCCGGATTTGTACATATTCCAACCGAGAATGCCTGCTTCTACCGAAAGGGCAATCTTTCCTGCGCAAGAGGCCTTGGCACCGTCGCAGATAATTCCGCTGGAGATGGCAAGGGTGTTAACCACGGTGTGGGCAATTTCCTTAAAGCTGCCACCTTCAAGATAGCAAATTCCTGCTCCTGCCCCTGCGCCTGCGCATACTACGCCGCAAAAAGCCGAAAGACGGCCGATGTCAGTTTTTAAATGTATGGCTGTAAGGTCTGCAATGAGAAGGGCTCGTAAAAGCTTTTCCCTTGAGGCGTTTAAATGTTCTGCATAAGTAACAACCGGTACGCTGGCGGTAATGCCCTGATTTCCGCTGCCCGATAATATTACCACAGGCAAGGAACAGCCGTTCATTCTGGCGTCGCTTCCTGCCGCGGCCCGTGCCTTTGCTCTGTTTACAACGTCGTTTCCGCAACAGTCAATTATGGTGCGGCCGATGCAAGCACCCCAGTTACCTGAGAGTCCTTCTTCCGCAATGGCGGTATTGTACTCAATCTGGCGCTCCAGCAAGGGAGCGACAAGCTCTACATCAATTTCTTCTGCAAATTTTACAATATTCTCAATGGAGAGACAGCTGTGGTCGCAAAGCCCCGTGCATTTTTCGTCTTCAACAGGTATATTTATAAGAATTTCTCCGTTTTTCTCGCAGCGTACGATATTCGTGTGAGCATTGGCAACCCGGATAAGAACCTTGTTATCTCCGCTTCCGGCGGTAATGGTGTAATCAAAGGCCAACGGACTTTCTCCAAGTTCCACCTCGATAACGTCTTTTTCAAGGTATTCACATATTTTTTCAATGTCGGAGGAGGTAACGTCCGCAATAACCTCCAGAAGTTTTTCAGGTTTTCCTGCAATAATGCCCGCCGCTACAGATGCTTCAATTCCGCGAAGTCCTCCGGTGTTCGGCACGGTAACGCTCTTGGCGTTTTTTACAAGATTTCCGCTGACGATAATGTGTGTTTTTTCAGGAATTTCCCCTAAAAGCGCTCTTGCATAGGCTGCTCCGTAGGCGATGGCAATAGGCTCAGTGCACCCCATTGCAGGAATGAGTTCTTCTTCCAGAATGCGTATGTATTGCTGGTATATGTTCGTCATAATGATGTGTTCCTCCGAAAAAGATGTACGCTGCTGACAGTATATCATACATTTTTCCATAATGCACACCTTTTTTTACCGGGCCTGCACGGGGATGCACCAGGGGGACAGACAACCGGTGCATTTTTCGGGAAAGCGATTTTTGCACCGGTTGTCTGTCCCCCTGGTGCGCCCTTGTTAGCACGTAAAAAAAACAGTTAAATCATAATTGACAAATAAGTTGTGATTTTGTATAATAAGGAGGTGTTAGTTTGGACTTCATTTATATGTTTAAATCACTTAAATCATAAATGAGCACGTTGAAAATTAAATATTACTTTGAAAGGGGAGATTTATAATGGATCCGTTATCCATTGTTTTATTGATTCTTATCCCCTTAATTTCCGCTGCAGTGGGCATTATTTGTTGGAAAGTATCAGCGAAGAAAGCTCATAAGGCAGGTTATGAACTCAGAAAACAAGAAGCAGAAGCGATTTTCGGAAGCGCTGAAGCGGAAGGTAAGCGAATTATTGGTGAAGCGACCAAGGAAGGCGAACGCAAAAAGCGTGAGTTTCTATTGGCAGCGAAAGAGGAAATCCATAAAAGCAGAATTGAGCTTGAAAAGGAAATTAAGGACAGGCGCGCTGAATTACAACGCAGTGAGCGCCGTTTGATTCAGAAAGAAGAAAGCCTTGACAAGAAGTTAGAAGCTATTGAGGTTCGTGAAAACGGCATCAAGGCGAAAGAGGACGAAGCAGAGAACTACTTAAATGATGCTAAGGAATCTGCGGCTCGCCAGTTAAGCGAGCTGGAGCGTATCTCCGGACTCAGCCGCGAAGAAGCTAAAAATATCTTGTTGGCAAACGTAGAAAATGATATTCGCCATGAGACTGTTGCGCTTATGAAAGAGTATGAGGCTCAGCTTAAGTACGAGTCTGCGAATAAAGCAAAAGAAGTTATTGCAAGCGCTATTCAGAAGTGCGCTGCAGACTACGTGTCCGAAATGACCGTGTCCGTTGTGCCGTTGCCTAACGACGACATGAAGGGTAGAATTATCGGACGTGAAGGAAGAAATATTAAGGCCCTTGAAACACTTACAGGTATTGACCTTATCATAGACGATACACCTGAGGCAGTAATTCTTTCCGGTTTCCATCCTATCAGAAGAGAGGTTGCCAGAATTGCTCTTGAGAAGCTTATCGTTGACGGCCGTATCCATCCTGCCAGAATTGAGGAGATGGTGGAGAAGGCGAAGAAAGAGGTTGACAGCGTAATTCGTAAAGAAGGCGAAAATGCCACTTACGAGACCGGTGTTTACGGTTTGCATCCTGAGATCATCAAGCTCTTGGGAAGACTTAAATACAGGACAAGTTACGGTCAGAGCGTTCTTATTCACTCAATTGAGGTTTCAAGACTTGCAGGTATTATGGCTGCAGAGCTTGGCCTTGACGTTAATCTTGCAAAGCGTGCAGGTCTGGTGCATGATATCGGAAAAGCTGTGGACTTCGAGATGGAGGGTTCACACATTGAGATTGGCGCTGAGCTTGCTAAGAAGTACAAAGAAAATGCGGATGTAATTAATGCGATACAGTCACACCACGGAGACGTTGAGCCTACATCCATTATCTCAGTTCTGGTACAGGCGGCAGACGCTATTTCAGCGGCAAGACCCGGTGCGAGAAGAGAAACACTTGAGTCATATATTAAGAGACTTGAGAAATTGGAAGAGATTGCAAATTCCTTTGACGGCGTTGAAAAGACGTTTGCTATTCAGGCCGGAAGAGAAGTTCGTATTATGGTTACACCTGAGAAGGTGTCAGACGACGATATGACGTTGCTTGCACGTGACATCGTAAAGAAGATCGAGAGCGAGATGGAGTATCCCGGTCAGATCAAAGTAACGATGATCAGGGAGACCAGAATCGTAGACAGCGCAAAGTAATTGAATTTAAAGGGGCTCTGCAGTGATAATGCTGCAGGGCTCTTGCCTTTATTTACACGAAGTGATAAAATTGTAGGGAAAAGTGAAAAAACATTAACGGCGGGTGATTGCCGCCGATGAGAGAGGAAATAATATGGCAGGAGCCGGTGACAATATAAAAATTATAGCCCAGAACAGAAAGGCGTACCACGAGTATTTTATTGATGACAAAATAGAGTGCGGAATCGTTCTGGCAGGAACAGAGGTAAAGTCCTTGAGGAAAGGCGCGGTGAATTTCAGAGACTCGTACGCTGAAATAAGAAACGGCGAGTGTTTTCTCTGCGGAATGCACATCAGCCCCTATGAGCAGGGTAATATTTTTAACAAAGACCCTTTGCGG
Source organism: Clostridia bacterium (assembly GCA_017625675.1). GTDB lineage: Bacteria > Bacillota > Clostridia > UBA1212 > UBA1212 > RGIG8523. Next base: position 86,714 of record JAGAKK010000026.1, on the reverse strand, counting down.
GACAGAAAATTGTTGCTCCGCAAATCGGAGATAAACAGGCTGCTTGGCTTTGTAAAGCAAAAAGGATTGACCCTGGTGCCGTTGGAGCTTTATTTTTCAAAAGGAAGGGTGAAGCTTCTTCTGGGCGTTGCCAGAGGTAAAAAGCTTTACGACAAGAGAGACTCCATTGCGGCAAAGGATACGGCAAGGGAAATTGACAGAAGACTGAAAGAAAGTTTTCGTGAGTGAGGTTGCAGAAAGAAGGTAAGTACGGTGAGCAGAAAGGGTAAAAATCGTGGCGGAAACGGATTTCTTCGCGGTTTTGTAAATGTATTTATAATTTTCTTCACAATTATATATGTTTTTATGCTTGGCCCTCTTGCGGGATTTATAGGGAATAAATTGCCCGAGGAGTATCTGGGCGAGCCTCTTATTGACGTTGATAAGCCGGTTATAGATCTTGGGGAGCTTGACACCACAGAAGCACCGACTGCTGCACCTACGGAAACGCCTGTGATGCCTTCCGAACCCCCTGCTACAGAAGCGCCTACAGAGCCTCCTGCGACGCCATCTGTCGTGGACCCTTCCGATTCTGCATCAAAGCCCAATGATGATTCTTCTTCGTTGCCTTACGTTCCGGACCCAATCGTGCAAGGGGTAAAGAAAGCCAATGGCTCCCAGATAAGCCTTGAAAAAGATGCGAGAAACGTTTTGCTTCTGGGTATTGACGAGGCTACGGGGCTTTCTGATACGATAATGATAATAAGCATTTGCGACCGTACGAATCAGGTGCAGGTTCTCTCCATTGCAAGAGATGCCTACGTGCCTTATTCTCAGGAGATAAAGGACGTTATCAAAAGAAACGGAGAGTCTTTGGGAATATATAAAATAAATGCCTGCCTTCACATAGGAAGAATGGTGAAATACTCCGGCGGAAAATTCGGAAATGCAGGTATCGACTTTCTGTGCAGTGTAATTGAGTCAATGTTTGCCAAGGCAAACGTAGTGATACACGACTATATGTACATTGACGAAAGCGCTTTTATTGAGGTGATTGACCTGTTCGGAGGCCTTAACGTATACGTTAATGAGGACTGGTATTCTGCCTCCGGTGATGAGGTCGGGAAGATAATTTACAAAAAAGGCTACCATTTTATGAATGGCAGGGAGGCGTACCATTACGTGCTACGAAGAGGACGCTTCGGCCCTAACGGACAGATCAGCTCCAGCGGAGACCCTTACCGTAAAGCAAATCAGCTTGGATTTATGAGGGACTTTGCAAAGCAGGTGGTTACCCTTGAGAATGTGGCGAGGTTTCCTGAACTTATGGACCTTACCTCGAAATACATTTTCCACAGTCTCAACAGTATGGGAAAGCTTACGGAGTACACGAAATATGCTACGCGCTTTGCCAAAAATGAATATGAGCTGAAGATGACGGTAGTAACCGGTGAATCCATTGTGCCAAACGGGGTTGCGGCGGCAAGCTATGTCAATATTATGAAAGGTTAAGTTAAAAAGGTATCTGAATGAATGAATTTACAAGGGATTCCTTAAAGGATCACGGCAAGGGAATACTGAAGATGTTTTATTGCCATATATTGGCGGTGTGCCTCGGCTGGGCGGCATATCCTCTTCTTATACTTATCGGGGCAAGGTATATGACCATTGACGTTCCTATGTCAATATATTCAATATTTGCTACGATAATATATATTTTGCTTCTTCTGGCACAGTCAAACGACCTTGGCGTAAAAGACAGACGTCCTTATAAGTGGGCAAAGTACAGAGGCAAGGGCTTCGTTCTGGGCGCTTTGGCAGGCGTTATGGTGGTGCTTCTTCAATACGTTGTGATTGCTGTTGCAAATGAAGCTTTTATTGTTCAGCATCCTCAATTTGATATCGGAAGCATAAACTCATATATCAGAATGATTCTTTACGTGCCGTTGTTCTGGTTGTACTCTCTTTTTAAGGACGGCGGAGTAATAATTCCTCAGGTGACACATCTCACCGCCCTAATAATAATTCCTTTTATATCCCTTTTTGCAGGTCTGGGGTATTGGATGGGCTTGTCGGGGATAACCCTTAACTTAGGAATTCATCTCAAAAGAAAAAAATGAAAGGCAGTAAATGACAGCGATGAAAAATGCAATAAAAAAATTAGTTGAACTTAATTCGCAGTTTATGGAGGAATATTTCGGACGACTTGAAATGTTCGGAGCAGACAAGGCAGTTCTGGAAAATGCAGAGAAGGATTTTCCGGAGGACTGGTTTAATACGGTATCCGAGGCGCTTGGAAAGACACCGAAAGAGTTTTTCTCGGAAGCGGCCGGAGGAGAAATTACCGCCGAGGCGGCCATTGCCCTCTATGATGCATTTGCAAGGGACAGTTATTGGCCTGTTCCGGAAGGTGTATGCGCGCTTTTGAAGGACGCAGGGGATAAGGGCGTTGACCATATCGTTGAAATCCTCAGCGACAGAGAGTGCCTTTCTTCGTCATATTACAACGGAGACCTTGAGGCAGCCGCAAAACAGGACGTTATCGTTTCTGCACTTAAAACCGTTAAGTACTTTGCTTGTGAGAAAGTCAGAACTGCCCTCTGGCAGATATTTGCTGAATGTCCTGAGGACAATGAGGCGATAATCGAATTTGCGGCAGACGGTATTCTGGAGGCATTCGGAGCAGAGGAGGCTGTGGCCTTCTTGGGAAAAGCGGAAAGCATAGGTTTTAAGGAACTGACCATAATGCAAGGCCTTGTCAATTCAGGCGAAAAGAGCGACGATATTTATCGCTGTCTGAGAAAATGCGTAAAAATAAGTGACGGGGACGAAAAAATTGTTTCCTTGTCAATGTTTGCAGACTACGGAGACCCCAGAGCAGTGACGATGCTCCGCTCTGTGGCAAAGGAGATGAAGGAGCAGCTTGGCCCTGCAGGAGAAAATCAGGAGGCTTTCCAAAGACTCTATATGATTGCCACGATGATTAAAAAGCTTGGCGGTAATACGGAAGACATTATCGGCATGTGATTTAAAAATAAAAGTCAGAATAATTTGTAATAATTTAATTGCCCCCATAATATCCTTTAACAGGTACGAATTATGGGGGTGTCGTTTTTGATACTGTTGTTGAGAAAAAGCAGCGTGATGCTGGGAATAGTGATTGTGGTGCTTGTTGCGGCCATATTGACGGTAAATATTTTTGTGGGAGGGAAGCCTTCTACGTCCCTTGCCGCAAATGAAGAGGGCGAGGATAAAATAATTGAAGTGAACAGACCTGTAGGCGATAAAAATGAGACACCCGAGGAGACTCCGTCTCAGGCGCCTCAGGGCTCAGGCGGAAATAACACAGGGGCAGGCAAAGTGGTAGTTCTTGATGCGGGCCACGGCGGCGAAGATCCGGGAGCAGTGTCGTCTTTCAGCGGCGCAAAGGAAAAGGATATTACTCTTATTATTGCCGAAAAGACTAAGGCTCTTCTGGAGGAGGCAGGCTACAAGGTCATTATGACTCGTTCCGAGGATGTGCTTAACTACGATGATGAAAATGCGTCAATGACAAAAAAACGCAGACAGGATCTTCTGAAACGCAAGAAGGTCATGGACGAAAGCGGCGCAGATATTGTGGTAAGTATACATCTCAATGCATTTACTGACGAAAAGTATTCAGGTGCCCAGGTCTTCTACACAAAGGAATCCCTTTCAAGCAAAAAGTTGGCAATGAGTATTCAGCAAGCCTTTCGCGATACGGTGGATCCCAACAACGAGAGGGAAGCCTTGAAGAAAAATGAGGACATTATTATCACAAAGAATTGCAAGGTCACCACGGTGGTAGCAGAGTGCGGTTTTCTTTCAAATCAGGCAGAGGAAGCCCAGCTCATTGACGAAACGTATCAGGGCAAGTTGGCTCTGGCAATAAAAAAAGGCATTGACGGATATTTTGCGGTGTCGTAAAAAAGATGCTCTCCTTTTTGGGGAGCATTTTCTTTTTATTTATCAAAAGCATAAACCGTCAATGGCGGATTGCACAATTACTATGATTGTGATAATATTTCTTCAAGGGGTCCCCGTTTAAAGCTTGCTTTAAATGGGGAGAGGAGCAATGACGGAGCGGGGCTAATCGGTGCGAACAGCAGCGATAGCAAAGCGAAGTCTATTGCGACGACACTTGGGGCAATAACCGTATAACATACTGCTACGACGAAAGCGGTATGCCTTACAGCATGGCGTACTACAACGGAAGTACCACTACTACGTATTACTTCATCACCAACTTGCAGGGTGACGTAATAGATCTGAGACTTGCGGATAATACGTGCATAGCGAAATACGAGTACGATGCCTGGGGTAAGCTTCTTACTGTAAAGGACGGAAGCTCTAACACCATTACCGATGCGAGCCACGTAGGGCTTATTAACCCCATAAGGTACAGGGGATATTACTACGACAGCGAGACAGGGCTGTACTATGTATCCAGCCGTTATTACGATCCTGAGATCGGTCGGTTTATTAGTGCAGATGAAGCCACTTATTTAGGCGCAAGCGGAACGAATTTAGGATATAATTCGGATACGTAATTGGGCCTTCTGCAAGTAGCGGCATTGTTCTTTGGTCAGGAAATGGAAATGCTAGTGTTTTTCAGGCAGCAAAATCATTTGCTAAGAAAAATGGTTTGAGAGTTTTGGAAGAGACCCGAAAGGGGAAAATTTTAACCAAATGCAAAACAAACTGATTAAAGAGCAGGGCAAGGATGCCGCGTGGGAAATAATGAAACCTTTGTTTGATGCAGCATCAGAACAATTTGCAAGGTCTGCAAATGAAACCGTCCATATTTTTCTTAATGCGAGTGGCATCAGATTTGAAAGCACATTTCTTACTGTTGAGTATTGGATACTTAGAGAAATGGGTATCAATATGGTATTTCATTTTATCGATTAAGGAGAAATATATGAAACATTTTGTTTTGGTTAATATTCGTGATGAAAAGAAAATAAAGAAATACCAAAAAAATCGCTCTTTCAAACAAAGTGTTATTTTACCATATTACGGTGAAGGATACATCTGTTTTTCCTCTTGTAAGAATTATTCTTTTGAAGAATTAATAAAGATGTTTCTTGAAGGCGATGAGGATGAGCAAATTGGAGCTGTTTCAATTATTGCCGAAAGTCATCCTTGTGAGTTGTATCGACTTATATGTAATCAATGAGATGGCTTTCCGCTCGAAAAATTAAGGTTTATATTTGACTTTGTTATACCAAGCTATTTGCCATTAATTTTGCCAAAAGAACGACTGATCGATTATGAGTTTGAAAACGAATATTCGAACGACGTATGGGTCAATATTTTATTAGAAATCCGCAGTCTTTTGTAAAGGTATTCGACAAAAAATTTCACATTTTCAAGAATACCTTAAGGGTTTCAGGAATATTCCTGACAAGTCTGTGTTTGGGTGACCAAACGCGATGCTTGCTGGTACATAGCAACTCCGTTCCCCTTGCGGTAGGTTTTATGAGCAAACCATTTACAGCGCAGCAGTCTATTGCAGACTCAGCAAGGACAACGAGCAGGAGGTGTGACAGGGGTCAGACCCCGGTCACATATCCATGTTAGATGCATTTAACAACAGTTTATTATATATTGCATATTTATAGGATGTGTTAAGATGAAAAAAACACCAGAACAACTAGCAGACATAAAAGTCATAATAAAGAACGAGAGACCTAGTAAAAAGACAATTTGTAGTGGCTATAGACCCGCCTTTAAAGTAAAAGATGATTATTTGACAACGGGAATAATTAAACTTATAAACTGTGATGAAATAAACTTTAGTGAACAAGCAGTTGCTAAAGTTTGGTTTATAACACCGGAATTTTATCCAAATTCTTTAGAGGTGGGACAGGTAATCCCATTTCAAGAAGGAAGCATTGTAAACGGATATGCAACAATATTAAAGATATACAATAAAAAATTACTCAAGATATGAAATTACCATCTCCGTTGGTAATTATGGGCTATGCTTTTTGTGCCATACTTGCCGCAGTTCCAGTCCCTGGAACTAGGGCAGTTGCAGGAGTCACGGCTTGTGTATTGTTTTTTATTAGTGTTTTAATCTAAGGAGAATATTTTTTATGGATATTTATATGCTTATAAATATAAAGTTGTAGTGACTAATGAAAAAATAGTTTTAAAAACTTTATTTAAAAGCGTTGAGGTTCAACTTAAAGATATAAAAAACTATAATTGTAAAAGATATAGAAAATCAGAATTTTATCAATTTTTTGTTTTTTGTAAAGAAAAGAAAATATTAATTAATACAAGATATAAAGATGATTTAGAAAAATTATTAAAAAATAACGAGTTTAATAATATCCAAAAATCATATCAAATTGAAGAAATATAATCTAAGACTTTAAAACAAGTATATGCTTTCTTAAACTGAAATTTGTTTTCATATGACAACGAGCAGGAGGCGTGACAGGGGTCAGACCCCTGTCACATAATTATTGAATACGAGGGAAAATAAAATTTTTGGAGGTATTTGTATGATTATTTTTGACGGTTACATCACTGGCAATTCAGAGAAAAGGTTTAGACAAAAGAGCATAACGTTGGGCCAAAACATTATGCTTTTGTCACTGACATTATTTTTTCCGGCAGTTCTCCATTTATCTCTAAAACTAAAATCATGGATTATCATTCTTTTATATGGCTTAATGTTTATAATTATTCCCTTAGGCGCAAGGATTCCAAATAGCGCGAAAGAAAAAAAAGCAATAACTCCTAAAAAAATAATTATAAAAGATGGCTATATTACTTGTCTTGCTGACAAATATGAAGAAATACGAAATATCAGCGATATAAAGACCGTTTGGGATTGGGGCGAGTTCTACGAAATTAATTTCCCATTTGGAAAAATAAGTGAGAAATTCATCTGTCAAAAAGATCTGCTTACCATAGGTTCCATTGAAGAATTTGAAGACTTATTTGCAGACAAAATAGTGAGAAAATGATATACAACGACTTTCAAACAACACATCGTAAAGTCGGTTTCTTTTAGAAAGCACAAAAAGAGTATTACTATATTTGCAAAAAATGCAACAACAGAGTTAACTTTACTGAGGCCATCTCAAGTCTCCTTTGTTTTATTAAAAACTTCAAAATAAAACTGACACCATCTGTCACCATTAACAAATATAATAAACCTATTCTATAAATTATTAAGAAAAGGAATGAGTTATATGTTAAAAAAATTAATGTCTCTTTAGATACATCGATTATTAATGCAGAAACACAATTTAGTATAAAGGCGTGACAGGGGTCAGCCCCCTGTCACATAATTTTCAATCATTTAACGAAAAACTAATCAAAATATGGAATTAAGGAGGTATAACGAAATTATGGATTCAACATTAGGAAGAAGAACAGCAGCCTTCGCTATTGATTTGTTTATAATTATGTGGGCAGTTTTTACTGTTGCCGGGGCGATTTTAGGGCCGGATATAGCCTCCGTTGATAATATTAAATTTATAATACTTATCGGCTTGGTTTTGTTTATTCTTAAAGATGTTTTCGGAAGAAGTCTGGGCAAATGTATTACCGGGTTAAAAATAATAAACGTAAAAAATCCATCAGAGAAGGTTTCTGTGGGTAAAAGAATATTGCACAATATAGCTACTCCGTTATGGTTTGTAGACGTAATACAGGTGCTCCATAAAGGTGAGAAATATAAGATGATGGATAAAGAGCTTGGTTTGGATGTTGTCAAAAACATAAACAATAAATAAGCGTTTGGAAAAAACGTGACAGTGGACTGTCCCCCTGACACATATTCCTTAGTAATTTACGGCGGTTATTGTCGATATTTTGTTGACAATGACTGCCGTTCGTGATAGGATAAGTTGTCGTATGTAAATTTTTATTTACATAAAAAATATTTTTTAGAAGGGGTTTTTTTCATGAAAAAATTACTCGCAATTCTTTTGATGGTTGTAATGGTTTTCAGCCTTGCAGCTTGTGGTGACAACGCTGACTCCGACAAGGGTGAGTCCTTGAAGGTTGGTTTTATCTTCCTTCACGATGAGCAGTCCACCTATGACAAGAACTTCATTGATGCAGCTAAGGCAGCATGTAAAGAAATGAATGTTGAATATGTTCAGAAGACACAGATTCCTGAGTCTCAGAAGTGCTATGACGCTGCTGTAGAGCTTATCGAGTCTGACGGCTGCGACATTATCTTTGCTGACAGCTTTGGTCACGAGTCATTCCTTATTCAGGCTGCTAAAGAGTATCCTGACGTTCAGTTCTGCCACGCAACAGGTACACAGGCTCACACAGCAGGTGTTAAGAACTTCCACAATGCATTCGCTTCTATCTACGAGGGTCGTTACCTTGCAGGTGTAGCAGCCGGTCTTAAGCTCAACGAGATGATCGATGACGGAAAGATCACTGCTGAGCAGGCTAAGATGGGTTACGTTGGCGCATTCACTTTCGCAGAGGTTATGTCAGGTTACACATCTTTCTACCTTGGCGCTAAGTCTGTTTGTCCTTCCGTTACTATGGACGTTAAGTTCACAGGTTCCTGGTATGACGAGCAGAAGGAGAAAGAGGCTGCACAGGCTCTTATTTCCGGCGGTTGCGTTCTTATCAGCCAGCACGCTGACTCTATGGGTGCTCCTACTGCATGTGAAACTGCTGGTGTTCCCAACGTTTCTTACAACGGTTCTACAGTTGCCGCTTGTCCTAACACATTCATCGTTTCTTCCAGAATCGACTGGACTCCTTACTTCAAGTATATGATTAAGTGCGTTCAGGATGGTACAGAAATTGCTGCTGACTGGACAGGTACAATTGAGACAGGCTCCGTTGTTCTCACAGACGTAAATGAAAAGGCTGCTGCAGAGGGTACTGCAGAGAAGATCGCTGACGTTAAGGCAAAGCTTCTCGATGGTTCTATCAAGGTATTTGACACTGCTAACTTCACAGTAGGCGGCAATGCAGTTACATCTTATATGGCTGACGTTGACACTGATGCAGAGTTTGCAAAGGATACTGAGGCTATTGAGGATGGTATTTTCTACGAGTCCAAGCACCGTTCTGCTCCTTATTTCGATATGGAAATTGACGGTATCACTCTCCTCGACAGAAACTACGGCTGATATAATTTAACTTGAATCAAATTTAAAGCGGGGGAGGCAAAACTCCCTCGTTTTAAGTTAAATTGTTTAGTTTTGAAGAAATTGCTATGGGTCTATAACGATTTCTTGAAAATTAAAAATTGTCTGAACGGAGGGAAAACGTGACAAAACAATCGGCAATAGAATTGAAGAATATTACGAAGGTGTTTGGTAAAGTTGTTGCCAATAAAAACGTTAATCTTACTGCATATCGCGGTGAGATTCTTTCCATTTTAGGAGAGAACGGCAGCGGAAAGACCACACTTATGAATATGATATCAGGTATATATTTCCCTGATGAAGGCCAGATCTTTATTGACGGTCAGGAGGCGGTTATCGCATCTCCTAAGGATGCCTTTAAGTATAAGATTGGAATGATTCACCAGCATTTTAAGCTTGTAGATGCTTTCAGCGCTGCTGAAAATATTGTTCTCGGACTTAACGAGGGAAAGTACGACCTTAAGGCTTCTACAGAGAAAATCAAGGAGATCAGCAGCCAGTATGGCTTTGAAATAAATCCTGAGAAGAAGATATATACTATGTCGGTTTCTGAAAAGCAGACTGTAGAAATCATTAAGGTTCTTTATCGTGGCGCGGATATTCTTATTCTTGACGAGCCTACTGCGGTATTGACGCCTCAGGAAACAGAGCGACTTTTCAGTATTTTGCGCCGTATGCGTGACGACGGAAAGTGTATCATTATTATTACACACAAATTGCACGAGGTTCTGTCCCTTTCCGATAAGGTTGCAGTTCTCCGTAAAGGTGAGTACGTAGGAACGGTTATTACCGCTGAAACCAACGAGTCTGAACTTACGGAGATGATGGTTGGAAAGAAGGTATCTCTTAATATTGATAGAAGTGAGCCGGTAGATCCGGTTCCTCGTCTCGTGATTAAGGATCTTGATTGTATTGACCGCAACGGAATAAAAATTCTTGACGATATATCCTTTACAGCGAATTCCGGCGAAATTCTGGGTATTGCAGGTATTGCAGGCTCAGGTCAGCGTGAGCTTCTGGAGGCTATTGCAGGACTTCAGCAGGTGCAATGCGGAGAGATTGTTTACAATGACCCGAAAACCGGAAAAGAGGAAAATCTCCGTAACAAAACTCCTATGCAGATAAGAGACCTTGGCGTGCGTCTTTCATTCGTGCCCGAGGACCGTCTGGGAATGGGTCTTGTAGGCAATATGGATATTACCGATAATATGATGCTGAGAAGCTACCGAAAAGGCAGGTCAGTATTCCTTGAGAGAAAAGGGCCTAAGGATCTTGCCCAGCATATTATCGAGGACTTGGAGGTTGTTACTCCCGGTGCTTCTACCCCTGTAAGAAGACTTTCCGGCGGTAACGTACAGAAGGTGCTCGTAGGTCGTGAGATTGCGGCTGCTCCTACCGTGCTTATGGCGGCATACCCTGTAAGAGGCCTTGACATTAACTCCTCCTATCTTATTTACAACCTTCTCAATGAACAGAAGAAAAAGGGAGTTGCAGTAATTTTCGTAGGTGAGGACCTTGACGTTCTTATTGAGCTTTGTGACAGAATAATGGTAATAGGCTCCGGAAGAATTACGGGAACAGTGGACGGAAGAACTACCACGAAGGAAGAGATAGGTCTTTTGATGACAAAAACCGAGCAACAAGGAGAGGTTCAGGATGAATAAAACGTTTTTCCACGTTGTAAAGCGTGATGATATGCCTTTGTGGAAGGCTTGGCTGATCAGAGGCGCAACCATTATTATTGCAATATTGCTTGTGGGTATAATTTCCACTGTAGTTACAGGAAAAGGCTTTGGCGAAACTTATGAAAAAATGTTTCTTGGGGTATTCGGTCGTCTTTTTGAAGGAAAAACCACAATGCTCTGGAAATATTTACAGGATATTGCCATTCTTTTGTCCCTGGCATTAGCACTTACTCCTGCTTTTAAAATGAAGTTCTGGAACTGCGGCGCAGAGGGACAGGCCCTTATGGGCGGTCTTGCTTCGATCATTTGCATGATTGAGCTGGGAGATAAGCTCTCCTATCCGTTGCTTATAGCAACCATTGCCGTAACCAGTATGCTTGCAGGAGCTCTGTGGGGTGTTATTCCTGCCATATTCAAAGCAGTTTTTAATACCAACGAGACATTGTTCACTCTTATGATGAACTACATTGCCACCCAGATAATTGCTTACTACGTTTACATAAAGGGCGGCGGCTCTAACGTAATCAATCCTGTGGCAGCAGGTAATTTCCCTGCAGTAGGCAACAATAAATACTTCGTAAACATTGTAATCGTTGCGGCAATTACCGTGGCAATGTTTATTTACCTCAAGTACAGCAAGCAGGGTTATGAAATATCCGTAGTAGGTGAAAGTCACAACACTGCAAGATATATTGGTATTGACGTAAAGAAAGTAATTATCCGTACAATGATAATTTCAGGTGCTTTGTGTGGTATTACCGGTATGCTCCTCGTAGCAGGAACAGATCACAGCATAAATATAAACAGTGTAGGCGGCCAAGGTTTCACTGCGATTCTGATGTCCTGGCTTGGACAGTTCAATCCGTTTATAATGGTTATTATGACCGCTATCGTAGTATTTCTCCGTCTGGGTGTTGCAAAGGTGGCAGACAGCGCACAGCTCAACTCCTCATTCTCAGAGATTATGGTAGGTATTGTAATTCTTATGCTGGTGGGCTGTGAATTCTTTATACATTATTCAATTAAGTTTAACAAGCACAAAAAGGAGGTAGCCGAATGATCATTCAGTTTATTTGCAGAGCGATACTTTTAGGCGTGCCGCTTCTTTACGGTTCAACCGGTGAGATTCTGACGGAGAAGTCCGGCCATCTTAACCTGGGTATTCCCGGCACGATGTACGTAGGCGCTATCAGCGGCGTTGTAGGTTCTTTCCTTTACGAGAATGCCTGCGGCAATGATATTGCCAATATGAATCCTTTTCTGGCTGTTATTATTCCTTTGGTGTGCGCTCTTGTGGGTGCTTCTCTTATGGGACTTATTTATTGTTTCCTTACCGTAACACTTCACGCAAACCAGAACGTAACCGGTCTTGCCCTTACGACTTTGGGTATTGGCCTCGGAAACTTCCTTGGCGCATCACTTATCAACATTACAAAGAGTGAGCTTCCTTCCATTGCCCTTACTAAGACAAGCTCCTTTTTCTCCGCAAAGCTTCCCTTCGCAGAAAAGCTGGGGTGGTTTGGAGAGTTGTTCTTGTCCCATGATTTCTTAACGTACCTTGCGATTGTAATTGCTGTAGTTGCTACGATTGTTCTCAAGCGTACCCGCGTGGGATTGAATCTTCGTGCGGTTGGTGAAAACCCTGCAACGGCGGATGCGGCAGGAATAAACGTTACCAAGTATAAGTATTTTGCAACCTGTATCGGAAGTGCTATTGCAGGCTTGGGCGGTCTCCAGTACGTAATGTCCTACGCAAGCGGCGTATGGTCAAATAACGCCTTCGGTGATCGTGGATGGATGGCCATTGCATTGGTAATTTTTGCGCTGTGGAATCCTTCTATTGCAATTATCGGAGCTTTTGCTTTCGGTGCTTTGTGTAATGCAAACAACTACATTCAGGGCCTTGGAACAGAAACTCAGGAGCTTTTCAAAATGCTTCCTTACGTGGTAACGATTATCGTACTTATTATTACAAGTATGCGTAAAAAGCGTGAGTACCAGCCTCCGGAGAGCCTTGGGCTTCCGTATTTCAGAGAAGAGAGATAAAATTGAATTCAGAGGGACTGTTTGAAGCAGTTCCTCTTTTTTGTGTTTTTAAATGGTATTTTGTTGCGTAATATAAGGTTTTTTGATATACTATGTCTAAGGGAAAAGATTGAGGTCCTTTTTGGAGGTGATGCAGGGATGAATACAAAGAGAAATCGTAAAATATTGTCTAAAGGTTGGGGGCATTTTGACATAATGCACAAAGACCGCCGTGTTGCGAGAATTTACGAGAGCGGTAGATGCACGATTAACTTTTCATCCTTTTTGCCGTATAATCTTTATCTGGAAAAGGACGATGATTTTGATACTTGCGTGAATAATCTGAACAACTTTTATTATTGGTGTGCATCAAGGATATTGACGCTGGACAGAAAATATGCAAAAGAGATCCTTAATAGTATAGGTGCAATTCAGGCATATACAGACAGAGACCGTGCTGATATAGCGCTTTCTTACCGTGCTGTGAGTCTGATGGACGTATACTGGGTGAAGGCAAAAAATGATAAAAAAACTTTTAAAGAAGTCAGTTTGTACAATCACTCTCTTTCCAATGCTTTTGTAGATGTAAGTCTGAGGGGCAGGGGTCTGACAGTTGAAAATAATGAGTTAGTTACCACACAGGATCAGGCCGGCGATATTGGAACTCCGGGTGTTGCTCCGAAAGCGTGGATTCGTGAAAATGGAAAGTTTTATCTTTTGAAAGATGGGGAAGAACGTGACGTTGATGCTGAAATACTTGCGTCGAAAATTATAGATTGCTTCAATATAGATCACGTTGTGTATGAAGAATCCGAATTCGACGGTACTCGTGTTTCAAAGTGTGAAATTATTACCAACGAGGAAAAAAGCATCGTGGCAAGTGAATTTATAGAAATTTATTGCCTTAATCACAACAAGGATAAAATAGATTTTATTTTACAAAAAGACAAATACTCCTACTATATGATGAACGTGATTGACTACCTCATAGGAAACGTAGACAGACATTGGGGTAACTGGGGTTTTATTGTTAATAATAAAAATAATAAACCGGAGAAATTATATCCTTTGATGGATTTCAATAAATCATTTATGGCCTACGAAAATATAGAGGGCGCCGTTTGTCAGACTACGGAGAGTAGAATATCTCAGAAGGACGCTGCTATAGATGCTGTGAAAAAAGCAGGACTTAATCAGCTGAGGGAGGTTGACCGGGCCTGGTTTAAAGACAAAAAGGTTGAAGAAATGTTTTTTAAAAGGCTTGCTTTGCTTAAAGAAATAAATATGGAGTGATAATGTAACAGCCCGATGCGGTGGTCGATACCGCATCGGGCTGTGATTGTTTTATTAAGTTTTCATCAATTACTTAACGTACACTTTAACACTGATTGCATCTACCGTAACGGTGCCGCTTTCAGTGCCGAGAATCTCAGCGCCTGCTTTTTCAGAGTCTGCCACAAGATTCCACTCGCCTTCGATTTCGCAGGGGAGAGCGGTTTTGTGGGGGTTGATAAGCGCCAATGCCTTGCCGCCGTTGCCGTTGTCAAATTCCACCTTTAAGATGCCGCTGCCCAGTTCTTCGCAGGTGATTACGGTATCGTTATCAGTGAAGACGTTAAAGGCTTTTCTCATCTCAATAAGGCCCTTGTAGTAAAGCATTGTGCTGTACTCTCTGCTTCCGTCTTTGAGAACTGACCAGTCGATATTGTTTATGGAATCACTTGACTTGTAGCTGTTTTCGTCCCCGTCCTTGGTGCGGAGCATTTCTTCGCCTGCCTGCCAGAAGGGAGTGCCCTTGGAAAGCATTACGATGGCTGCACCTAAGTTGTTCATCTTGTTGCGGTCGTCTTCGCTGTCTTTGGGGTTGGAAAGCTCCAGTTTGTCCCAGAGGATGTTATTGTCGTGGGCGCTCATATAGTTTATTACCATTGCGTCCTCAACTCTCCAGCCCTGGCCGCCGATTGTGCCGCCGTTAATGCCGAAAATGACTTTTCTTACGTTGAGATTGGGTGCGCCGCTGATATAGCCCTGTGAGGTCTTCTCAAAAACGCTTCCCTTAAGACCGTCCCTGATAGCGTCGTTAAACACTGCCACACTGCCGATAGCATTGCCGGTGGGCTTTATTTCGCTGATGTTAGATTGATTTGCCTGAGGACTTCCGTCAATGGTGGCGCCCATGATCCAACCCTCTCCGTATATTATGGCCTCGGGGTTTATTGCGTGAACTGCGGACTCAACGTTCTGCATTGTATCAAGGTCGTGAAGCCCCATCAGGTCAAAACGAAGTCCGTCAAGGTCGTATTCTTCTACCCAGTATGCCGCCGAGTCTACCATGAATTTTCCGTACATATATCTCTCTGAGGCTGTGTCGTTTCCGCAACCGCTGGCTGAGGAGTTCGCCCCTGTTTCGGTGTAACGGTAATAGTAATAGGGCACGATTTTGTTAAAGGAGCTGTTGGCATCGTAGGTATGATTGTAAACCACGTCCATAATGACGCCAATGCCTGCTTCGTGGAGCGCCGCCACCATTTCCTTGTATTCTTTTATGCGGACTTCGCCGTTGAAGGGATCGGTGGAGTAACTGCCTTCGGGCACGTTGTAGTTCTTCGGGTCGTATCCCCAGTTGAATTCTGAATCAGGCTTTGACTCGTCAACGGTTGCATAGTCATAAACGGGAAGCAGGTGCACGTGGGTAATTCCAAGGTCAACAAGATAGTCAACGCCTACCGGCTTGCCGTTTTCGTTCACAAGACCTCTCTCCGTAAATGCAAGGTATTTGCCTTTGTACTTTGAGTCTGCGATCTTGTTGGAGAAGTCTCTTGCGTGTACTTCCCAGATAATTGCCTCTCCGTAGCTGTCAATGCCTACTGCAAAGGTTTCTTTTTTCCAGTTTTCGGGATTGGTGCGGGAAAGGTCAACTACCATGCCTCTGTTTCCGTTAACGCCTGCCGCTTTTGCGTAGGGGTCAACTGCCTCCTGCGTGCCTACGGACGTTGTCACCGTATACGTGTAATATGTTCCGTGACCGCAATTTTCGGTGTGAGACCATACGCCTTTGTCGCCTTTTGTCATGTCAACTGTCTTGTACGCATCTCCTTCGTGGCCTGACTCAAAAAGATTCAGGACGATTTTTGAGGCGGTAGGCGCCCAGAGCTTGAAGGTGGTGGTCTCGCCGTCTATTATTGCACCAAGGTCATTGCCGTCGTAGTGGTAATTTTCTGCAAAATAATCGCTGTCGAAAATCTTTGTGGGGACTGCTGCCTTGGGCTCGTAGCCGTTAATGGTAACACTGTAATTCTTTGAGATGTCAAGGGTCTCGTTAACGGTAATGTATCCGCTTGAGGCATTCGTGCCAAGGGTTGAGAGTTCCTTGACTGTAAGCTCTGTATCGCCCTCGAGAACTTTTACGTCGCTAAGGGATGAAATTACAGCGCCGGGTGTGATTTTGTATTGAATTCTGTGTTCATCGACTATGCCTGCCAATGAGAATTTTTTTATGTTTTCCAATGTTTTTCCTCCATCGTTGCTTGAATATTGAGATGCATCACCGGATTTGAGATAAATAACTGTATCGCCGTCCATTACCGCAAACCTGTCCTGCTCGTAGTCTTTCGTGGCGCTTCCCCAGGAGCTTCCTCCTGGTTCTGAACAATCCTTGCGGACAATGAAGCCAACTTCCTCTATCTCTTCAGGAACGTTTACAACGACCTTAGCGCCGTAATCACATTCGTGGAAGAGGTGTCCCTGACCCGCCTTGTCGCCGTACCATATCCAGATATCACAGTTTTCGTAGGTGCCGTCGTGTCGCCAGTAAAAGGTTAACTGATTGCAGCCTTCTTCTTTTTCAAGGGAGTATTCGTCCTTGGGAGAATGAGATTCAGGCGGAGCGCTGGCGTCGTTGGTGGTGTCGCCGTTTCCATTGTTTACTCCTGCGTTGTTTTTACAGGCGGTAAATGATACGGTAATGCCTGAGAGCATTGTCAATGCCACAAGTAGCGCGACAATACGTGTTGTTGCTTTCTTCATATTATCACCTCAAATTTTATTTTCTATCACATTGCGCGGTTGGTGCGTTCTGTAATATTTTTGATTTTGTTTATGAGTCCGGCTGTTTTATAACGGGGGCTAAGGCGCCAGGTCCAATTGCCCTCTGCCACGGAAGGGACGTTCATCCGGCCCTCTTCGTTTGTGAGCTCTAAGTAGTCCTGCATGGGAACTACGGTGAGATTTGCGGAGCTGTTCAGGGCAAATTCAAGAAGATCGTAGGTTCTGCTCTGTCCTTTTTTATGGGGGCACTCCCGGTTAAAACGCTTCCTCGCAGCGCCGCTGATGTTCTTGCACCAGGTTTTTACGCAGTCTGCATCGTGGGAACCGGGGTATGCCACACAGTTTGGCGTTTCGTAGGTGCGGGGAAGGTTTTCACTGTCCTCGTCAAAAAAGGCAAACTGGAGCATTTTCATGCCGGGAAAGCCGGTGTCTGCTAAGAGCTCCCTTACGTCCTCGGTAATGAAGCCAAGGTCCTCTGCAATGATTTTTGCTTTTGGAAAATTCTTCCTGATGGTTCTGAACAGGGCAATGCCCGGAGCGTCACTCCATTTTCCGTATCTGGCTGTGGGATGCCCATAGGGGATGTTGTAATATCCTGCAAAGCCGCGGAAATGGTCAATTCTCAGGATGTCGTACATTTTAAAGCTTTCACGTACTCTGTTGCACCACCACTTAAAACCGTCACTCTCCATTTTCTTCCAGTTATATATAGGATTTCCCCAAAGCTGTCCATCAGGGGTGAAGCCGTCCGGAGGGCAACCGGCCACAACTGTGGGGTTGAAATTTTCGTCAAGGAGAAACTGCTCAGGTGCCTGCCATACGTCCATGCTGTCGTGGGCAACGTAAATCGGCATATCGCCGATAATTACTATGCCTTTTTCGTGGGCGTATTTTACAAGGGCTTGCCATTGGGTATAAAATTCATATTGTACCCATTGCCAGAAATTGCATTGCTCATCAAAGTCCTTGCGTGCAAGGCGGGCTTTGTTTACGTCCTTGTGTTGCGCCTCCCACATTGTCCAGGGCTTGTAGCCGTAATGCTCTTTGAGTGCCATGAACAGTGCGTAATCGGGGAGCCAGCCGGAATTTTTTTTGATATAGTTTTTATATGATTTTTCTTTGTATCCGCCGCTTTCCGAAAATTTGCGGCAAGCCTTCTTCAGAACGTCGTATCTGGTGTTGAAAAGCCGGCCGTAGTCAACTCTGTTTCCTTTGTATTTATGCTCTGAAAGGTCGCTTTTGGTGAGAAGTCCTTTGTCTTTCAGAATTTCAAGGTCAATGAAGTAGGGGTTACCGGCAACAGAGGCAGGGGACTGGTAGGGACTGTCTCCGTATGACGTAGGGTTTAGGGGTAATACCTGCCAGCATTTTGTTTTAGTCTCCGCAAGAAAATCCACAAATTCGTAGGCGCTTTTTCCGAAGGAGCCTATTCCGTAAGCATCAGGCAGAGCACTTATAGGCATTAATATTCCGCTTTTTCTGCGGAAACCGAAATTTTTCAGGGAAACGCTCATAAAAAATTCCTTTCTGTTAAATAATCATTCTATCACTTGAAATTATTTGATTTTGTCAGGGCATATATACGTCGACGTTGCCCATGGTACGCACTTTTCCGTTTTCGTAAACGAGGCCGCCTTGCCTTGTGTGGGTAACGTACAGAGGTTTTTTGCACTCTTTCAGAACTCGCCTGATTGATTCGTTCTGAACGTCCTTGTTTTCATAGTGCACCTCAATGCACAGGTCGTCAAGGTAGCCAAGTCCTTTATAGTAGCCAAATTCAGGGTAGTCGTTGTCGGGGGTCAGGTGGTAATCTTTTAACTGGATAACCGCACCGGCGCTGTAGCCGACCACGACACCGTCAAAGTTTTTTAGTATATCGGTAAGGCCAAAGGCTTCGATTCGTTCCATCATTCTGTCAGGAAGACCGCCTGTAAAATAGAGGGTGTTTGCCTTCTTTATTTTTTCCTCGGCAGACTCTTTTGTGTCAGCAAAATAATTTATAAACTCAATATTTTTCTCAGGTACACCAAACCTTCCTAAAGGCTCGACTGTTTCAAAATAGCAAGGGCCGATGCCTTTTCCGTACACTTTTTTCCAGCTGTCATTGTCGTAGACGAAGTCGTCATAGTATGAAAATGCAATGACGGCAACCTTGCTGTCCTCAGAAAAATATTCTTTTAATTCTTCATAAAAATCATCAATATTAGGGCAATCAAATAGAATGTTTACCATACCGCACCGCCGTTTTTTTGTATTGTACCACAATCGTTTCTTTTTTTCAACGGGGGGATGCACCAGGGGGAGCACCAGGGGGACAGACAACCGGTGCAAAAAAATTGGGCCTGAAAAGTGCACCGGTTGTCTGTCCCCCTGGTGCAGTGGTAAATGGAGGGTTGACATTTAGGAGAACTGATGGTACAATAATGTTATTGAAATTCAGAAATTAAGAATTGCAGAACGGAGATTTTTATGAAAAAAATCAGGTGTATTGTCGGCGTAGTGTTTCTGTGCCTTTGCGCTCTTGGCGTGCTTTGGGGCTGTAATAAAGGCGCGACCGAGGGACAGAAAGAAAAATACGTTGTGGACGTAAGCTCGGACAGCCTTTTCGTTAAAAAGGTTGAGAACCTGCCCGATGATTTTATTATGGGTATGGATGCTTCCTGCGTTCCCGCTATTGAGAAGGGCGGCGTAAAGTATTACGACCATGACGGCACGCAGAAGGACGTTTATGAGATACTCAGAAACAACGGAATCAACTATATCCGTGTCAGGGTGTGGAATGACCCCTTTGACAGCAGCGGCAAAGGCTACGGCGGCGGAAATTGCGATATAGAGAATGCTGTGGAGATTGGCAAGAGAGCCACGAAGTACGGAATGAAGCTCCTTGTGAATTTTCACTATTCGGACTTCTGGGCGGACCCTGGAAAACAGATGGTTCCGAAAGCCTGGAGAGGTATGAGCATTGACGAAAAGTCTGAGGCTCTTTACCAATATACGAAGGAATGTCTTGAAAAGCTTGTAAACGCAGGCGTTGACGTGGGAATGGTGCAGATTGGAAATGAAACCAACGGCGCAATGTGCGGAGAGTCAAGCGCTGCGATAGGCGGCTGGAGTAAAATCACTCAGCTTATGTCCTCCGGCTCAAAGGCTGTGAGAGAGGTGTGTCCGGAGGCTCTCGTTGCGATACACTTTGCAAATCCCGAAAAAGTCACAAACTATGAGAGCTACAGTAAAAACCTTGACTACTATCAGGTTGATTACGACGTGTTTGCCTCGTCCTATTATCCCTATTGGCACGGAACTCTTGACAATCTTGCAAAGGTGCTTTCAGACGTAGCGGAGGGCTATAATAAAAAGGTAATGGTTGCTGAAACGTCTTATGCTTTTACTGCAGAGGACAGCGATTTTTTTGGCAATACTATAGGAGAGGGAGGCACTTTTGTTAAGGATTATCCCTTCACCGTGCAGGGTCAGGCAAATCTTGTGCGTGACGTTATAGATACCGTTGCCAATAAGACCACCGGCGGCATAGGTGTTTTCTATTGGGAGGGCACATGGATTTCTGCAGGCGGCGGAAGTTATGAGGAAAATCTCGGACTTTGGGAGAGTAACGGCTCCGGCTGGGCAAGTTCTTATTCAAAGAGCTATGACCCCGATGATGCGGGAAAATGGTACGGCGGATGCGCCGTTGACAATCAGGCCTTTTTTGATAAAGAGGGCAAGGCGCTTGAGTCCCTTAAAGTTTTCGGCCTTGTGCGAGAAGGCAATATCGTTGAAAATAAGGCAGATGCCATTGAAGATACAGAGCTTATCATTGACCTTAACGGAGAGATAATTCTTCCGGAGCTTGTCAATGCGGTTTTGCTTGATAACTCAAAGGAAGCGATTTTTGTGGAGTGGCAGGACGTTGACGTTAACGCTATGAAGCAGGGCGGCGCGGCAAAATATAATATTACGGGAATTGCAGGTGGCATGACGGCGCATTGCACAATTTCTATGGTAGAGTATAATTTTCTTAAAAACTGGAGCTTTGAGGAGGGTACGGACGGCTGGACTGCAAAGGCTGTCAGGACCTTTGACGAGCTTGGAATAGAGGATAAGGTTACGGACTCAATGACCGGCACGAAGCATTATCACTTCTGGGGTGCGGCGGCAGAGTCGGTGGAATTTACGCTGGAGCAGAACGTAAAAGACCTGAAGACCGGAAAATATAATTACTCAATATCGATAATGGGCGGTGACGGCGGAGAAACCGACATTTACGCCTACGTTAAGATAAACGGCGAGATCGTATACAAGGAGAGTACCGTTATTACCGTGTACGATGAGTGGCACACCGCTGAAATTAAAAATATCGAATATACCGAGGGCGATGACGTTGCCGTGGGAATTTACGTGAAGTGCAAGGGCGCTAATGCCTGGGGCAAAATTGACGATGCGTTGCTGAATTCGGTAAAAGAATAAAGGGTGAAAATGATGAAAAAGATAAAATTGTTGAAAGTGTTAGTTTTGTTAAGTTTGGTGGCGGTTATGGCTTTAGGAACGTTATCCTGCAAAAAGAATAAAGAAGAGGAGTCGCTTCCTCCTATGGTTGATCCGGTAAACGATAATTACAGGACCTTTTATCAGATTTTCGTAGGCTCCTTTGCTGACGCCAACGGAGACGGGGTGGGAGACCTGCGGGGAATTATTGACCGTTTTGATTACCTTAATGACGGCAACATAAACTCCGGCAAAAGCCTTGGAGTGCAGGGAATCTGGCTCTCACCGATATTTACGTCGCCATCTTATCACAAGTATGATGCAAAGGATTATTATGCTCTTGACTGGCGCTTCGGCACGGAGGCTGACCTTAAGGAGCTTGCGGAGCTTTGCAAGGAGAGAAACGTAAAGCTAATACTGGACCTTGCCATAAATCACACGTCAAATCAGCACGAGTGGTTTTTGCAGTTCAAGGAGGCCCGCATCAACGGAGATACGGAGAACAAGTATTATGATTACTATTCCTGCGTGAAAACGGCTGACAAGCAAGGCGGCGTTTCATACCAGAAGATCGCAGGTGTGGACTGTTGGTACGAGTGCAATTTTTCAGGGAATATGCCTGAGCTTAATTTTGACAATGAAGAGGTAAGGAATGCTATGCTTGAGGTGGCAAAGCATTACCTTGAGCTTGGTGTTGACGGCTTCCGTTTTGATGCGGTTAAATATATTTATTACGGAGACACTGCTAAATCCGCCGAATTCTGGGAATGGTATATGGAGGAGCTTCGCAAGATTTCTCCGGATATCTATTGCGTAGGCGAGTGCTGGTCGGGAGATTCAGAGATCCTTTCGTATTACGGGTCAATGAATTGCTTTGCTTTTGCAATGGCACAGGCAGAGGGCGTGGCGGCAAGCGCCGCAAAGGGAGGCCAGATCTCTAAATATACAAATTATATTGAGAGTTTTCAGGCGCAGATTGAGGAGAAAAATCCTGAGGGAATGCTGATGCCGTTCCTTTCAAATCACGATATGGACAGAATTGCAGGCTGCTTTGTTACGGAGAATTATATGCGTATGGCTGCAAACCTTTACCTTCTTGCGCCGGGCTCATCGGTGATATATTACGGTGAAGAGCTTGGTATGAGAGGTTCAAGGGGCAGTGAAAGCACTGATGCAAACAGACGACTTGCGATGCTCTGGGGCGACGAAAGCACTCCGGATGATCCCACCGGAACTACTTATCCCAAGGACAAACAGATACAGACCACTGTTTCCGACCAGGAGAAGGACGAAAACAGCCTGTACAATTATTATAAAAAATTGATTTCAATAAGACATAAGCATCCTGCCATCGCAAGGGGCACTTATAATGCGGTTTCCTGCGGCGAGAAAAATCTCGGAGGTTTTTGTATTGAGTATGAGGGCGGGACGATAGGTCTTTTCCACAATAATTCCACAGAGGAGCTGTCCTTTGACCTTGGGGATTGTAAAGGCCTTGACGGCAATACGTTTAAAACGGTGTGCGACTATATCGGCGCAGGCAATGCAAAGATTGAGGGCACTGTAGTCACCGTAGGGCCTCAGACCAGTGTAATATTGAAATAACCACAAAACTTGTAGGAGAGAAATTGACATGGGAAATAAATTTGCTGTTAATATTATTCACCGCCCTGAGCTTTCACCGGAATATGCGGAAAAGACTATGGGCAAGGGCGAAAACGTGCGTGACGAATCTCTGGATATTTTCAGATTTCAGCAGGATTGCGCCCACAAATACGGGCTGAAAACAACTATTCAGATAACTTATGCATCTTTGTTTTCTGACACCATAATAAAGATGGCAAAGGAGGACAATGAAAAGTACGGAGATGAGATAGGACTTTCTCTGCTGGGACTTCCTTGCCCTGAGTTCAAGGAAAAATATAAGACCGAGGACTTTTGTATATGGATGTTTGACGAGAAGACGAAAGAGGAGATAATTGACGACGTTTTCGGCAAGTTTTACGAAAAGTTCGGATTTTATCCTGAATCCACAAGCAGTTATTTTCTCGATGCCTACACCATAAACTATATAAAGAAAAATTACCCTTCTGTAAAGTGCGCCGTGGCAACCTGCTGGGAGGAGGGTCCCAAGGCATATCACACTTGTAACAACTCCTGGTATACGTTTATGGACGGAGGCCCGTGGAACCCCTGGATACCTTCAAAAATCAATTCGCATTGCCCTGCGTCCTGCGCTGAGGACGATTCGGGAATCGTTGCAATACCGCACCTTTCCCGTGACCTTATGGCTTGCTTTGACGGCAACGGCTCCAACTTCGGAACACACCCTCAGAACGTTCTGAGAGGCATGATATATTACAATGATGACGGAGAGTATGAGTATCCGTACCTGTATAATCTCATTGACCAGTACCGCCACCTTGCAAAATATAATGACGGCTACAGCTACAATATGATGTTTGTAGGACCGGGCTGGCTGAACCGCAGAGGCCGTTGGGAGGCGCCCTACGAGCTTCTGGCAAAGTCTTATGATGACGGTATGAAATACTACGGAAAGCTCAAAGCGGAGGGCAAGCTTTCTGATATGACGATGAGTGAATTTGCAGATTATTACCGTGAAACCCATAAGGATTATAATCGGGGCGAATGCGCGCTGTGGAAGGATATACTGTACGGAAGCAACAAGCAATATTTCTGGTATGCAGACCCCTCTATGAGAACCTGTCTTGACTTTAATCAGGGTGGTGCAATGATAGACCTTCGCCCTTATGCTGCAAGGATACCTCAGGAGACGGGTATCGGCACGGAAAACGTCTATGATGCATCCTATCCGTACCTTATACAAATAAATTACCGCGCAGGCTTCTTTACACACTACGCAGGGGCGGGAACGGTAAAGTCCTGCAAGGTGCATTACAAGGGCGAAAGCGCAGACCTTTGTCTCTGCAGAACTATGGCAACATACGAAAAGACGGAGGAGGGTGTGAGAATCACTGCTGACCCCGTTACCGTGAATTTAGGGGGCGAGGAGCTTGTGATAAGGTCTTCGTTTACTTTCCTTGAAGGTGACGGAACTGTAATTACGGAAAGGGAATTGGTAAAAGGCCCGTCTGGCGGAGAGGTGACCTTTGAAGAGTACTTTACAGGAGGCTTCGGAACTACGGAATATCAGGCGGATATGAGTGATCTGACCCTTGGCGCGGACGACGAAAATATGAATTATTCCTATCTGGGAAGAAAAGTTCAGAAAGAGAAGGCTGGCTCGGTATACGTTAATATTCCGGAGGTGCATACTAAGGTGGTAATGGGCGGCGACAACGACATTGCTGCGGCAGAAGAGGGCATTGCTTTTTCTCCTGTGTATCATCTCAGACTTTATAAAACTATCAGCAAAGGAGTGGTTAAGACATGGCTCAGGCTACAAAAGGCAAATTAAATTTCCGTTGTCCTTCCTGCTTTATGAGGGACATTGACATTGATATGTTTTATGATGAAGGGAAGAAGGAGTATTATTGTCTGCGTTGCAGTTTTACAGGCAGCGAAGCTGACGTGCTGAGGCTCAATGAGGCGGCCCGTTACCGTTACAGGGCAATGCGTATGCGCGTGGTGGATTTCGGAGAGGACAATGAGCCGGTGAAGTTTGAAGAACACAAGGGAGGCACACAATGATTCTAGGAGTTGACGTATCCACGTATCTTGAGGAGCTTCAGCATGGCGCTGTATATTATGACGGAGACGTTGTGACGGATCCTCTTGATGATTTTTACAAAAACGGCGTTGATTGTATGCGAATCCGTGTGTGGAATGACCCCTTCAGCGAAAAGGGGGAGCCTTATCTTGCGGGAAATTGCGGAATTGATAACTATATTGAACTGGGAAGACTTGCAAAGAGCAAGGGCTACGGTCTGCTTCTTGATTTTCACTACAGCGATTTCTGGGCAGATCCGGGGAAGCAGATGATTCCCAAGGCGTGGAGAGATTTCAATATAGAAGAAATGGTGGCCGCAGTTTATGAGTTTACTAAAAAGACCCTGATTACTGCCGTTAATGAGGGTGTTGCTCCAAAGCTTGTGCAGGTGGGCAATGAAATCACAAACGGAATGCTCTGGCCTGTAGGAAAGCTTCAGGAGGGAAATGGAGCAAGGGGAAACTACGAAAACCTGTGCAGACTTATTGACGCAGGGTGCAGGGCTTGCAGGGAAGTAGTTCCTGAGGCTCAGATAATACTTCACCTTGAAAGAAGTAATGACAAGGCAGTGTATCAGGAGTTTTTCGGAAAGATGAAGGAGTATAATATTGATTATGATATTATCGGCGCATCGTATTACCCTTATTGGCACGGAACCTTTGATGAACTTTTTGAAAATCTTAACGGCTGCAGAGTGTTCGGGAAGAAGCTTATGGTAATGGAGCTGGGCTATGGGTTTACTACTGATGCCTACGTTCAGGGCGGAGAGGCAAAAAGGCTTGTGATTGACAAGGAAAGGGCCTATGTTCCCGGAATTACTGAAAAATATCCTATGACGCCGGAGGGGCAGGCAGGGTTTATAAAAGAGTTTCTTGCCAAAGCCTGCGAAAACCGTATTGACGGCGTTTTCTACTGGGAGCCGTTGTGGATTCCGGGGGAGGGCATCTGCTGGGCTTCTGAGGCAGGTCAGGCGTATATTCACGAAGAGGGCAAGTCCACCGCCAATGAGTGGGCGAACCAGTGTCTTTTTGATTACAAGGGAAGAAAACTTCCCGGCTTTGATGAATTTTCTGTTACAAAAAGATGAAAAAACAACCTGATGGTTGACAAACTATTTTTTGTATTTTATAATATAAGTATTGGTTAAGACGTCTTCAGGGCGTTTAATAAAATAATTTTTTAAGGAGGATTTGAGTATGAAAATACGTAAAATCTTGTCTGTTGTTCTGGCTGCTTTGATGGTAGTAGCTTGCTTTGCAGGTTGCGGCGAAGAGAAGAAGCCTGATACAGACAAAGACACAGGTGTCGATCTTTCCGGCACATACGACATTAAATTGTGGGTTTCCGAGATAGACGGTGTTGCAGCTTTGTTTGAGAAGCAGATTGATGCTTTCGAAAAGGCTAACCCCGGCATTGTAATCAATGCTTCTATTGAGGGTGTTACAGAGGGCGATGCAGCTTCTAAGGTAATCCAGGACGTTGCTACAGCTCCTGATATCTACTGCTTCGCACAGGACCAGCTTGCTCGTCTTGTTGAGGCTAAGGCTCTTGCAGTTCCCGGAACAAAGGCTGCTGAGACTATTAAGGCAAACAATGACGCATTTTCAATTGCTGCTGCTACTGTTGCAGGAAAATTGTCTGCTTATCCTTTGACAAGTGACAACGGTTACTATATGTACTATGACAAGAGCATCATCTCCGAAGAGGACGCAGAGAGCCTTGAGAAGATTATCGCTGCTTGTGAGAAGAACAACGTTAAGTTCCGTTACGCTCTTGAGAACTCTTGGTATACAGCTTCCTTCTTCTTCGCTACAGGCTGTGAGTCTACATGGACTATGGATGCAGAAGGTAAGTTCAATGCAGTAAATGATACTTTCAATTCTGATAAGGGATTGGCTGCTATGAAGGGTATGCAGAAGCTTGCTCAGTCTCCTTGCTACGACAGCAATGCTGACATCTTCACAGATGCAGGTGTTGTTATCACAGGTATCTGGGCTGCAAATGCTGCAGGCGAGCACTTCGGTGAGAACCTCGGCGCTACAGACCTTCCTTCTTTCGAGGTAGACGGTACTTCTTACCACCTCGGTTCTTACACAGGTAACAAGCTCATGGGTGTTAAGCCCCAGACAGATGCTAAGAGAGCAGCAGTTCTTTCACAGCTCGCTCAGTACCTGACAGGCGAGGCTTGCCAGCTTGAGAGATATGAGCAGTTCCAGTGGGGTCCCTCTAACAAGGCAGCTCAGGCTTCCGATAAGGTTAAGTCCAATATTTCTCTCGCAGCTCTTGCTAAGCAGAATGAGTATGGTGTTCTCCAGGGCCAGATCCACGGTTCATGGTGGGATATTGCAAAGGTTCTCGGCGCAGAGGCTAAGGCTGCTACATCCGAGGCTGATCTCCAGTCTGCACTTGATGACTACAAGAAAGCTATCGATGCATTGTTCACTATGACAGACGAGCAGAAGAACGCTTGGAGCGTTATCGGCGGCATCTGCGGAACAAACTGGGATACAGACTATGCAATGACAGAGGACCCTGCAGGTACTTATACCTCCGAAGCTCTTGAACTTAAGGCAGGAGAGGAATTCAAGGTTCGTCAGGGCGCATCCTGGGACGTTAACTTCGGCGTTGATGGCCCTGGTGGAGCAAACTTCGTTGTTGAGAAAGACGGCACATATAAGGTTCAGCTTGTATGGGACGGTGCCGAGACCGGTACTGTTACTTTAATTCCCGTTGAAGGTTAATAATTAATAATTAATTGCCGGGTGGGAGGGGCCGTAAGGCTCCCCCGGCGCCCGGACTTTGAAAGGCATTGCTCACCGGAATACAAGGACAACAGTGGTCTTATGTACCGAGGACAATGCCTTATTGTTTATTATTATAGTTTTTCAATAAACCGAGGGAATTAAGATTATGAAAAAATTAAACGATTTAGATTATTTAAAATTAAATAAGTTTCAAGCTTTTCTCTACAATCTTAAGTTGTTCTTCTGCTCTATTCCCATGTGGCTGAAAAAAGCGGGCCTGAAAATAGTTGAATTTTTTAAGAACTGCGGTCTGGGAATAAAGAACGAGTTTGTAGATATCGGTACTACCTTTACCAAAGGAAATTGGGCAGTTAAGTTATCATTTTTTATATTTGGCTTTGGTAATTTTTTCTATGGACAAATATTACGAGGAATTCTGTTTCTCGTATTTGAAATAATATTTTTTGCGTATATGTTTGTACCCAGCGGCGGTATTTATTGGCTGTCAAAGGCTAACTTCTTCCAAACGGGAAATACAGTTGGTAACGTGCAGGGCGGATACGTTTATAATGAGCTTTATGACACAGACGTATGGGTTAACGGCGACGACTCTGTTAAGGTGCTTTTATACGCATTGCTGACTGTGATTTTTATCGTGGCATTTATCTACACCTGGCGACTTCAGGTGAAGCAGTGTCGTATCTGTATGGATATTACCGCAAAGGGTAAAAAAGTAAAAAGCGGAAAGCAGGATCTGAAATCTTTGGTTGATGACGAGTTTCATAAGTCTTTGTTGGCGCTTCCTGTTTTTGGTATTGCAGCGTTTACGGTGTTGCCTATCATATATATGATTTTAATTGCTTTTACAAGCTATGATGCGGCGCACAACGGATATGCAAACCTGTTTACCTGGGTTGGTTTAGACAATTTCAATGAGCTTCTGAACTTCGGATACGGCGGTCTTGGACTTGCCTTCGGGGAGATACTTGCATGGACGTTGATGTGGGCATTTTTTGCAACGTTTACAAACTACTTCCTTGGTATGTTCGTTGCAATTATGATAAACAAAAAGGGTATTAAAATAAAGAAATTCTGGAGAACGGTATTGGTAATGACCATTGCTATTCCTCAGTTTGTATCCCTTCTTTACGTGGCAAAGCTTTTTGATGCTACAGGTATTATAGGAAAACTGCTTCTCAACTGGAATCTTCTTCCCGATTCAATGATTGCGGCAAATCAGCTGAGCTTGTGGCTGAATCCTGTATCGGCGAAAATATTGGTTATCATAATTAATATCTGGGTAGGTATTCCTTATATTATGCTTATGGC
This sequence comes from Clostridia bacterium, assembly GCA_017625675.1. Lineage (GTDB taxonomy): Bacteria > Bacillota > Clostridia > UBA1212 > UBA1212 > RGIG8523. The sequence continues at coordinate 57,565 of JAGAKK010000026.1, read as the reverse complement.
AACGGGTATTCTCATGAATATTCCTCAGGATCTTTACGAATCGTCAAGGATTGACGGAGCAAATAATTTCCAGCAATATACGAAGATAACACTTCCTTATATGATGTTCGTTATGGGACCTTATCTTCTCACCAGCTTTGTAAACAATCTCAATAACTTTAACGTTATTTACTTGCTGACCCAGAACAACCAGTTGATAAATACCGAAATAGGTACTGCCGGCGGCGTATCGGTTTGTCACACGGACCTTCTGATAACCTGGCTGTACAAGATGACCCTTAACAGTGCGGAGACAAAGTACAATCTGGCGTCGGTAATCGGTATTCTGGTATTCGTTGTGGTGGCTGTATTGTCCTTGATCGTTTACAACGTAATTCCGTCTACAAGAAATGAGGAGGATTACAAGTGATGAAAAAAGCTACAGATAACAAAATCAGAAAAAAAGGCCTTGGTGTTAAGGCCGGCAGGGGAATCGGCAACACAGCGGTTTATATCGGCCTTGTGATCATTACACTTATATGGCTGTTTCCTTTCTTCGGAATTGTTCTGGAATCCTTCCGTGTTGAAACGCCAATGCAGGTAAGCTACCTCTGGCCTCACAAGTTCGGCTTCGACAACTATATAAGACTTTTTAAAGAAACAGACTTTTTAAGATGGTTTGTAAATACCGGTATCATGGGTGTATGTACTGCAGTTTTGCAGACGGTGTTCGTGCTTGCAATGAGCTACGGTCTATCAAGACTGAGATTTAAGGGCAGAAAGTTCCTTATGAACGCAATGCTGGTTCTGGGAATGTTCCCCGGATTTCTTACCATGATATTGATATACAAGGTTTTCTCGGATTTTCATCTTATTGAGCAGATGGCGCCCTTGGGTCTCATTATCGTGTACTGTGCAAGCAGCGGTATGGGCTACTACGTTTCCAAAGGTTTTTTTGATACAATACCGAAGAGCCTTGACGAGGCGGCAAGAGTTGACGGTGCAACTCGCTTGCAGGTGTTCTACAAGGTGATATTACCGCTTTCTAAGCCTATCGTTATTTATACAATCCTTATGGGATTTATGGCGCCCTGGGGCGACTTCATGCTGGCAAGCTACCTCATCCATGAGAACAGTCAGGGTATGAGCGTTGCTGTGGGTATGTTTGAATGGCTTTCCAAGACGATGGTAAATACGAATTATACAATGTTCTGTGCTGCAGGCGTTGTGGTGGCAATACCGGTTACAACAGTATTCCTTCTCTTGCAGAAGTATTACGTTGAGGGTGTAACAGGCGGAGCAGTAAAGGGATAAGGAGAATATTATGGCTAGTGTAAAATTGACTAATGTAAAAAAAGTATACGGCAAAAACGTGGTTGCAGTAGATGACTTCAACCTTGATATTGCCGATAAGGAATTTGTGGTTTTCGTAGGCCCTTCCGGCTGCGGAAAATCAACTACACTCCGTATGATAGCAGGCCTTGAGGACATTACCGAGGGAACTGTGGAGATTGACGGCACGATAGTAAATGACCTTCAGCCCCGTGACCGTGATATTGCAATGGTTTTCCAGAACTATGCGCTGTATCCTCACCTTACGGTGTTTGAGAACATGGCGTTTCCTCTTCGTCTTAAAAAGATGCCTCAGGAGGAGGTTTACGAGAGAGTTACAAAGGCGGCAGAAATTCTGGGTATTACAGAGTACCTTATGAGAAAGCCCCGTGCTCTTTCCGGCGGTCAGAGACAGCGTGTGGCAATAGGCCGCGCAATGGTGCGTGACAGCAAAGTGTTCCTTATGGATGAGCCTTTGTCAAACCTTGACGCAAAGCTCAGAAACCAGATGAGAGCTGAGATTATTCTTCTCCGTGAGAAGATTGACACAACCTTCATTTACGTAACACACGACCAGACGGAGGCAATGACCCTTGGTGACAGAATCGTCATTATGAAGGACGGTTTTATCCAGCAGGTGGGAACTCCTACCGAGGTTTTCGATATGCCTGTAAACCTCTTTGTTTCAGAGTTTATCGGTGCGCCTAAGATGAATACGTTTAAAACCGAGCTTGTGTGCGAGTACGGAAAATATTACGTAACACCTTACGGAGCGAAGGTTGAAATCAGCGGAGAAAAGGCGAAGAAGCTCGCTGAGAAAGGCGTTTATTCACAATCAATTATTCTGGGTGTTCGCCCTGAACATATCACTCTTACAACTTCCGAGAACCCTGCGGCGATTGCTTGCAGAATAGAGGTAAACGAGATGATGGGAAGCGAGCTTCACCTGCATACCGTTACGGAAAACGGCGACAAGCTTATCGTACGCGTTCCTACTGTTACTCTTGAGGATGATGAGCGAAAGGCGCTTCACCACGGCAATACAATCTACGTTACCTTCGGAAGCAAGGTAATGCACTTCTTTGACGTGGACACAGAAAAGAATCTTCTGGTGTAATATTAATAAAAAAATAATAGTTGACAATATCCCCTTGGCAAGGTTTTAAAAGTTGCCGGGGGATATTTTTCTTGAACGGAAAAGGAATTGAAATCAAATAAATAACATATTTGTTGACAAGGTGACAGAACTGTGTTATCATAATGAGGCTTTAGCATATTAAAGTGATAAAACACAGAACGGAGATTTATTATGAAGAAAACATTGGCTGTTATTTTGACGGTGATTATGATTTGTGTTACTTTTGCAGGCTGCAAGGGCGCTCTCGGTTATGAGGACCTTGCCATTGTGGACCTTGGTCTGGAGCGTGAATATTTCGGAATTGCTTTCCGTGCAGGCTCTGACATGACCCGTAAGGTAGAGGATATTACTCTTGACCTTATCAAGGACGGAACTCTTGAAAATCTTTCTAAGAAGTACGAGGTTGGCGCAGTAGGCGAGGCTGATTACGTTCCTAAGGCAGATGCTTGTGAAGGAAGCGGCGACTGGGATTATATTAAGGCAAAAGGAAAACTCGTAATCGGTATTACAGACTACAAGCCTATGGACTATAGAGATGAGAACGGCGCTTGGATCGGTTTTGACGCAGACTATGCAAAGGCTGTTTGCGAAAAACTGGGTGTTACCGCTGAATTCAAGGAGATTGATTGGGATTACAAGCTTGTCGCTCTTGAGGCAAAGGATATCGACTGCGTATGGAACGGTATGACTATTACCGATGCTATTGAAAAAGCTGCTGATTGCACAGTTCCCTATATGTACAACACTCAGGTAGCTGTTGTAAAGAAGACAGACGTTGACAAGTACAAGACTATTGACGACCTTCAGGGCATTGACATTGCAGCAGAGGGCGGTTCTGCAGGTGAAAAGGTTATTACCGACAATGCAAAGCTCAAGGATGGCTTTAAGAGTGTTACTGCACAGACAGATGCTCTTCTTGAGGTAATGTCAGGGGCTTCCGAGGCTGCTATTGTTGACCTTACTCTTGCAAAGGCTCTTATTAAATAATTTTACTAAAACAAAAAGGAATTGAGACTGCTCGGGGTGCTATTCTGCACTCCGGGCTCTTATTGAGTATTACGGGATGGAACAATTTTTTAACATTACCCTGGACCTGCTGGTAGGCTTCGGGGAGACTTTGAAAATATTTTTTGTGACCCTGGCATTTGCGTTGCCCTTGGGTCTTATTATCGCCTTTGGCTCTATGTCGAAGTTTAAGCCCTTGGCGGCTCTTTGTAAGGCCATTGTGTGGGTGATACGCGGAACGCCTCTTATGCTGCAGCTGATTATAGTATATTACGGTCCGGGTCTGGTGTTCGGACAGATGCTGCTTTCTGCAAGCGTTGCGGTGTATATCACCTTCTCGATAAACTATGCATGCTATTTTTCCGAGATATACCGCGGAGGAATTGAGTCCATATCTAAGGGCCAATACGAGGCGGGACAGGTGCTTGGAATGACAAAGACCGAGGTGTTTTTCAAGGTTATTCTTTTGCAGGTGATAAAGCGGATTATTGCTCCTATGTCAAATGAAATCATCACCTTGGTTAAGGACACTTCTCTTGCCCGCGTGGTAACCTATTACGAGCTTATCTATTTTGCTCAGAGATACATAAAAAATGCAGGACTTCTCTGGCCTCTTTTCTATACCGCAATATACTATCTGGTATTTACGGCGGTGCTGACCCTTTTGTTTGGCTGGCTGGAAAAGAAACTGGATTATTTCAAGGCGTAAGGAGGTTTTACGATAATGAATATACTTGAAGTTAAAAATCTCAGAAAACGCTTTGGTGATACAGAGGTATTGAAAGGGGTAAGCTTTTCCTTGAAGAAAGGAGAGGTGCTGTCAATAATCGGTTCCTCAGGCGGCGGAAAAACCACTCTTTTAAGGTGCCTGAATTTTCTGGAAAAGGCCAACAGCGGTGATATTATCGTAAACGACAAGACCGTTTACAGCGCAAAGGAAGGCGAAAAGCCGGTGGTTTCACAGGAGGCCCAGTTGTCTTTCGGTCTGGTATTCCAGCAATTCAATCTTTTCCCTCAATACAGCGTTAAGGAAAACCTTATGCTTGCGCCTAAGCTGAGGACTAAGAGGAAGGATACCCTGGGACAGCGGGAGACCATGGGCGAAATTTCCGAGAGAGCTGACATGCTTTTGGAAAAGGTGGGGCTTACCGAGAAGGCTGATTCCTATCCTTGCCAGTTGTCCGGCGGTCAGCAGCAACGTGTGGCAATTGCCAGAGCGTTAATGTTGTCCCCTGAGATACTTTGTTTTGATGAGCCTACGTCCTCATTGGACCCTGAATTGACAGGAGAGGTTCTGAAGGTTATTCGTTCTCTCAAGGATTCTGAAAGGACGATGATTATCGTTACTCATGAGATGGAGTTTGCAAGGAACGTTTCCGATAGGGTAATTTTTATTGCCGACGGAGTTATTGAGGAAGAGGGAACTCCCGAAGAGGTTTTCGGAAATCCTAAAAGCATAAAGACAAGAAATTTCCTTTCTGCAGGAAAGGAAGGATAAGTCTTTTTTCAGAAAATTGAAGGTGTCCTCTTGCAAGAGGGCACAATCGGTGATAAACTTAATTTATGAGATAATATACATATTATTTTTAGTTTAATTCTATTATTTGGAGGAAGTTATGGAGAAGAAATTAGTTTATGACGTAGGCGACGTGCCGAAGTTTGGCCGTATGCTTGTTTTTGCGCTTCAGCAAGTACTTGCGATCCTTGCTGCTACCATTGCGGTACCTACTATTATCGGTCTGCCTACGCAGATTCCTGCAGCTATTCTGGGCGCAGGTATCGGTACACTTATTTATCAGTTGTTTACAAAGTTTAAGAGCCCTGTGTTCCTGGGAAGTTCTTTTGCATTTCTCAGTTCCTTGGGCGTAGCGCTTGCCTACGGTTATTGCGGTATTATTCTTGGCTCTGTTGTTGCGGGCCTCGTTTACGTAGTAATTGCTCTTATTATTCACTTTACAGGAACTGCCTGGGTTGACAAGCTCATGCCCCCTGTAATTATCGGACCTACGGTTGCCCTTATCGGATTGACTCTTGCTGTAAACGCTATGGGTGACATTGTTACTGCAAATGCTTCACAGATGTACGGAAAATATAATCTGGTTTCACTTCTTTGCGGACTGGTTGCATTTTTCGTAATCATTATCTGTTCTACACAGAAGAAGTTCAAGATGGCAAGACTCATTCCTTTTATCCTCGGTATCGTTGCAGGCTATTTTGTTGCGGCAGTGTTTACGGTTATCGGAAAGCTCGCTGATATTGACTATCTGATGATTATCAATTTCCAGCCTATTATCGACAATTTCGTTACTGCAGAAGGAAACTTCAAGGGAATTACCGCTATCGTAAATTATCCTGACATTGCGCTGGTAGAGGCTATTAAGGAGCTTGCAAGCGGAAATATGTCTGATGAAATCCTTACCGCAAATGAGGGAGCAAAGCTTCTCAACGCAGGCGGTATCGCAGAAGTTGTAATTGCATTCTTGCCTGTTGCATTGGTTGTATTTGCAGAGCATATTGCAGACCACAAGAACTTGTCCTCCATCATTGACAAGGACCTTATTAAAGAGCCCGGACTTAAGAGAACACTTCTCGGCGACGGTGTAGGTTCTATCGCAGGAACTGTATTCGGTATCTGTCCCAACACCACTTACGGTGAGTCAGTAGGCTGCGTTGCTATTACCAGAAATGCATCTGTTGCGACTATCACTACTACGGCGATAATGTGTATCGTGCTTTCATTCATCAGCCCTATAATGGCGGTGCTTCAGACTATTCCTTCCTGCGTAATGGGCGGTGTATGTCTTACTTTGTACGGATTTATCGCAGTATCAGGACTTAAGATGTTTAAGAATCTTGACCTTGGCGAAAACAAGAACCTTTTCGTTGTTGCTGCAATTCTGATTTCCGGAATAGGCGGACTTACGATCCAGATTCCCTACCAGATCGCTGAAACAGGCGAGATTACGGGCGTAATAAAGATCACGTCTATTGCAACTGCTCTCATTATCGGTATCGTAACAAACCTTGTTCTTTCTAAGATTGAGAAGAGCAAGCTGGGCGTTGATTCTGAAGAAGAAAACAATGATTAAAAAGAGGTGCGGTAATTATGAAAAATTACGATAACGTTACTATTTTCAATCATCCTCTCATCAATCACAAAATTGCGATTTTGCGTGATGAGAAGACCAGTATGAAGGAGTTTCGTGAGCTCATTGAAGAGATAACCACTCTTATGACCTTTGAGTGTCTTAAAGAGGATGTTCCCACTGTGGAAAAACAGGTTAAAACTCCCTTGGAGGTTTGTACTCAGAGAGTGGTAAAGGACAACTCTATCGTTGTCGTTCCTATTCTGAGAGCAGGTCTTGGAATGGTAAACGGTATTCACGTTCTGTTCCCCTCTGCAAGAGTGGGTCATATCGGAATGTACAGAAACGAGGAGACTCTGGAGCCTTGTGAGTACTATTGCAAGCTTCCTGACGGTATTGAGAATGATCTGGTTATTGTTGTTGATCCTATGCTTGCTACAGGCGGCAGCGCTTGCGACGCTATTGCTCTTTTGAAAAAGAGAGGCTGTAAGGCGATAAAGTTTATGTCTGTAATAGGCGCTCCCGAAGGAGTGAGCAGGGTTGCTGAGGCGCATCCTGACGTGCAGGTTTTTGTTTCAACACTTGACAGATGTCTTAACGAAAACGGATATATTCTCCCCGGATTGGGAGATGCCGGAGACAGACTTTTCGGAACAAAGTAATAATTATATTGAACTGTTTATTCGGTGAAAACGGCGGGCCTTCTTTGTGCCCGCCGTTTTTTATGAAAGGGAGCCACGGCGTAAGGGAGCCACAGCGTCAGACGCTGTGGCTCCTTCGTAAATAAAATGATATTTATCGTATTTTTTGTTGATTATGGGCTCGGAATATGGTAATCTCTAAGAAAGAGTTTGTTTATCGGAGGAGTTGCTTTGAAAAAAAGTTTTTTTAGAAAAATTATCAGCCTTGTGGTAGTATGTGCCGTTGTTCTTGGTTCGTTGTCGCTGTCAGGGTGTTTGTTTACAAACGTTGTTACGAAAAACGTTATTAACGAGAAACCTGTTGTAACCGGAAGGCCCACGGCTCCGGTTTCTGCTACGGCAGGAACCATGGCCTCGGAAGAGGCCACTGCGGCGCCTCCTACGGAGAGCGCCACAGAGGAGCCGGGGGTTGTCTTGGGAGAAACCTATGACAGCAAGGAAGAAGTTGCGCTGTATATACACCTTTACGGTGAACTGCCTGAAAACTACATAACGAAATCTGAGGCCAGAAAGCTTGGTTGGGAGGGCGGCTCTGTGGAGAAGTTTGCTCCCGGCAAGTGCATTGGCGGTGACAGATACGGAAATTATGAGGGAATATTGCCGGAGGACAATGAATATAAAGAGTGTGATATTGACACTTTAGGGGGAAAGTCAAGAGGCGCAAAGCGTATAGTTTTCAGTACTGACGGAGACATTTATTATACTGAGGACCATTACGAAAGCTTTGAAGTGCTTTATGGGGAGGAATTGCCGTGAAAACAATAATATTGGAGTGCAGTAAATATAAAAATATGGACGATTTTTATAATGATATTGCCTTGCAGATGAATTTTCCTGAGTACTTCGGAAAAAATTATGATGCTTTGAAGGATTGCCTTTCCGAGGTGTCAGAGGACCTTTGCATTGCCCTTGCAGACTGCGATGCCTTTGCAGAACAGGCCGGCGTTGTAAAAGTTTCTGTGCTTAAAAGGGTGCTTTTTGATGCATCAAGGGAAAATCCTAAAATTCGTGTGGCATTTGCTTAAAATTTTTGTGTATAGTCAATATAAAAGGTCTTGTAAATTACTGAGAAAAAATGTAAAATAATATCTAGAGTTGTTTTATACTCCCTATGCTTAGAAAAGCATTATATTACATATCGTTTTTTGAAAGGTGGATGCTGAAATGAATTTTTTAGACAGAATTTGTGAAAGAGCAAAATCAGATATGAAGACTATCGTTCTTCCTGAGACAGAGGATATCCGCGTTATTAAAGCGGCTGCTATGGTACAGGAGAAGGGTATTGCAAATATAGTTCTCGTGGGAGACCCTGAGAAGATTGCCGTGTTGGCAGAGGGCCTTGACATTTCAAAATGCAGAATTATCAACCCTGTTGCTTATGAGAAGTTTGACGAGTATGTAAATGCTTTCTATGAGCTCAGAAAAGCAAAGGGTATGACCATTGAGAAAGCAACGGAGACGATGAAGGATTACGTTTACTTTGCTACGATGATGGTAAAGCTCGGCGAGGCTGACGGTATGGTTTCCGGCGCAGCTCACTCTACTGCAGACACAGTAAGACCTTCTCTCCAGATTCTTAAAACAAAGCCCGGCACGAAGATGGCCTCTGCTTTCTTCGTAATGATCGTGCCTGATTGTGAGTACGGCGCTGACGGTGCTTTCGTATACGCAGACAGCGGTGTTGTTGAAAACCCTGATGCAGAGGGCCTTTCTGACATTGCCATTGAGTCTGCTAAATCTTTTGCACAGCTTATTGAGAAGGAGCCTATCGTGGCTATGCTTTCATATTCCACATACGGCAGTGCAAAGAGCGAGCTTACAGAAAAGGTAATTAAGGCCACAGAGCTTGCTAAGGCTAAGGCTCCTGACCTTATGCTTGACGGTGAGCTTCAGGCAGATGCAGCGCTTGTTCCTGCTATCGGACAGTCCAAGGCTCCCGGCAGCAAGGTGGCAGGTCATGCAAATACTCTTATTTTCCCTGACCTTAACTGCGGAAATATTGCGTACAAGCTTACACAAAGACTTGCAAAGGCAGAGGCTTACGGTCCTATTCTCCAGGGTATTGCAAAGCCCGTTAACGACCTTTCCAGAGGCTGCTCTGCTGAGGACATTGTAGGCGTTGTTGCTATCACTGCTGTTCAGGCTCAGGCTTAATCAGATTATATTTTCAAGAAAGAAGGAATATATATGAATATTTTGGTAATCAACTGCGGAAGCTCTTCTCTTAAGTACCAGCTTATTGATACTGATACCGAGAAGGTTCTTGCAAAGGGTCTTTGCGAGAGAATAGGTCTTGACGATGCTATTCTTAACCACACACCCAGCGGAAAAGATAAGGTGGTTATCCACTGCGATATGCCTGATCACAACGTAGCGATTAAGGAAGTTGTTAATATCCTTACTGATGCTGAGAACGGCGTTATTGCCAGCCTTGAGGAAATCGGCGCTATCGGTCACAGAGTTGTACACGGCGGCGAAAAGTTCAATTCCTCAGTGCCCATTAATGATGCGGTAATGGCGGCTCTTGAAGAGTGCATTCCTCTTGCGCCTCTCCACAATCCTCCGAACATTATCGGTATCAAGGCTTGTCAGGCAGCTATGCCAGGCGTTCCTCAGGTAGGTGTTTTTGACACTGCTTTCCATCAGACTATGCCCAAGGAAAACTATATGTATGCTATTCCTTACGAGTACTACGAGAAGTACGGTGTGAGAAAGTACGGTTTCCACGGAACTTCACACAAGTACGTTTCCCAGAGAGCTGCGGCTCTTCTCGGCAAGCCTGCTGAAGAGACTAAGATTATCACGGTTCATATTGGAAACGGCGGCAGTATTGCGGCAGTTTGCGGCGGCAAGTGTGTAGACACTACAATGGGCTTTACACCTTTGGATGGCCTTGTAATGGGTACAAGAAGCGGAATCATTGATGCGGCTGTTCCCCTCTTCATCATGGAGCAGGAGAACCTTACAAGCAAGCAGATGAGCGATATTCTCAATAAGAAGTCCGGCCTTCAGGGAATTACAGGCATCAGCTCCGATATGAGAGACGTTTCTGCCGCAGCAGCAGAAGGCAACGAGCGAGCAATCCTTGCAAAGAAGATGTTTGCAGCACGCGTTAAGGCTTATATCGGCCAGTACATGGCTACAATGAACGGCGCAGATGCTATCGTATTTACCGCAGGCATCGGTGAGAACGACAAGGCTACCCGTGCGGCTTGCTGTGAGAACCTTGATTTCCTCGGAATCAAGATTGATGCTGAGAAGAACGACAAGCGCGGCGACGAGTTTGTAATCTCTACTGACGACTCTAAGGTTAAGGTTTTCGTAATCGCAACCAACGAGGAGCTTGCTATTGCAAGAGATACAAAGGACATCGTTTCTAAATAATTATACGTTAATTAAATTTTTAATGACATAACGACCTGGCGAGGCGCAAATCCTCGCCGTGAGTCGTTTTATGATATGTCAGGCAGAGCAGGTATTGCGCGTTAAGTACCTTGGGATGGGAGTAGAGCCCGAGGGCGAAGAGGATAGAAGGCTCCGCGGTAGCGGAGGTCTCATATCTTTGCGGTGCAATATTACCATCCGCTGTAAATTACTATTTGAAATAGTGTGATACACAGATGAAATGCTCTCTTTTTGCTTAATTGTGAAAGGGGATTTTTTTATGACAAAAAAACAACATAATTATCTTGTAATCTTGATTTTTTCCGGAATGCTTGCGGCGATTGCCGTTGTGCTTACAAGGGTTGGCAGCATTCCTATCGGCAATACTATCAGAATAGGTTTCGGAGAGCTTCCTGTTTTTCTCAGCGGCCTTTGGTTTGGACCTTTGGTTGGCCTTGCGGTGGGCGCGGTGTCTGATATCGTAGGGGCATTGCTCTTTTCGGGCTGGAATCCTTGGCTCACGATCCCAATGGCGCTTACCGGAGCATTGACGGCTGTTGTTGCAAAGGCATTGAAATTAGAGGCAGGCAGTGAAAAACACGGTGTTCGTTGCGCTTTGAAAATTGTGGGGGTTATCTTTCCAGTGCACGTTTTTTGCTCGGGAATATTGATGACGGTGATCCTTAACCATTTTTATCCCACCGGAAAGGCACTGTGGGTGTTTATGGCATCCCGTGTCGGCATTGCCCTGGCAGAGGCCGCCGTGCAATGTATTATAATTTACGTGCTGTTTTTGAATAAGAATATTAACAATCTGGTCGACAGATATAAAAGGTGACAAAAAATGACAATACAAGACTGTATGAACTATATTCATGAAACCACCTGGCTTGGAAGCAAGCCGGGGCTTTCAAGAATAAGGGAGCTGCTGGAGCGTCTGGGAAATCCTCAGAAAAAACTGAAATTTATTCACGTTGTAGGGACAAACGGCAAGGGTTCGGTGTCGGCAATGCTTTCTCTGGCACTTGAAAAACAGGGCTACAAGGTTGGAACGTTTGTGTCACCGTATATTGTGAGCTTTAACGAACGGATTCAGATCAACCGGGCTCACATTTCCGATGATGATCTTTGCAAAACCGTAGAAAAGGTAATGCCTTTTGCGGAGGAGATGGAGGATCATCCTACGGAGTTTGAACTCATTACCGCGGTGGGCTTTGAATATTTTAAGAATAAGGGCTGCGATATAGTGGTGCTTGAAGCAGGCATGGGAGGCGCTCTTGACTCGACGAATGTTATTGACGCTCCCGTTGTTTCAGTCTTTACGGCAATCGGCCTTGACCACAAGGAGCAGCTGGGGAACACTGTTCCGGACATTGCCCGTACAAAGGCAGGTATACTTAAAAAGGGCACTGAGGCGGTTTTTAACGGCGAGGAAAGGTCTGCAAGGCCTGTTATCAAGCAAGAATGTGAAAAATTGGGGATTCCTCTTACCATCGTTTGCTACAGAAACCTGAAAATAAAGGAGACCAATATTTTCGGCAGTACCTTTAATTACAAGGATGTTCTGGATATGAAGGTCGGTCTTCCCGGAATTCACCAGATTGACAATGCCCTTACCGTTATGGAGGCGGCCTGGGCGCTTAACAGACAAGGCGTTTTCCTGGGAGAAGAGGCAGTCAGGTACGGAATTGAGAACGTAAAATGGCCCGCAAGATTTGAAGTGTTGTCAAAAGAGCCTTTGATGATATTTGACGGCGCCCACAACGTTAACGGCGTGATGAGACTCAGAGAAAATATAATTAATTATTTTCGTGATAAAAAATTGGTGATTCTGATGGGGGTAATGGCGGACAAGAACTATCAGGAAATGCTTAGTCTTATTTTGCCGTATTGTAAAAAGCTTTATACGGTAACGCCGGATAATCCCAGAGCTCTTCCGGCGGAGGAGCTGGCGGCAGAGGCAAGGAAAAGAGGCGTTGAGGCCTGCCCTGTGAGCATTTCTCCGGAGGATCTGCAGAAAATTAAAGACAGCCTGACAGAAGATGACGTATTTCTGATGATGGGATCTCTTTATATGTACGGGGATATTGTGAAAAATCTTTCGCTGTGATATAATGAAAGAAGGGCTTATGAGAGGAGTTGTATTATCGTGAAGAAAAACATAAGTATTGCAATTGACGGACCCGGAGGGGCAGGAAAAAGTACCATTGCCAAGGCTGTTGCAGCGAAGAAGGGTCTTATATACCTTGACACCGGCGCAATGTACAGATCGCTGGCTTTTCATGCTATCAGAAACGGCGTGGATTTCAGTGACGGCATCAGTGACGAAGAAAGAGAGATTATTAACGGTCTTTGGGAGAATTTTGACCTTGACATAAAATATATTGACGGATTGCAGCACATGTTTGTAAACGGTGAGGACATTACCGGGTTTATCAGAACTCCTGAGGTTTCAATGGGCGCTTCCAAGGTGTCCGCGCTTCCTGAGGTGAGAGTCCGTCTTGTAGAGATGCAGAGAGATTTCGGAAAGTCTGCGGATATAATTATGGACGGCAGAGATATAGGCACACACGTGCTTAAAGATGCTACGGTGAAGATTTTTCTTACGGCATCTGCTGAGGCAAGGGCTAAGCGCCGTTATGACGAGCTTCTTGAGAAGGGTCAGACGGTGGATTTTGACACGGTGTACCGTGAGCTTGTGGAGCGTGATAAAGGTGATATGACAAGGGCTGCGTCACCGCTTACTCAGGCTGAGGATGCTATTCTTCTTGACACCACTGACATGACACTTGAAGAGTCTGTCGCGGCAGTTCTGAAGCTTGTGGAGGAAAAGGCATGAGAGTTATCGAGGAGATAGCGAGAGTCATCGTAAAGTTTATACTTTGTACCTTTGTCAGGGTAAAGGTTTCCGGCCTTGAGAACATTCCCGAAAAGGGCGGCTTCATTATGGCGGCGAATCACAATTCTGCCCTCGACGTGATATACGTGGAGTATAAGCTTAAAAGACGTGTTCGCTGGATGGCAAAGGCTGAGCTTTTTAAAAACAAATTGGTTGGCTGGTTTCTGAAGAAGCTGGGTGCCTTCCCCGTAAAGAGAGGCGCTGTGGATATAAATGCTGCAAAGACTGTGTTTGAGCTTCTTAAAGGCGGCGAAATATTGGGTATTTTCCCTCAGGGGACACGTTCAAAGGATCCTGCAAATCCCGTTAAGGCACGTCACGGTGTAGCGAAGTTTGCGGTAGAGGCAGGAGTGCCCATTGTTCCTGTGGCGCTTTACGGAAAATTCAGGATTTTCGGCAAGGCTTACGTGAAATACGGCAAACCTTTTATGATTGAGAAAAAAGCAGACGGAACACCTTACACCAAGGCTGAATACACAGAGATTTCACAGAAGCTGGTTGACGATATTTACGCCATGATGACGGAGGACGGCAATGGAAATAATAAAGGCTAAGAGCGCCGGTTTTTGCTTTGGTGTAAATAACGCAGTGTGCAAGGCTTTTGAAACTGCAGAAAAGTACAACGGCGAAAAGAAAATCTATACATACGGCCCTCTTATTCACAATGCTTCGGTTATTGAAAAACTGGAAGAAAAAGGGATTTTCGTGGCTGATTCCATAGATGATGTAAAAGAGGACAACGCCTGCGTGATTATAAGAGCCCACGGTGTCAGCAAGAAGGTTTTTGAGCTTCTGAACGAGAAGGGAGTAACGGTAATTGACGCCACCTGCCCCTTTGTCACAAAGATACAAAAGCTTGTTGAGAAAGAGTACAATGCAGGTAAAAAAATCATTATTGTAGGCGACAAAAATCATCCTGAGGTCATTGGAATCAACGGATGGTGTGAGGACAGCGCCATTATAGTAGCAAGCCTTGAAGAGTGTAAAAACCTGAATTTTGACTCCGGAAGCTATTGTATGGTGTCTCAAACCACGTTTAATGCAAAAAATTATGATAAAATTAAAAAATATTTCAGAAATTTACTTGACGAAATTGAATTTTATGATACTATATGTAATGCGACATCATATAGGCAATGTGAAACTAGGGAAATTGCCGCCACGGTAGACCTCATGATCGTGGTAGGCGGAAGAAACAGTTCAAACACGCTGAAGCTTTTTGAAATTAGCAGCGAGCTGTGCAAGAATGTTCTACTTGTTGAACAGGCAGCTGAAATTGATTTAGCGTATATTAATAAATTTTTGAAAGTCGGTGTGACAGCCGGAGCATCTACTCCGGATTGGATCATCAAGGAGGTTTTAGTAAGTATGAGCGAAGTTAAGAATGAAAATGAAGTGATCGAGGCAGTAAACGTAGAAGAGGGTGCGGCAGCTGCTTCCGACGAATCCTTCAGCGCGTTGTTGGAGTCAGAGGGCGGAATCACTACTGTAAGAACAGGTGATATTATTAAGAAGCCCGTTATCAAGATCGACTCTTCCCGCGTATATGTTGACTTGGGCTTTAAGTATGAGGGCAGCATTGCCATAGAGGAATTTGCGGCACCCGGTGAACAGGTTGATATTAAGGTTGGAGATTTGGTTGAGGCTATCGTTGTAAGAGTAAGCGACAAGGACGGCGAGGCTACACTTTCTAAGAAGAGCGTAGATCAGAGAAGAGATCTTCGTACAGTTGAGGAAGCTTTTGAGAATAAGACTCCTATCACTGTAAAAGTTGCTGCAGCTCTTAAGGGCGGCGTTGCTGCTCAGTACGGCACAGCAAGAATCTTTGTTCCTGCATCACAGCTTTCTACCAGATTCGTTAAGGATCTTGAAACATTCGTAGGAAAAGAGCTTGAAGTTCTCGTAACTTCTTTCGAGAAGGGACAGAAGGGAAGATGCAGAATCAGCGCTTCCGCAAGAGTTCTTCTTGAAGCAGGAAAGAAAGAGAGAGACGATGCTTTCTGGGGAGATATTTACGAAGGAAAGATCTGCACAGGTACAGTTAAGTCATTTGTTCCTTTCGGTGCTTTCGTAGAGCTTGCTCCCGGATATGAGGGCCTTGTTCACATTACAGAGATGTCTTGGAGAAGAATTAAGAATCCTCAGGACGTTCTTGAGCTTGGTCAGGAAATTGAAGTTACTGTTCTTTCTTTCGACAGAGAGAAGAATCGTATTTCTCTCGGCTACAGAAAGGCTGAGGAGAATCCTTGGTATGACGCTGAGAACCTTTACCAGGTTGGCGACGTTATCGAAGTAACAGTTGCTCGTTTCGTTAAGTATGGTGTATTCGTAGAGATCGCTGAAGGCGTTACAGGTCTTGTACATATTTCTCAGATTTCCAGAAAGCGCATTGAGTCTGCTTCTGCTTGCCTCAAGATTGGCCAGAAGGTAATGGCGAAGATCGTTGCTACTGATATTGAGAACAGAAAGATCAGCCTTAGCATTAAGGAAGTTCAGCCCTACGATCCCGAGCCTACAGAGGAAGAGATTGCAGCAGCTGAGGCAGCAGCTAAGGAGAAGAAGGAAAGAGCTGAGAGAGCTGCAGAGAAGAAAGAGCGCGCAGCTAAGAAGGCTAAAGAGGAAGAGTTCAAGGATGATGTTGTTACATCTGACACATCTATCGCAGATCTTCTCGGTGACGTTGTTCTTAACTTCGAGTCTTCCGAGGAATAATTTAATTCATAATTGAATTTGATTGAGGTAATTGGGGAAAGGTCATGCCTTTCCCCTTTTTTTATGCAAAATTACCAAAAACGACAAAAATTTCTAAAAATTTCCAAAAAAGTTTGCTGAATAAGGTTGACTATAAGGGTTTAAATAAGTATAATGTCATAGGAAGTTTTAAGAATAATTATAACACGGAATGTGACGGAGGTTTAGATTATGAAAAAGAATGAATTGGTTGCAGCAGTTGCAGAAAAGACAGGAATGACTAAGAAAGACACATTGGCTTTTTTGGATACAGTTCTTGATACTATCACAGAAGCTCTCGTAGAGGGCGATAAGGTTTCCCTGGTTGGTTTTGGCGCATTTTCAGTAAGATCCAGAGCTGCAAGAATCGGTGTAAATCCTGCAGCAGCTAAGGCAGGAAAGAAAGAGCCTCTTGCCATTGGAAAGAGCAATGTTCCTTCTTTTAAAGCAGGCAGAAATCTTAAAGAGGCTGTTAAAGACGTTGTTGTAAACGACTGATAGAGTAAACATCCATACGTAAATCACAGGCGATGGAGGCTTTATCCTGCACCGCCTGATTATTTTTCGGATTTTCACACTGAAGTGTAAGGCTTTGACGTGAAAAGTTTAAAAATTTTTCGATAAAATAAAAAAAACACTTGCAGAATTGTTTGCAATGTGGTAAGATAGTTTTCGTCTGTTTGAAGACATGAAATACACGCGGGAGGTGAATGGTGTGCCGAACATTAAGTCAGCGAAGAAGAGAGTTATCACTTCTGAGAAGAGAAACGAGATGAATGCTGCGAAGAGATCAGCATTGAGAACAAGCATTAAGAAGGCTCACGTTGCTATTGAGACTGGTAGCGAGAATAAGGAAGAGGCAGTAAAGGCTGCAAGCGTTAAGCTTGATAAAGCAGTGTCACAGGGTCTTGTGCACAAGAATACCGCCGCTCGTAAGAAGTCCAGACTCGTTAAGGCTATGAAGGCTGCTCAGTAATTCGAATTAATTTTATTATATTATATCGATTACCGTGAATTTGACCGTTTGCATTTGTGCAAGCGGTCTTTTTTGTTGTGAAAACTGTGTAAAAAAGGCTTTAAAAGGGCACAATACAGAAAACGGATTTTTCCGTAAGAAAGGGCGGTTTTTATGACGGCAATTACCGATTTGGCATTAGAGGCGGCGGAGTACGTAGGGGGCGGAAGTGTCCACAACTACCTCAGAAGGGCAATGGCTTCCTCTGACAGTGATGGAGTAAGAATTTCCTCAGAGCACAAGGATTTTGCAGATGTTACCTCTATCTGCATAGAAAGCGACAAGGCCCAGAAAGCCTTAGGCAAACGAAGAGGTACCTACGTTACAGTAGAAGTCAAGGGCGGAGAAATAAATACTTACAGACAGCAGATGCTTCTATCTGAGGAGCTTTCCGCGCAATTAAAAATTTTTGTAGAAAATTTTAACCTCGAAAAAGGGCCTGTCCTGGTGATTGGTCTGGGAAATCGTTACGTTACACCGGATTCTCTGGGCACTTGTGTTGCCGAAAAAATACTGGCAACCCATCATATAAAGAAGCGGGACGACAAGGCGGCCCGTGAGCTGTTCAGGGGCATGGGGGACGTGTGCACTTTTTCTGCGGGAGTAATGGGTATTACAGGCATTGAGAGCGCTGAGGTCATAAAAGGCCTTGCAAAGCTTACCGGTGCCTGCGGAGTTATAGTAGTGGATGCATTGGCGGCAAGGCGCACTTCGCGAGTAAACCGGGTTTTCCAGCTTACCGACACAGGCATTGTGCCCGGCTCAGGCGTGGGCAACAGACGGTTTGAAATTTCAAGGGACACCCTGGGCATACCGGTGGTGGCTATCGGGGTTCCAACGGTGGTGGACGCAATTACCCTCACTTGCGACGTGATGATAAAAGCTCAGGGGATAAAGTGCGAGCCGGAGGATATCAGAAGCGAGCTCAGCACGGAGATGTTTGACAACATGATTGTCACGCCTAAAAACGTTGACGCGGCAATCGAACGGCTATCAAGAGTAATTGCGGACGCAGTCAATATGACTTTGCACCGCGGCGTCAACATCAATGAAATCAACGAATTTTTCATATGAGTCAGGGACCTGCCCCCTGACTCATTGGCCGCAAACCCTTTCAGGGAAAGGGTTTTCCAAAAAAGTGGTGGCACTTCGGTGGCGGACCACGGCGTCAGACGCTGTGGTTCTTGTTGCATTTTTGTTTTGAAAAGGGTATAATTGAAGCAGTGATTTTATTGATGTGACTGGTTTAAGGGGGAATATCTTTTGGAAGAAAACACCTTGGGGAAAAATATTGAATATTCAAAGGATGAGGCGGTTCTTCGCCTTGAAGAGATAAAGCCCTTGCTTAATAAATGGGCCCACGAGTACTACGTGCTTGATATGCCTTCTGTGACAGATGCAGAGTATGATAAGCTTTACCGTGAGTTGGTAGGGATTGAGGCGCAGTATCCTGAACTTGTAACGGAGGATTCCCCTACGAAAAGAGTTGGAGGGAAGGTTCTTGACGGTTTTGAAAAATTTACTCATAAGGTGCCCCTCCAGAGCCTTGACAATGTTTTTTCCGAGGCAGAGGTGTATGCTTTTTGCGACAAGGTCAAGGCGGAATGCGGCGACGATGCGGAATTTGTTGTGGAGCAGAAAATTGACGGGTTGTCGGTGGCTGTTACCTACGAAAAGGGATTGCTTACGGTAGGCGCTACAAGAGGTGACGGTGTTACCGGAGAGGACGTTACCGAAAATCTTCGCACCGTGAATTCATTGCCCTTGAAGATTGATACAGAGGCGGAGAGAATCACGGTGAGAGGCGAGGTGTTTATGCCTCACAAAGCTTTTCAGAAGGTGAATGAAGAGCAGGAGCTGGCAGGTCAGAATACTTTTGCAAATCCCAGAAATGCGGCGGCAGGGTCGCTCAGACAATTGGATTCTTCTGTTGCAGCTAAAAGAGGCCTTGACGTATTTATATTTAATCTTCAGGAGATTGAAGGGGTGTCGTTGTCGTCTCACTCGGAGTCTTTGGAGTATCTCAGGAAAACCGGGTTCAAGGTAAGCCCCGGCTACAAGGTTTGTAAAAACGGAGAAGAAGTGTGGAAGGCGATATGCGAAATCGGTGAGGCAAGAGGAAATCTTCCGTACGATATTGACGGCGCGGTTATAAAAACCGACAATTTCAGAATGCGTGAGAAAATGGGTAGCACTGCTAAATACCCACGCTGGGCTACGGCGTATAAATTTCCTGCCGAGGAGAAAAAAACGAGACTCCTTGACATTGTGGTAAACGTGGGAAGAACAGGCGTGCTTACGCCTCTTGCTATATTGGAGCCGGTGAAAATTGCGGGAAGCACGGTGTCAAAGGCGACGCTCCATAACGAAGACTACATTGCGGAGAAAAATATTATGATAGGGGACGTTGTGACGGTGATTAAAGCCGGCGACGTTATTCCTGCGGTGGTTTCGGTGGATATGGAACAGCGAGAAAAGGACAGTGCTGAGGGTGTGTTTGCAAGGACTGCTTTTAAAATGCCTGAGAAGTGCCCTGTTTGCGGTTCTCCCGTTACCCGTGAAGAAGGAGAGGCGGCAAGGCGTTGCAACGGAATTGAGTGCCCTGCAAGGATCCAGAGAAGCATCGAACACTTTGTGTCAAAGGACGCTATGAATATTGACGGCATGGGAGAGGCCTTGGTGGCGTTGCTGCTGGAGAAGGGCTTTATTACTTCTGTGACGGACCTGTATCTGCTTTATGAGAAAAGAGAGGCCCTTGAGACCATTAAGAGCTTGAAAAGAAAGTCGGTGGATAATCTCATAAGATCTATCGAAAACTCGAAAAATAACGATATTTACAGGCTTATTTACGGCCTTGGCATAAGGCACACAGGCGTTAAGGCTTCAAAACAGCTGGCAAAGGCCTTCGGAAGCATTGACAGAATTTCGGAAGCAAGCTTTGAGGAGATATCTTCCCTTGAGGACTTTGGCGGAATAACGGCGGCCTGCGTGAAGGAGTTTTTTGAGGACGAAAACACGAAACACACGTTGGAAAAACTTCGCAGCTACGGCCTTAATTTTGACAGAACGGAGCAAAAGTCTGTTACGGAGGGCGTGGAAGGAGTTCTGGGAAAGACCTTCGTGCTGACCGGAACGTTGCCCACTCTTAAACGCAGCGAGGCTCAGGCTCTTATTGAAGCAAAAGGCGGCAAGTGCTCAGGCAGCGTTTCAAAAAAGACTGATTTCGTGGTGGCAGGCGAAGAGGCCGGAAGCAAGCTTACGAAAGCTCAGGAGCTGGGAATTGCCGTAATTGACGAGGCAACTCTTCTTGAGATGCTTGGAGAATAATTTTAAAATATAATGCCAAACTATATGCGAAAAGGCGAATTGCATTATCGTGTATAGGGAGGCATTTTTTTGATAAGTTTTTTCAGAACGATATTGACGTATATTATTGTCGTGATAAGTATGCGGTGCATGGGAAAGCGGCAGATAGGACAGCTCCAGCCCTACGAGGTGGTTATTGCCCTTATGATTGCGGACCTTGCGGCGCTTCCCATGGAGGACAGCTCGGTGCCTCTTTTAAATGGGGTGATACCTATTTTGTCTTTGGTTTTCGTCCAGATAATATTGTCCTACCTTATATTTAAAAACGGAAGGATAAGAAGCCTTTTTTGCGGAAAGTCAAAGGTGGTAGTTCGTGACGGAATCATTCAGGAAAAGGTGCTGTCGGGGGAGATGTACACGGTAAGTGACCTTGCGGAAGCCCTGAGGCTGAAAGGCTTTTCTGATATATCTACGGTAAAGGAGGCGCGGCTTGAGACCAACGGTGAGCTTAGCGTTATTCCTACCGGCGCTCAGTCTCCTTTGGTTCGTGAGGACCTCAAGATAGAGGGGGAGGAGCCACTTGTAACTGACGTTGTGATATGCGGCAAGGTAATTGAGGACAATCTTTCTTTTCTCAAGGTTGACGGCGGTGATATTTTGCGTGAGGTTCGCAAAGCGGGGGGAAGGTCCTTGCAGGATATTTTATACGCAGGCGTAAAATCAGACGGTTCTTTCGTGCTCCAGCTTAAAGGTGACACGGATGGCGGCAAGAGGTGACAAATATGACAAAATACGACAGACATACTAAAATTTTTATTTCGGCGATTATTTTTATTCCGTTGGCAATGATACTTTTTTGCATTGGCACAAGCAGTTCCATAAAGAACACCCAAAAGGCGGTGTCCGGCGCTGTAGACAGAAGCCTTGATGCAGATGACGCCAATGGTGAGGCGGCAGTTTCAGAGCTTAAAGATATATGGCAAAAACACAGTCACGAGCTGGTGTTGTTTTTAAATCATGATGACGTCAACGGCGTGGAGCTTGAAATAGAGGAGTTTTCTGCGGCGATAATTCAGGGGGACAGGGAGGTTGCAGAAAGAAGCGGCGCGAAAATAAAGTGCCTTCTTGATATGATGGCAGGGAAAGATAAATTGACACTCCGAAATCTGTTGTGATATAATTCCAAGGCGGAGGGGTTGATTATGAACAAAAAATTATATCCAAAGGGAAGCTTTTCCCGAATGAATTATATTGTTTTTTATCCTGAGGGAAGAACTCCTGACGAATGCGGAGATTTGCCCCTCATTACATATTTACACGGTGCAGGAGAAAGAGGCGATGACAGTTCGCACCTTTTCAGACACGCAATTCCTAAGCTTATCGAAGAGGGACGGGAGTACGAAGCGGTTTTTGTATGCCCCCAATGCCCTGCCCATCTCGTATGGGACAACGTTCCTGAGGAGGTAAAGTCTGTTATTGACAGCGTTGCCGGGGAGTTTCATATAAAGAGTGACCGGATTTCAATTACCGGCTCCAGCATGGGCGGTTTTGGCACGTGGATGGTATCGCTTACGTACCCTAATTTCTTTGCGGCGTCAGCTCCCGTAGCAGGCGGCGGTATGGCCTGGAGATGCCCGAACCTTATAAACACACCTGTTTACGCCTATCACGGCGAGATTGATCCTCTGGTGCCTGTTATGTATTCGGAGCTTATGGTAAACGCCGTTAATGCAGCAGGGGGAAAGGCTACTCTTGAAGTTATTAAAGGCTTCAGCCACAATGACGGGATTGACGAAGCTTACAGAAATACCGATCTTATCGAAAAACTTATCAATGCAAGGCGGGATATGACGTTACCGGCGGTAAAGGAAATAATGAGCGAGCATTTTTGAAAAAATACTTGATTTTGCAGATGTTTTGTTGTCTAATAGAAGATGTTATTGAAGTAAAAACTTCCCCTTGATGCAGGAAGGAAAGGAAACGGTGTTACCGATGAACAAGATATACATACCCGAAGGATATAAACCGATTTTAGATGAATATGACACACAAAGGGCCATTTCATACATAAGACAGACTTTTCAGTCTGAATTTGCCAATGCTCTGAATTTAAAAAGAGTTTCAGCTCCCTTGTTTGTAACGGAGGCTTCGGGCCTTAATGATAATCTTAACGGCCACGAAAAGCCGGTATCCTTCAGCGTTCCTGCTATCGGCGCTGACGCTCAGGTTGTACACTCCCTTGCCAAGTGGAAAAGACTTGCGCTGAAGAGATACAATTTCGGGGTAGGTGGCGGCCTTTACACGGATATGAATGCCATAAGAAGAGAGGAAGAGCTTGATAATCTCCACTCCATTTACGTGGACCAGTGGGACTGGGAGAAGGTCATTACCGCAGAGACACGTACAGTAGAGTATCTGAAGCTTATCGTTACGTCTATCGTCAATGCTATTTGCAATACGAATGACAGACTTCACGTAAGATTTCCCCAACTTCGCGTAGAGCTTGACAGAAACGTTACCTTCGTTACTACTCAGGAGCTTGAGGATATGTATCCTGAGCTCACAGGCTCTGAGAGAGAGAACGAGTTTGTGAAGACTCACAAGACTGCTTTTATAATGCAGATCGGCGGAAAGCTTCGCTCCGGAAAGAAGCACGACGGCAGAGCTCCTGACTATGACGACTGGACTCTTAACGGTGACATATTTTTCTGGAATGACGTGCTGGGAAGAGCCATTGAAATATCGTCAATGGGTATCCGTGTAGATGCGGAGGCTCTTGACAGACAGTTGACACTTTCAGGGTGCGATAACAGAAGGGAGCTGCCTTTCCACAAGATGCTCCTTAACAATGAATTGCCCCTTACAATCGGAGGCGGTATAGGTCAGTCAAGACTTTGTATGCTTATGATGGGGTGCGCGCACATTGGCGAGGTACAGTCAAGTATCTGGGATGACGAAACCGTAAAGGCTTGCGAAAAGGCGGGCATCAGGTTGCTCTGATGCTTTTTAAGGACCTTTCATATTACAAACAGTATAAAACAGTGATGATATTGTAATTTTTAACAGGGCAGCATCAGGTGGTGTTGCCCTGTTTTTGTAATTTGATAAAAAATAAATATCTTGATAAAATTATTGTTTTGTGGTAAGATAATAAGCAAGATAATAAGCAAGTCGGAGGTGTCAGAATGTCATATATACCGCCATATCAAATAACTGACAAAATATTGTTGTTGGTGGCCGAGATCTCAGAAAAAATCGGTAAAATCACTGAGCGTACTAATTTGGACTCAAAGCCACATTTACGCAAAAATAACAAAATTAAATCTATTCATTCCTCTCTTAAAATAGAAGCAAATTCTTTGTCTTTTGATGAGGTAAAAGACGTTATATATGGTCGTACCGTTATTGGTAAGCATAAGGAAATCCAGGAGGTCAAAAATGCTTATGCAGCCTATGAGGAAATCGGAAAGTTTGATATTTACAATTTAGATGATTTCAGGCGTTTGCACGGCATTATGACTAAATATATTGTTGATGAAAGCGGCAACTTCCGTAAAGGAGAAGAAGGTGTTTTTAGCGGTGATAAGTGTATTTTTATGGCGCCGCCTGCACGATTTGTTCCTGAGCAGATGCAAAATTTGTTTGATTGGATGAAAAATTCAAAAGATAAAGTACATCCCTTAATTCTGGCAGCCGTGTTTCATTATGAATTTGTTTTTATTCACCCTTTTTCTGACGGCAACGGAAGAATGGCAAGGCTCTGGCATACGGCAATCCTTACTGCGTGGAAACCGATGTTTGAATTTATTCCCATCGAAAGCCAAATCGAGAAGTTTCAGGATGGCTACTATAATGCAATAGCGAGATGTCATACAGATGGCGCAAGCACCGTATTTATTGAGTTTATGTTAACGCAGATCAGCGCGGTATTGGATGAGATATTGCATAACGCCGGAGCTTCTTCTGATCTTTCGGAATATGTTAAAAAGTTACTTTCGGTTATGGAATATGATACTCCGTACACCTCAAATGCTATATTAAATTTATTGGCACTTAAATCTAAAGAAACACTGCGAAAAAATTATTTAGGTCCTGCAATTGAAAAGGGCCTTGTTAAAATGACGTTGCCTGATAAACCAAATAGCAGGAATCAGCGATATATTAAGTTGTAAGAGACTTTTATCAGACTATCAGATGCCGAGAATTGTAAAGTATTTGTAATTTTCAAAACATTCTTCTACCCATGGAGTCAGTTCGTCAACAGCAAGTTGCCAGTATTCATTATCTTTAGACTTTTCAACGATTTTATGCCACTGCTCTTTATCCACTATGTTTTTCGGACCATAATAGTCAAAATTACCGTGAGAATCAGCAAAAAGACGAAAAAGCAAAAGCTTGTCAAATAAGGCGGCATGAATGTAAATGGAATCTTTAAGCCAGAACTTATTTTTGTGTTTCCCTTTTTGAAATTCAAAATAGCACGTGCTTCCTGATGCATCTCTCTCTTCATCATTGATAAAAAAATACATAACATAGTCACCTTGTAAATTTCTTACTCATTGAAACAATTATATAACGG
Source organism: Clostridia bacterium (assembly GCA_017625675.1). GTDB lineage: Bacteria > Bacillota > Clostridia > UBA1212 > UBA1212 > RGIG8523. The sequence continues at coordinate 32,411 of JAGAKK010000026.1, read as the reverse complement.
ACCGTTATTCATTACAATGATATTTTAAAAAAAGGCGTTACATCAGAGTAACACCTTTTTGCTTTAAGGTCAGAACCTTTGTCAGTTTTTATTTATGCATTTTACGATATTGATTATTGCGTCAAGCTCATTGTCGGAAAGAGTGTTGAGGGACTTTACAAGCTCGTTGATTTTTACAGGGTTGTTTGACTTCTTACTAAAAAATTCATCGGGTGTGATATCAAGATATTCGCATATATAAAAGAAGGTTGTCATTGACGGCAATGATTTTCCGTTTTCAATATTATTTATGTAGCCCGGATTTTGTCCGAGAGACAAGCTCATATCGCGTGCAGAAACTCCCTTTTTGCTTCTCAGCTGGGCAAGTCGTAATGCAAAATTTTCATCATACATGGTATCACACTCCTTTTATTATATAGTATCCTATATTAGTGTGTAAAATATTATATTTATTCCGTAAAAAGTGTGGAAAAGTTGGAAATAATATGATATTATTATAATTAGTCAGGAAATAATCCTGATTGTCGGCTGTTTGAGCGAGTTTGTTTTTTCGGTGGTCCCGCAGGTTCCGCAAAAAGATACCGCGGTGAAAACTGCGCTGAGGGAGCGATAATGTTCTTCTCTTGTATTATGTGCCCTGCGGCTTTGCCCCGCATGTTTTTTTGCAAACACGACCGACACAAAAGCCCCGGCGAAATGCATTCTGCATTCGTCGGGGTCATTTTTCTGCAAGAGGCGCACCTCTTTACAATTTGTGTGCAATGGAGTAAAATATTGGTCGGGTGATTATTATGACAAAAATTAATATTAACAATGAAAAAATACGTTTTTACGGTAGAAATATAGAAGAAAACGGGGCCGTGAAATTTATCTGGCCTTTTTCCGGCTTTGCCTTCAGGGGGAGCTTCAGCGGAAAAATCATGGCAGAATATTCTATTGAGAGCGAGTCCGATTGTATGCTCAGCATATCGGTTGACGGTGTGATTACAGAGCTTCGGGTGGCAAAGGGTGAAGGGTCTTTTGTTCTGGCAGAGGTTTCCGAAGGCGAACATGAAATTATCGTCAGGAAATCCACAGAGGCAAGTATTTCGCTGATTACCATAAAGACCTTGGAGTTTTGCGGGGAGCTGGGCGAGATACCCGAAGAAAAAAAGCTTAAGCTTGAAATTATCGGTGACTCAATAACCTGCGGTGTAGGTGCGTTTCCCGACAGCAGACCCTGGGAGCCTTTTGAGAGCGTTATGCATTGCGACGTTATGTACGCTTTTCCCTCAATGGTAGCAAAGGCCCTTGATGCAGACGTAAACGTGGTTGCCATTGCCGGCTGGGGCATTACAAGAGGCTCATTGGACACAGAACACAGGATACCTGATATATACGATTACACCAACGGTTTTTACGACAGGGAGATAAAGTGGGATTTCCGCCGCTTTGTGCCTGATATTGCGGTAATTGCTCTTGGCGCTAATGACGGCGGCGAGGCAATGGGAGAGGGCACTTTCCTTGAAGGCGCGTATAATTTTATGTGCAGGGTAAGGGAAAAATATCCCGAGGCAGAGATTCTGTGGGTTGCCAATATGGTACAGCCGGGGCCTCATAAGGAGCTTGAAGCGGCGGTTGCCCGTATGGAGGGAAAGCCCATAAGAATTCTTGACCTGCAATACGATTCATCGGGTCAGATAAATCACCCAAGTTTTGAGGCTCAGAAGGGCTATGCAGAAAAAATTACGGAGGCTTTAAAAAGTTTTTAATGTTTTTCCGAGAGAATACAAGGCTATAATCAATTAAGTCAGGGGACTTTTCGGAAAAGGAGGCATACTTTCTTGAAAGATACGAAAAAGCAAAAGAAGGAATACGAGTACGAAAAAGAAAACGACGGTATATTGATACTTGAACAGGGAAAGAAAGGGCTGCTTCGCTTTTTCTTCGGTCATGCGCTTCTCACTGTAATATTGGTGTTGATACAGATGGGAGTGTTTATATATCTCTTCACTGTTTTGCAATCTCACATTGTGTACTATTTCGGTGTGAGTACGTTGATCTCAGTGGTGCTGTTGCTGTGGGTGCTTAACCGTTCCGGAAATCCCATGTTTCAATTGGGCTGGTGCATATTGATATTGATATCACCCATTGTGGGTGGTGTAACCTACGTAATATTTGAAACAAATCTCGGAAGCCGCATGATAAATTACCGGTTAAAGCGGTTGGAAAAAGAGATTGGGAAATATATAAAACAGGACGATAACGTTGCCGCTGAACTGAAAAAAACGTCTGTGGCGGCAGAAGGCCTTTGTCGATACGTAGGGAGCACGGGCGCTTTTCCCGTGTTTAAAAACGGCGGTATGAAATATTTTCCTATTGGGGAAGATATGTTCGAGGAGATGCTGCTGAGAATTAAAAATGCAAAGAAATTCATCTTCCTTGAATACTTTATCGTGGAAGAGGGCTTTATGTGGGGCAAGATACTTAAAGTCCTTGAGGAAAAGGTAAAAGAGGGGGTTGAGGTAAGACTGATTTATGACGGCCTTTGCTCGGTAATGCTCCTGCCTGTAAAATATCCAAAGAAGCTTAGAAAATTGGGTATTAAGTGCAAGGTTTTTTCAAAGCTGAAGCCGATGTTTTCCACCACCTACAACAACCGTGACCACAGAAAGATACTTGTGGTAGACGGCGAGTACGGTTTTACCGGCGGCGTCAACCTTGCAGACGAATATATAAACCTTAAAAAACGCTTCGGCCATTGGAAGGACACGGGGGTAATGATCTCCGGCAAGGCTGTTGACAGTATGACGCTGATGTTTTTGCAGATGTGGAACATTGACGAGCTCAAGCCGGAGGATTACGGCAGATTTATTTCCGCAAACGACAACGTGAATTTTGCAGAAGAACAGGGCTTTGTGCAGCCCTTCTCTGACAATCCTTTTGACAAGGAGCAGGTGGGAAAGAGGGTATACCTTGACATAATAAACCGGGCGGAGAGGCGTGTGGATATTATGACGCCTTATCTCATTCTTGATTATGAGATGATGCAGGCGCTCAAATTTGCCGCCAAGAGAGGCGTTTCCGTTAATATAATAATGCCCCATATTCCTGACAAAAAATATGTTTTTGCAGTTTCAAGAACTTTTTATCCGGAGCTTATTAAAGCAGGTGTGCACGTTTATGAGTACACTCCGGGCTTTGTGCACGCAAAGGGTATTGTGGCAGACGGAATTGTCGCTTCGGTGGGCTCGATAAACTTTGATTACAGAAGTCTGTACCTTCACTTTGAGTGCGGCGTTTTCTTCTATGGTGTGGAAGAAATAAAGGATATCGAAAAGGATATGCAGGAAACCATTGCAAAGTCTGAGGAGATCAAGGCGAAAAACGGCGGATTCAAGGGCTTCTGGCTCAGAGTCTGGGGTGCGCTTCTCAAGGTGTTTTCTCCGTTGTTTTGAAGTTATAACTGATAAAAATATTAAAAATATAAAATTTTCAGTTATAACTGATAAAATTTAAAATATTTATTGATTTTCAGTTGTGAGTGTGCGATAATGTGATTGATAAATTGGTATGAGGTGATCATAATGATAGAACGCGAATTATATATGAAGCGTATAAGACCATTTATTGATACAGACTTAATTAAGGTCATGACAGGCATTCGCAGAAGCGGTAAGTCCGTTATGCTTGAATTGGTGCGCAGAGAATTGATGAAGAGAGGCCGTAAGGTTGAAAATTTTTTGTGCTTTAATTTTGAAAAAATGGGGTTGGAGCATCTTCGTACCGCTCGGTCGTTGTATGATGAAATCATTAATGCGTATAAAAATATTAACGGAAAATTATATTTGTTTCTTGATGAAATTCAGGAAGTTCAGGACTGGGAGCGGTGTATAAACTCTCTTCGTGTTGACATTGATTGTGATATCTATATTACAGGCTCCAATGCAAAATTGCTTTCCGGGGAATTGGCTACCTATCTGGCCGGTCGCTACGTGGAATTTGTTATTTATCCTTTTTCTTTTTCTGAGTTTGTGCAGCTTTATGGTAACGATTTTCAAGAGGCAAGTGAATCGGAGTGTTTTGAAAAATATTTACGGTTTGGAGGAATGCCGTATTTAAGCAATTTAAAATATGAGGAAGAACCTGCCCGCATGTATCTTGAAGAACTTTATAATTCTGTTGTTTTAAAAGATATTGTAAAACGCAATATGATAAGAGACGTGGATCTGTTGGAAAAAATAAATACTTATGTTATAGCTAATATCGGAACAAATTTTTCGGCAAACTCTGTATCAAAATATTTTAAAAGTGAGCATCGTACAATAGCGCCCGAAACGGTTCTTAATTATTTAAAATATTCACTTAATGCATATCTCTTTTATCAAGTGAAAAGAGAAGATATTCAGGGTAAACAGATTTTGTCTTCTAATGAAAAATATTATATGGCGGACCACGGAATACGGGAGGCTGTTTTTGGCGGAAATCAAAAGAATATTAACTTGATTTTGGAAAATATAGTTTTTATGGAGTTGCTCCGTCGAGGTTATAAGGTTAACGTAGGAAAAGTGAAAGAAAAAGAAGTGGATTTCGTTGCCAATCGACAGGGAGAAAAAATATACGTTCAAGTAACATATATTATGGCGACAGAAGACACTTTAGAGCGCGAATTTGGAAGTCTTGAGGAGATACGGGATAATTACCCCAAATATGTAGTTTCATTGGATGAATTTGATTTTAGTCGCAACGGAATAAAGCATCTGAATATACGCAAGTTTTTATTGTCAGAAACATGGTAATAAATAATAATGAAAAGTGTAGTGTGTTACTCTATAAAAAAACTGTTGCCAATTAATACGGCATAGTTTATAATCGAGAATGGACGGTGTTTTCTGAAATCTCAGAGAGAAAACAGACACTGTTACTATACAATTGAATTAGCACGATTTTTGCATCTGTGCCAACAAAATTCTGCCAAAGGCAAAGGTATGGCAGATTTTACACTTTCGGCAGTTCTTAACAGGAACCGTTGTCTGTGCCTGACATGGATATAGCAGACTTGAGCAATCGCATGCTGCAATGATATTTAAGCGATATTGCCCCGGCTGAAGGGGGCATTGCTGCGTATATATCATTGTAAAAACTCTTTGCGGGGGCGGCGATTAGTCGGAGGTGGGTTCGCGCAGAGCTGTATACGGCTGTACGCGGTCTTTACCGCAAAGGGGGATGCAAAAAATGAGTAACGAAGCAAATATTGCAGAAAAGAACATCATTCAATTAAAAGACATCACCGTGAAATTTGACGATGATGTTATTCTGGACAACCTTTCCCTGTCGATTAAGGACAGAGAGTTTGTCACACTTTTAGGTCAGTCCGGTTGCGGAAAAACCACGACCTTGCGTATTATCGCAGGTTTTATTAATCCTCAGTCCGGCGACGTATATTTTGAGTCTAACAGGGTGAACGACCTGCCGCCTCACAAAAGGCCGGTCAATACCATTTTCCAGAGGTATGCCCTTTTCCCGAATTATAATGTATACGATAATATCGCTTTCGGTCTTCGTGTGGACAAGGTGCCCGAAAAGGAGATCAAAGAGCGTGTTGACGAGATGCTTCGCCTTGTAAATTTGCAGGGTTTTGAGAAGCGTGATATTTCGCGCCTTTCCGGCGGTCAGCAGCAGCGTGTTGCTATCGCAAGAGCTGCGATAAAAAGACCTAAGGTGCTCCTTCTTGACGAGCCCTTGGCGGCCCTTGACCTGAAGCTTCGAAAGGATATGCAGAACGAGCTTAAGGCCATGCAGAGAAAGCTTGGTATCACTTTCGTATACGTAACCCACGATCAGGAGGAGGCTCTCTCCATGTCTGATACAGTGGTTGTTATGCACGAGGGAAAAATTCAGCAGATCGGTACGCCTATTGACATATATAATGAGCCTGAAAATGCCTTTGTGGCTGACTTTATCGGTGAGTCGAATATCCTTGACGGTATTATGCGTGAGGATTACAGGGTGTGCCTTGACGGTGTTGACTTTAAGTGCCTTGACAAGGGCTTCGGGAAGAATGAGCCCGTTGATGTGGTAATTCGTCCTGAGGACGTGGATATCGTTCCCGTTGAGAAGGGTATGCTTACAGGCGAGGTAACACAGGTTACTTTCAGGGGCGTACATTACGAGATAATCATTGACGTTGAAAACTTTAAGTGGATGGTGCAGACCACTGACGAGAGCAAGGTGGGAGACGTGGTAGGTCTTTTCATTGAGCCCGATGCCATTCACATTATGAAGAAATCCAAATACTCCGGCAAGTTCGGTGACTACAGTTCTTACAGTGACGAGATGGACGACATCAGTAATCCCGACATTGAACTTGGGGAGGACGAGGAATGAAGAAAAAATCCTTAATTAACACTATTGTCAATGCGCCTTACGCAATCTGGGCTACAATCTTCATTATCGTGCCCCTTGTTATCGTGTGCTATTATGCTTTTACCGACAAGGCAGGACACTTTACTTTTGACAATATTAAACAACTGACAGAATACTCCGGTGTTTTCGGAATCTCTCTGCTTTATTCTGCGATTGCCACGGTGATCACGCTTCTTCTTGCATATCCTTTTGCATATTTTCTGAGCAAGCGCTCCGAGAATTCACAGCGTATGCAGATGCTTCTTGTGATGCTCCCTATGTGGATGAACCTTCTCATAAGAACGTACTCATGGATGAACATTCTTGAGAAAAACGGCATTATTAACAATTTTCTCGGCCTTTTCGGTCTGGATCCTGTTACAATGATAGGAACGCCCGGCGCAGTGATTCTGGGTATGGTGTATAACTATCTGCCCTATATGATACTGCCTATCTACACGGTAATGTCAAAGATGGACAACACCCTTATCGAGGCGGCAAGGGACCTTGGCTGTAACGGTTTCAACACGTGGAAAAGACTCATTCTGCCCCTTAGCATACCCGGCGTTGTTTCAGGTATTGCAATGGTGTTCGTGCCCTCTGTCAGCACCTTCTATATTTCACAGAAGCTGGGCGGCGGTACGATAATGCTTATCGGTGATACTATTGAACGTCAGATGCAGGTGCAGTACAACTACAATTTAGGCGCGGCGCTTTCCCTTGTGCTTATGGTGCTTATACTTGTGAGTATGATGATTATGAGCAAGTTTTCCGATGACGATATGGAAGGGGGACTTGTGGCATGAAAAACCGCGGAATGAAAGTGGCAGACGGTATTATTACCTCGCTGATCTACATTTTTTTGTATGCGCCGTTGCTCATAATGGTGCTGTTCTCCTTTAACTCAGGCAGAAGTACCTCTGTATTTGAAGGTTTTTCCTTTAAATGGTACGTTGAGATGTTTTCAAGAAGCGACATAATGAATGCTCTTAAAAACACACTGATATTGGCGGTGCTTTCCTCTGCCATTGCAACTGTGCTGGGAACTGTTGCAGCGGTAGGCATATATAATCTTAAAAACAAATACGTGCAGTCAACGATGATGACGGTTACAAATATTCCGATGATGAATCCTGATATTGTTACCGGTGTGTCGTTAATGCTTCTGTTTGTATTTGTGGGTACGATGGTGGGCTCTGCAGACAAGCTGAACTTTTTTACACTTCTCATTGCCCATATTACGTTCAACTTGCCTTACGTGATTCTGAACGTATTGCCAAAGCTGCGCCAGACCGACAGGAGAATATACGAGGCCGCTCAGGATCTTGGCGCGCCTCCTGTAAAGGCATTTTTTATGGTGGTAATGCCTTCCATAATGCCCGGTATTATCTCGGGACTTATGATGTCATTTACGTTGTCACTTGACGACTTTGTAATAAGCTACTACACCAACGGAACAGGCTTCCAGACACTTCCTCTGATGATTTTTTCAATGACGAAGAAAACCGTTAAGCCTGATATGTACGCTCTTTCCAGCCTTATTTTCGTAACGGTGCTTCTGCTTCTGGTGCTTTCAAACGTTGTGAAGGCAAAGTCTGTGGAAGAATCACCTAAAAAGAAAAAGGCAAAACGCATCGGAATAGGCGCGGTGGCCGCGGCTGTATGTGTATGCCTGGTGGTGGCAATAGTGATTCCTAAAAACAAGAGCTCAGTGGCATCTGAGCTTCAGCTGGAAGGTGATTATTCAGGGCTTGAGGGAACTACGCTTAACATCATCAACTGGGGCGAGTATATTTCCGACGGTTCAGAGGACACTCTTGACGTTATAAAGGCCTTTGAAGAGGTTTCCGGAATTGACGTAAATTACGACGACAGCACTGCCAGCAACGAGGCGATGTATTCAAAGCTTAAGAGCGGGGCAGTATCCGTGGATATCGTAATTCCTTCTGACTATATGATTCAGAGAATGATAAGCGAGGGAATGCTCCGGAAGGTGGACACCTCGAAAATATCAAACTATAAATATATTGATGAGCAGTACAAGGAACAGTATTTTGATCCCAAGGACGAGTATTCAGTGCCTTACAACGTAGGTCTTGTAGGCGTGATATACGACTCAACGGTTGTTACGGAAACTCCTGACAGCTGGAGCATTATGTGGGACGAAAAGTACGCAGGCGATATTCTTAACTTCAACAATCCCCGTGACTCCTTTGCCACAGCTCAGTTTTATCTGGGACTTGATATAAACAGCACCGACAAGGCGGAGTGGGATAAGGCTGCTGAGAAGCTTAAAGCTCAGAACAGCGTGCTTCAGGGCCGTGTAATGGATGAGATTTTCAATAAGATGGAGGGCGGAAATGCGGCTGTTGCACCGTATTACGCAGGAGACTTCCTGACAATGCAGGACGTAAACCCCGACCTTGAATTTTTCTATCCGAAAGAGGGAACTAATATTTTCATAGACTCTATGTGTGTTCCGTCAAGCGCCCAGAACTACGAGGCAGCGCTTATGTTTATAAACTTTATGCTGGAGCCTGACGTGGCCCTTGCCAATGCAGAGTATCTTTGCTATGCAACGCCTAACACCGCGGTTCTTAACAATGACGAGTATTCCCTTAAGGGCAACAAATACCTCTACCCGGAGACACTTCCGCCCGTAGAGTATTACCATGATTTGCCAAATGAAACGAGGGCGTACTATGAAAGCCTTTGGGAGGAGATTGTGCGCTGATGAAAAACTTTAAGACGTTGGTTTTAAAAGCGTGTATATTTATTAATATGTTACTTACAGGCAGCCTTTGCGTTAATGCAGAGGCTTCTTCTGCTGCAACGGAGATTGCAACGGAGGTCGTATCACAGACGTCCCGCACGGGCGCAGGTCTTAACTGGCCTGTAATAATCGGAGTATCAAGCATCATAAGCTTTATTATTGCAATTATTCTTGCTGTGAGAAAGGCTGACAAGGTCTACGGCAAGGGATTTGACGATTAATCGTGAATTTTTATAATCAGGAGGGCCTTATGAAAGAGTTTTCTATAAATGAGCTGTTTGATTTAAGCAAAACCATGGCGGCGCCGTTGTTTGAGGGTATAGAGTACCCCTGGCAGGCTCTTCCGCTTATTAAAGACTTTATTTTAAAGCTTGGGGAAACACTTTCTCCTGATGAATATGATAAGCGGGGCGATGATATATGGGTGTCAAAGAAAGCGAAGATTTTTGACAGCGCGTATATTGCGGGCCCTTGTATTATCTGCGAGGGCGCAGAGGTGCGTCATTGTGCGTTTATCCGCGGTAGCGCCATTGTGGGAAAAAATGCAGTGGTGGGAAATTCCACGGAGCTTAAAAACGTGGTGCTTTTTGACAACGTTCAGGTGCCTCATTACAATTACGTAGGGGACTCGATCCTTGGCTACAAGGCTCACATGGGGGCAGGCTCCATTACGTCAAACGTAAAATCCGACAAGACTCTCGTGTGCATAAAAAAAGACGGCAAGGTAGTCTGCGAGACCGGCATCAAGAAGATCGGCGCAATAATCGGCGACAACGTTGAGGTGGGATGCGGAAGCGTTCTGAATCCCGGAACGGTAATCGGAAGAAACTCAAATATTTATCCCTTATCGTCAGTGAGAGGCTACGTGCCGGCCTCAAGTATTTACAAGTGCAAAGGTGAGGTTGCATCAAAAAATGAGTAGAAAAAAATATAAAAATGAAACGGCGGAAAAAGCAATAGAAGTGGGCAAGGCATTGCTGACACTTTTCCTTGTGTTTTTGTCGTATTACGTTGTTCAGGGCTTTCTCGGCTGGGCTATTGAGGCGGCAGACTTAAATATTTCAACCTCTGTGAAGTTGATTATTTCTGCGCTGATATGGTTCGGCGCGGTTGTGATTTCTGCATTGGCAAGAAAGAAAAATCCCTTGGAGGAAAACCGTTTCATAATAAAAAAAGATAAAAAGCAGCTGTGGATACTTCCCTTGTGCGGCGTGCTGGCTTTTTGCCTTGGGGTCGCAATGAATTACTTGGTGGGCTTCTTGGTGGATATTTTGCCCGTGCCGGAAAAATGGATTCAGGCAAATCAGGAGAGTGTGACGACTCTTTATGACCACGGCGCGCCCATTGCGGTGTTCGTGGCGCTTTACGTGTTGGTGCCCATTGCCGAGGAAATGATTTTCAGGGGCAAGGGCTATGCTGCGGTTGAGAAAAGCTGCGGAACTGCCGTTGCGGTGGTGATGACTTCTTTGCTTTTCGCAGTTGCCCACGGCAATATTCTGCAGGGAATATACGCCTTTGCTGCGGCACTGGTGTTTTCGCTTATCATTGCAAGGTCAGGATCATTGCTTACAGGTATTTTTGCCCACGCAGGATTTAACATTTCCGGCCCGCTTCTTATGGCAATGTTTAAGAGCGCTGATGAGGTGTACGTCACGGTAGGGTGTTTTGCGGTGACTGCAATTGCGCTTTTCGGGATACTTGCTGCCGGAAGTCTTACCGATAATGAACCCGAAGAAGAAACGGAAGACGACGAATTTTCCGGATATGACAGCCTTGACTGAGCGGAGGAAAAATAAATGCGTATTCTTTTTATAGGCGACGTGTTCGGAGAGCCGGGCCGTGATATTATCGTGGACAGACTTTTCAGGCTTCGTCATGAGGAAAAAATAGATTTTTGTATTGCAAATTGTGAGAACGCATCTCACGGAAGAGGACTTTCAAAGAGTAATGCAGAGGAGCTTCTGGAGTCGGGTGTGGATTTTATCACAATGGGCAACCATACCTTCAGCAATAACGAAATATATGAATTTATAAATGATTATCCGATAGTAAGACCCTGTAACCTTTCTAAGGCACTTCCGGGAAAAGGCGTTGCGGCGGTGGACTGCAAGGGTAAACGCATTGGAATTATTAATATTGAGGGCAGGGTTTTTATTGAGCCTGCAGGCGATAACCCCTTTGAGGCGGCAGACCTTGCTCTTTCGGAGCTTTCGGATAAGTTCGGTGAGTGCGACGTAATTATCGTGGACTTCCACGCAGAAACAAGCTCTGAGAAAAAGGCTCTTGGGCTGTACCTTGACGGCAGGGTCAGCGCGGTGATAGGGACGCATACCCACGTACAGACTGCAGACGAGCAGGTGCTTCGTAAAGGCTCTGCATTTATTACCGACGCAGGGATGACCGGCGTTTCGGGAGACGGCAGCGTGATAGGCATGGACAGCCGCCTGGTTACAGAGAAATTTATCAAGGGCGTGCCGGTGAGATTTGAGCCGGCAAAGGGCGCGGCGGAGCTAAACGGCGTTATATTGGAACTTTCGGATGATAAAAATGATGCCAATGCCAATGGACTTCTTAAGGTCTGTGAGTTTAAGAGGATAGGGGTGGCACTTTAGTGGCGCAGGGAAATAATCGGGGGCTGAAAATATTTTTTTAGAAATATCATTGATGAAAAAATACGATAATAATAAGGTTTTTGTGGGGTTGGCACTTCGGTGGCGCGGGAAATAATTATAATTTTCGTGACTAAGGGCAATAGCCAAGTTAGAATTGAACCATAAAAACTTATTTATTGGAGGTATTCATTATGGATGTTTTAAAGGTTTCAGCAAAATCAAACCCAAATTCGGTGGCAGGCGCCTTGGCAGGCGTAGTTAGGGAAGCGGGCGGAGCGGAGATCCAGGCAATCGGTGCAGGCGCACTTAATCAAGCGGTGAAGGCAGTAGCGATTTCCAGAGGTTTTTTGGCGCCGGCAGGAATTGAACTTGTTTGTATTCCTGCGTTTACGGACATATTTATTGACGGTGAGGAGAGAACGGCCATAAGGCTTGTTATTGAGCCTCGTCAGACCCGTATGTACGCTATGTGAGAAAATTGTTTCACCGCTGACCGGATTATTCCCCTCCTGTCGGCGGTGATTTGTTTTACGGAGATGAAATTATGTATACATACAAGATCTATGATAAATACGGAATAAAACTTCTGACTTTTGATGCGCTTTCTCAGGCAGGTGGCATTAAGCATTGCTTTACCACACGAAAAGGCGGTGTGTCAAACGGGTATTGTGAGTCCCTTAATTTCAGTAAAACCAGAGATTTTGATGACAGAAACGTAAACGAGAATGCCCGGAGACTTGCAGAAAGTCTTGATGTGGATTATAATAAATTGACGGTGGTGCCGCAGGTTCACGGCTGTGAGGTAAAAGTCATTGACGAAGAAAACTGCGGGGCCGGTTTTTCAAAGCCTCGCTTTGAGGAAGGCTATGATGCTATGGTTACTGACGTAGCAGGGATTCCTCTTATGACACTTCACGGCGATTGCGTGCCGGTGTTTTTGTATGACCCTGTGAGAAGGGCTATAGGCATGGTTCATTCAGGTTGGCGGGGAACTGCGCTGAAGGTGGCGCTACACGCTGTTAAGAAGATGGAGAGTGAATACGGTTGTATTCCGGAAAACATAATTGCCGCTATAGGGCCTGCTATAGGCATTGATTGCTTTGAGGTGGATATGCCTGTGTATGATGAGCTTCTGAAAAGTTTTCCCTGTATGGCAGAAAATGAACGCCTTGCCGTGGCAGGACGAATTCCTTCGAAGAAACAGGTATCCCTTCCGGGACTTGTGGAACAGGCGCTTCTGGAAGGCGGCATAAAAAAAGAAAAAATAATTGATTGTGGTATATGTACCTGCTGTGAAGAAAATGCGGAGGATTATTTTTCCCACAGGAGAACGGGCGGAAAGACAGGTATTATGGCAGGAGTAATCTGCCTTGTGTGATATTATTATAAGGAGCAGAAGTATGTGTAAGATAAAAAGAATATCGGCAGTATTAATTGCAGTTGTTATGGTGGCACTGCTTCTTTGTACCGCAGGGTGCAAAAAATCCTCCGTGCAAGGGGATGCTTCCGGAAAAGATGATACTGGGGCAGAAAGCACCGAAAAGCCTGAGGACGTGACTGTAAAGGCAGGGGGCGTTATTAATCTCAGCGTAGGTCCCTACGACTCTTTTAACCCTCTTAAAACCTCCAATGAAGATATTCGCGTATACACCGGTCTTATATATGAGGACCTTGTGAATATAAATGCCGTTATGGAGCCCGTGCCTAATATAATTGAAAGCTGGGTAAGCAGCGAAGATTTTAAAATCTGGGAGTTTACGCTTCGTGATGACGTTTTGTTTCACGACGGAACAGAGGTCAATGCGGAAAGTGTAAAGGCCTTGATTGATTATATTTTGTCAAACGGCGGAAATTACAGCGAAAACGTTGATAACGTTTCAGGTTGTTTTGTAAAGGATGACTTTACGGTGCAGTTTGTGCTTGAAGAGCCTGATTCAATGATGCCATCGAAAATGTCTATACCGCTTCTGAGCAAAGAAACGCTGAAAGGTGACAACGGTGAGAATAAGCCTGTTGGCACGGGAATGTACAAGTTCTCTTCCAAAAAGGACAACGTAATTACGCTGGAGAAGAATGATGAATTCTTTGATGAAGCCAGAGCTCCTTACATTGACACCGTCAAGATGACAATATATAAGAGTGAGTATGAAAAGTATGGCTCTGATTTTGACCTTGCCTTTTTCTATGGAAACAGACTTTCGTCATATATTTTTGATGAATCGACTAAGACCTATGATTTTTGCGGAAAGACCTGCAATTACGTGGCAGTAAATTGCAAGCCTTCATACACATTGGAAACGCCTGACGAAGATGACAAGAACAATATAATCTATACGGATATTCACAACGCCTTTGAGGACAGCAAGGTCAGAAAGGCGGTAAGCATTCTTATTGACAGAAACGAAGTGTGTGATATTGCGGCGGCAGGAAAAGGTACCGCCGTGTTGTACCCTGCGTATTCAGGCACTTCCTATTGGCAAGGGAAATACAGTGTGGGAGCATCTGATCAGCAGGCTGCATATAAACTTTTACAGGAGGCAGGCTACAGCAGAAGTGAAAATGACGGCCTCTGGTATTATAAGGACGGTACAGCCCTTGTGGTGGAGGCGATTTCCCCTGACGATGATTTTGAACTGAGATCCGTTATGCGTGGTGTGAAAATAAATCTTGAGAGATTGGGTATTACCGTGAATCTGCAAGAGCTTTCCACGGAGGAATTCAGTTATAAGGTACAGAAAAAACAGTATATGCTGATGCCTGTTCAGCTTGAGCTGGGCTCGTGGATAGACGTGGAGAAAATTTATGCAACGGAGGGAGAGTATAACTATTCGTTTTATTCAAATTCCGTTATTGACGGATATTTTACGCAGCTTAAGTCCTTGGGAGAAAAGGCTGTGCTTTCTGCAGGATATAACTCTATCGAGGATATATTGATTGAGGACTGTCCTGTGATAGGACTGTATATCGGTTATGATACAGTGGTAATAAGAGATAACGTATCAGGAGTGAAAAGAGAGTCTTTTTACGGCTGGGACCCCTTGGCGGCCTTTTATAGCTGGGGCGTAACGGCAGAATGACTTTGGCGGAGGAATTATGATCGCGTATATTGTAATAAGTGTGATAGGTTTGTTGTTGGTGGTTCTCGATCAGGCGGTGAAGGCTGTTATCTGCAACATTTTTCCCGGCGGAGAGTCCACTGTAAATAATGAAATAGTTGTAATAGAAGATTTTTTTGATATTGTAAGGTGGCACAATACAGGCGGCGCATGGGGGATGCTGGGGGACTACACCTGGCTTCTTACTGCGTTCACTTTAATTTGTATCGTTCTTATATTGTATGCATATATCAGCGCAGAGTCTTCCTTCTTTAAGCTTTCCCTTGCCCTTATATTGGCAGGTGCCATTGGCAACGTTATTGACAGAATAAGACTTGGTTACGTGGTGGATTACTTAAGCTTTGACAATCTTTTCGGTTATTCATTCCCTGCGTTCAACGTTGCAGACATTTGCGTGGTTGCGGGTTCAATAGGACTTCTCATATTTGTGATTTTCTTGTCAAGAAAAAAAGAGGCCTTCAGAGAGGGAACTTTTTTGAGAAAGCTTTTCGCAGAGGAGAACGCGGAAGGTGAAGCGCCGGCCGAGACTTCTTCGGAGGAAGAGGTATGATGCAGGAAAAAGAAGTGTTTGTTATTGACGTTCCGGGGGAGAGGATTGACTCTTACATTGCAAGTGTGACAGAGCTTAGCAGAAGCAACGTACAAAAGCTTATTGAAGGCGGCGCTATCCTTGTAAACGGAAAGACCTGTAAGGCAAATTACAAGCTTCGGGCAGGTGACGTTGCGGAGATCCAGATGCCGGAGCCTGAGGATATTGAGGCTTTGCCTGAAAATATTCCCCTTGATATTATTTACGAGGACAGCGATATTATCGTCATTAATAAAGCCCGAGGGATGGTGGTGCATCCTGCGGCAGGAAATTACACGGGGACGCTGGTAAATGCGCTGTTGTATCATTGCAAAGACCTTTCGGACATTAACGGTGTGAGAAGACCGGGCATTGTTCACAGGATTGACAAGGATACCACGGGGCTTCTTGCCGTGGCGAAAAATAACAATGCTCACCTTGCTCTTGCGGAGCAGCTGCAGGACCATACAATGTCAAGGGTTTATTATGCGGTGGTGGAAGGCATTATCGGCGAAAACAGCGGCACTGTCAATGCGCCTATCGGAAGACATGACAACGACCGGAAGAAGATGGCGGTGAACACCAGAGTAGGAAAGCCTGCGGTGACACATTTTGAGGTGCTGGAAAGGCTTGATAACTGTACTTTGGTAAAGTGCAGACTGGAGACCGGCAGAACTCACCAGATAAGAGTTCACATGGCATATACGGGGCATCCTGTGACGGGAGATCCTGTGTACGGAATAAAAAATACCAGGGGAATGGACGGACAAGCCCTTCACGCAGGGGAGCTTACTTTGATACACCCTGCTACAGGCGAGCCGGTGACTTTCAAAGCGCCTCTTCCGGAGGACTTTGAAAAATTACTTAAAAGATTAAGACGATAAAACACGTTAAAACAAAAATATCCGCTTCGGAAGTGCACTGAGCCACCGAATCGGATATTTCTGCTATTATTTAGTGAAAGTAGAAAGCCCGTTTGTTCCGGATTTTCTAAGGATTTGCATATAGGTTCGTCAACTTATTATGCCATAATCACTTTCCTGCTTTTCAAATTCTGTAACACTTTCTGTAATTTTCTCTGACACAGTAAGTGTGTAATCCCGTACAGTCATTGAAAAAGCGCCCTCCTCGGCACCGAATATTTCAAGTGCCTTAGTTTTATCAAGGGTGATGTGACCTTCCTTTTCCTTTCCGTCAGGAGTGGGGAGGAAGGATGCGAATTCTTCTGTATACGTAAAATAACACGTGCCGTCGTCATTTTTTGAAAGAAGACCGTTTACAGTGAGAATTCCTTTAAATACGATTGTTTTAATATCATCTTTTGTTTCAACGGTTTCCACCGTGAAAACGGATACCTTGTCTCCTGCTGCAACATCGTCAAGGTTAAAATTTCCCTTGGTAATAACGGGAGCAGGCGTAGGCTCCGCTGTGGGAACGTCCGTAACGATATCAGAGGACACTGCCGTGGAGGAAGGTTCTGCTGTGTGGTCGGATGGTTTATTATCCATATCTTTTTTACAAGAAACAACAGTCAGGGTCGTGATAACTGCAAAAGCAGTAACAGCCAATGTTTTTACCAATTTCTGCAGTGTCATTTCGCCCTCCTCAAGAAGTTATTATACAACAAGTATAGTGTAACACATATTTTTTATTTGTAAAAGGGTTTATTTGAAAATTTTTGTTGAAATTTTTTATTGATTAGTTTTCTTGCGGGTGATAGGATATTACTATATGAAAAAAGGAGTTGTGAGCCTATGGGCAGGATATTTAATTCTGTAGAGGAATTGGTGGGTAGAACCCCTCTTATAAATATATCAAGGTATTGCGCTTTGAAGGGCATAGATGTTGACGTTATCGTCAAGGCTGAAAAATTTAACCCTGCAGGGAGCAGCAAGGACAGAGTCGGAAAGAATCTTATTGAGGACGCAGAAAAAAGAGGACTTCTGAAGCCCGGCGGCACCATTATCGAGCCTACCAGCGGAAATACCGGAATAGGCCTTGCGATGTGCGGTGCTATAAGGGGTTATCGTGTGATTCTCACTATGCCTGACACTATGAGCGAGGAGCGAAGGAAGCTTCTGTCCTTGTACGGAGCTGAGCTTGTTCTTACAGAGGGCTCGCTTGGTATGGCGGGGGCAATAAAAAAAGCAGAGGAGCTCTTGAGGGAAATACCTGACAGCTATATGCCGGGTCAGTTTACCAACGAGGCAAACTCAATGGCGCACTACGAAACTACCGGCCCTGAGATATGGGAGGACACGGATGGTGAAATTGACGTGTTCGTGGCTACGGTTGGCACGGGCGGAACGTTAACGGGTACTGCTAAGTTTTTAAAAGAGCAGAAGCCTGACCTTTACGTGGTGGGGGTGGAGCCTGCTTCTTCTCCGCTTCTTTCAAAGGGCTATGCCGGAAGTCACGGCATACAGGGCATTGGCGCCAATTTTATTCCGGAGATTCTTGACAGGGAAATATATGACGAGATCATTGCCGTAGATGACAAGGATGCTTTTTGTGAGAGCAGACTCCTTGCGAAAGCGGAGGGACTTCTGGTGGGAATATCATCGGGCGCGGCTCTTTCGGCTGCTGTGAAGTTGGCGGAGAAACCTGAGTTTTCCGGAAAGCGGATCGTGGTTCTTCTTCCGGATACCGGGGAAAGATATTTGTCGGTGTTGTGAGGTGCAGTATGAATTTTGCATTGGTTTTGGCAGGCGGTGTCGGCAGCAGAATGGGTGCTGACGTGCCTAAGCAGTTTATAGAGGTCAATGGAAAGCCTATAATTATTTATTCGCTGGAAGCTTTTTCAAAGCATTCTGAAATTGACGGAATATTCGTTGTGTGCATTGAGGAGTGGCAGGAAGAGCTTCTGAGGATGATTAAAGCTTTCGGTGTGGAGAAGGTGCTTGGTGTTCTTTCTCAGGGCAAGGACAGACGTGAGTCTTCGCTGATAGGCGTCAATGCGGTGTCCTCGTACCTCACAGAAAAGGGAGAACAACTGTCTGAGCATACGGTGCTCATTCACGATGCGGCAAGGCCATTGGTAACAGCTGAGATAATCTCGAGGAACATTTGGGATGCAAAGCAATACGGCGCTTGCGAGACAGTCTGCAAAATGGCAGACACGGTAATAAAAAGTGACGACGGCTTTACCTACAGCCCTTCGGACATTGTCCCCAGAGGCAATCTTTCAAGGGTGCAGACGCCCCAGAGTTTTATCGTAAGCGAGATAGCAGAGGCTCACAAACACTATGAAGAGGCTATGCGGGTTTCGCCGGACAGTGTGCCCGAAATCACAGATGACGCAGGTCTTATGCTTTTCTGCAAAAAGCCTGTAAAACTTACCGAGGGCAGCTCCCTTAATATAAAGCTGACCACAAAGGAAGATATTGATTTCTTTGCGGCAATGACAAGGTCCTGACGTGCAAACAATAAATTGAATAAATGTTATCGAACAAGGTAACCCCACGCCCCTCCGTACAGAGAGAGGGGCGTGGCTTTTTTTATATAAAAATCTTTTAAGTCAGTGGCCTTCCCTCACTGACTCGATGGTTTAAAGCGGAACTAAAGTGCCACCAAAAAAATAAAAAGACGATAATTAAGGAGTTTTTTTGACTGAGTCAGGGGGCAGGTCACTGACTCATGCGTGCGACTGACTCATGCGGACTCAAATCAACTGTCATAAAAGGGGAAGTTGTCCAATATATATAAGTGATTGGAAAATGGAAAGAGAGGCAGGGTGAGATTGTGACAGCTGACAAAGTGAAAAAAGAGATATTGGACGTGTTGCCGGAGAAGATTGCGGTGTGGGTTCTGAGGATCGTTGCGCCCTTTGGGGGCGATGTGAAAATAAATGAGATAAGGATAAGGGCAGGGCGCCCTTTGGCGGTGGTGATTGACGGCAAGGAGCATATTGCAGGATACGTTGTAGGGCCGGGAGAGCCAACGGAAATTTTTGTAAGACTTTGCAAAAATTCGCCCTATGCCTTCAGCGAGGATATAAAAAACGGTTTCATTACGTTGCCCGGAGGTCACCGGGTGGGAATTGCAGGCAAGGTGCTTCAAAGCGGAAGCATAAGAGAGATTTCGGGACTTAATATAAGAATTTCCGGCGAAATAAAGGGTTGCGGAGAAAAGGTGATGGCCCACGTGGCAGGACGTGACGGCAGAATATATAACACCCTTGTAATATCCCCGCCTTGCGGTGGAAAAACCACGTTGATAAGGGATATAGCAAGGCTCTTATCAGACGGTTGGGAAGGGGTAAACGGCAGTTTTGAAGGCGTTAACGTGGGTATTGTGGACGAGCGTTCTGAGATTGCGGCAATGCAAGGTGGGATGCCGAGGCACGACGTTGGAAGGAGAACCGACGTATATGACGGATGCAGTAAGCAAAAAGGGATATTTATGATGCTGAGGGCAATGTCGCCGAAAGTGATCGTTACTGACGAAATCGGGGGCGAGGGGGACTTTGCGGCACTTGAAAGCGCCATGAACTCAGGAGTGAAGATAATTGCCACGGCCCACGGCTGCAGTGTGGAGGATATAAAGGCCCGAAGAGTTATTGCCAATATGATACGGGAGGGCTTCTTTGAAAAGTACATAATTCTGAGCGGGACAAGAGGGCCGGGAACTGTTGAAAGACTTTGTTGAGAGGAGAATATCGGAATGAGTATTGTGGTGAAATGCATCGGGGCAGGCGCCATTATCGGTGGAGCATATATTTTAGGAAATTGCTTCAATAAGGAGCTCCGGGAAAAGGAGAGGTTTGACTCGGGGTTGGAGCAGGGGCTGAGGTTTCTGGAGGGTCGCATTGCCATTACCGAGAAAATGCTGAGTGACGTGATGAAGGAGGCAGGGGACAAGTTTTTCGGAGGAGAAAAAAACTTATTCAATGACTTTTCGGAGGGCCTGTTAAAAGGGGGAGAGGCATCGGAAACCTGGCGAGGGGCTGTAGAGAAGATGACCTATCCCGGCGGAGGAGTGCCGGAAAGGGAGCGGGAGTGCCTTCTCAAATTGGAGCATGCGTTTACGTTAAGTGACGTGGAGCGATATTCGGAAAGCTTTAACGCGGCGGCTGAGGAGATGAAGGGGATAAGGCTTGAGGTTGAGGCTAAAAGGAAAAAAGAAGGCTCTGCGGCAATAAAGATTTGCCTTTGCGGCGCATTGGCGGCGGTGCTGGTGATATGGTGAGGGAGAGCTTATGGAAACGGAACTTATTTTTAAGATTGCCTCGGTGGGGATTGTGGTGGCGATAATCAATATTTTGCTGTCGAAAGCAGGCAGGGATGAGCACGTGCTTATGGTTACCATTGCGGGTGTTGTTATCGTTCTGGCAATGCTTGCGGAAAAGATACTTACGTTGCTGACTTCGCTGCAGTCACTTTTCAAAATGTAGAGGTGGTTGGCAATGGAAGGCATTGTGAAATTTTGCGGCGGGGTATTGGCGGCGGTGATGGCGGTGATCCTCGTGCGGCAGTCAAAAAGCGAGTTTCATACGGTGGTGGGCATTACGGCGGCTGTGGCGGCAGGGTTGTATTGTGTAACGCTGATGGCAGGCTTTGGCGGTACGCTAAGGGACGCGGCAGGAAGGTTCGGTATTGACGGTAATGATTTTGCAACGGTTTTCAAGATAATAGGGGTGTGTCTGGTGTGCGATTTTTCGGCGGATTTTTGCAGAGAGTCGGGGCTTAATGCTCTGGCCGGCAACGTGGAACTGGCAGGGAAATTGGCAATAGCGGCGATAACGTTGCCTTTGGCGGTGGAGCTGTTGGAGGTGACGGTGCAGGTGCTTGGAAGGTAGTGAGAAAGGTATGGAGGGATTTTCAGAAGGAATAAGTAACGCAGGGGCGGCGGTGTCAGGAGCAGGCTTTGAGAAGGAGGCTCTGGAGGCCGGGCGGATCACCGCAGAGCTTCTTTCGGGAGTAGCGGAGGAGGGCGGAGGGGTGCCTTTTGCGCCTACGGAGTTGCTTTTGTATATTGTGAGCTCGGTGTTTTCTGTGCTGAAAGAAAACTCGGGGTTGATACTTTCTTTTGCGGCAATTTGTTTGCTGTCATTATTTCTTTCGGGGCTTGCAAAGGACAACGGTTTGCTTAATAAAAGCGCGGGCACTGCAGGCATAGCTGCTGCGGCAGGCTTGCCGGCAGCAGCTATGTTTGCGGCGGCCTTCGCCGCCGCAAAGACCGCCATGTCCTCCCTTGAAACTGTGGGACTGGCGGTCCTGCCTGCAGTGGCCCTGGCAGGCAAGGGCGCAGGCGCATACGGCTTCGTGGCCTGCGCCCAGGCTATGAGCCTGCTGCTCCGTCATATTTTTTTGCCGTTCACAGCCATTTACGCAGTGCTTTCCTATGCCTCTGCGGTCGCCGGTGAAAACATGCTTAACGGCATACAGACAAGTCTTAAAAAATTCTTTTCCTGGGGTCTTGGCCTTGTAATGACACTTTTTTCTTTTTGCTCCGTGTCATCAGGCCTTGCCCTTAACGCTGCCTCGACTCTTGGCGCACGCACCATAAAATACGCAGGCTCAATGGTTCCACTTGTGGGAGCCTACCTTACCGAAGCCGCAGACACCGTAATAGCCAGCACTGCGCTTATACGGACTGCCGGCGGAGTATGCGCTTCACTTGCCGTAATATTGGTAGGCCTGTCGCCCCTTGTTACGCTTCTTGCATACTATTTTGCCCTGAACGTCGTAAGCGCTGTGGCGGGGACAATGGGTTGCTGTTCTCCTTTATGTACGAAACTGAAAAACATAATCGGTAGGACTGCGGAGCTTACCGGGATGGTAATCGGCCTGACTGCCCTTATGGCGGCTTTCTTTATTATCAACATTGCAGTCATTGCAAGATAGGAGAAGCTTATGACAGAAACTGTAATTAAATTGTCGTGTTTTGCAATGCTTATCGGCATAGCCCTGTCCGTCCTTAAAGACGGCGGCCTTAAAAATCATGCCTCAATAGGCCTTGGACTTGTGTTCACGGTATCTCTTTTAAGCGCTGTAATATCCCTTACCGGAGGTGCAGACAACATTTCAAAAAACGGGTTGGGGGCTGCTTTGTCAGGAAAGTTAAAAAATATGCTGATGCTGTCGGAAATAAAGGCAGATACGGAGACTGATGCAGAAGGGGGCAATGCTGTGATTGAGAAGTATAAAGAGGAGATGAGCAGCAAGCTCCGGGAAAAAATAAAGGCTCAGACAGGCCTTGAAAGTACCGTCAATTTTATTGTCTGCGAGGACATTTCTTCACCGGAGTTTGGAACGGTTCTTCACGTTTATTGCAAGCTTGAAAATTACGTTGCAGGGGATGATGACACGATAACGGAAGAGTCCCAAGGTCGTGAGGATATCGACAAAATTGAGATAAAGCCTGACGGGATATACGTTAACGGAGAACCGGTGGGCGGCGATAAGAATACATCAGAGAGGGACGAAAGTGAAAGGGAAAAGGAGAGGGAACTCCTTTCTGAGGCTGTATACGGTGTTATCAGAGGCTTTTGCGGTGCGGAAAGGGAAATGTGCAGCATATTTTGGGAGGAAGAACAATGAAGCTTGGGAAAAACGTTATCGGAAAGTATAAATTGCCGTTGATCATCATTGCCGCAGGAGTGGGGGCAATGTTGTTGGGCTCTGCACTGGAAAAAAAAGAATCAAAAACGGAGGGTGCTGCTTCAAAGAACTATCAGAGCCAAGGGGCAGCTTCGGATATTGTCCGGAACGAATTTGAAAGCTATGCAGACTACGAGGAAAGACGCCTTGAGGCAATGCTTTCGGGAATTGAGGGCGCAGGAGAAATAAAGGCAGCGGTATACGTTAGCGCCACTCCGTCAGGTGACAACAGCGGACTTGTCTTTCCGGAAATAAAAGGGGTTCTTATATATTCCTCCGGTGCTTCTAAAAACAGCGTCAAAGAAAAAATTATAAGGGCCGTTTCTTCCCTGTACGGCATTTCATTAAGCGCCGTCAACGTTGTCTTTTGAATTTGCTTTAGAGAGTAATATTGCAAGAGATAAATAAATATATATTCTTGTAGGCAGTGTGAGAACTATAAAATACATAAAGAGGAGTGTGTGATAATGAAATTGAGTGCGAAAGTAAAGAAAATCATTGCGCTGTGTATATGCTGCGCCCTTCTTGCGGTGGCGATAATTCAGAACGTTTACACAGGGCTTAAAGAGGAAAAACAGGAGGCCGCGGGCAGCAATCAGACAGAGGGCGACAAGGACGTCCTTTCAAATGACGGTGAAGACCTGGAGAGCAGCGGAGATGAGGACTCGGTAACCACAGGCCTTAAATGCGACAGCGTAGAGGACTATTTTTCAGGGCTTCGTCTTGAAAGGGATGAGGTAAGAAGCCTTGCCGCAGAGGAGTGCATGGCGATAATTGAAAACGAGACTGCCGCTGACGAAGAAAAGAGCAAGGCTCAGGAGACTGTGCAATCCATCGGTATGATGCAGGAGATTGAAAACAGTCTTGAGACGGCCCTCAAGAGCAAGGGCTATCAGGACGTTTTCGTAAATTACGACAATGACGGCGAGATAGACGTTACACTGGTTGCTGACAATCTTGTTCAGGATGAAGTCAGTGCCATTGCGTCAATAATTCAGACTTCCACAGGAATCTCTATTGCAAAAATGTCTGTGCAAAATGTGTACGAATAAAACTTGAAGAAAGTTTTTCTGTCTGCTATAATGTAACGGCAAGTAAGCCAGATGATCGCGGGCGCAACCGAAAGGGACCGTCTGAGGAAAGTCCGGGCTCCATAGGGCAAGGGTGCAGGGTAACACCCTGTGAAGGCGACTTCAAGGAAAGTGCAACAGAAAATTACCGCCTGCGTTTTTGCAGGTAAGGATGAAAAGGCGAGGTAAGAGCTCACCGGCATTGTGGTGACATAATGGCCGTGTAAACCCCATCCGGAGCAACACCGCTGTGAAACGTTACGTCGGCCCGACAGTTTCCGAGGTGGCTGGAGCGCAGTAGTAATATTGCGCCGAGATAGATGATCATCCGCGACAGAACCCGGCTTACGGCTTGCTTGCTTAATAAAAAACAGAACCTTTCCGTGGAAAATGCAATATTTTTCCGGAGAGGTTTTTTTTCTTGATTATTGCTGATTGAAGGGTGTATAATATAATCACTTTGTAATACATAGTTCAGAATGATTTTCAAAAGAAAAAGAAAGAGGTTTAGAAATGAAGTGTCCTTATTGCGGTTTTGTAGGTGCCAGAGTAATTGATTCAAGGCCTGCAGATGACGGCTCTTTTATTCGCAGACGTCGTGAGTGCGAAAGCTGCGGAGAGCGTTTTACCACTTATGAAAAGGTGGAGAATATCCAGATTGTTGTTATTAAGAAGGATAACACCAGAGAGAGCTTCGACAGAAGCAAGATACAAAGGGGTGTTATGCGTGCCTGCGAGAAGCGTCAGGTAACTATGGAGCAGATTGACGAACTCGTTGACAGTGTTGAGCATCAGCTCACTTCCAGTATGTCTAAAGAAGTAAGCAGCGACACCATTGGTCAGATGATTATGGAGCGTCTTAAAAAACTGGACAAGGTTGCATACGTAAGGTTTGCCTCCGTGTACCGTGAGTTTAAAGACGTGGACACGTTTATGGAAGAACTTAAAAAGATGATAAATAAGGAGTGACCTTTATGGCAAGGCATTATCTTCTACCTGAAAAGGGAAATTTCTATAAGGCAAATCTTCACTGTCACAGCACTTTTTCTGACGGCAGACTGACACCTGAGCAACTGAAAGAGGCATATATGGCCAAGGGGTATAGTATCATTGCCTTTACCGACCACAATAAATTGGTTCCTCACAACGAACTCAGCGACGAAAATTTCCTTTCTATTACAGGTGTTGAAATCGACTATAATGATTACAATGACGAAAAGTATCCTAAAGGCTGGGCGCAGATTCCCGTATACCACATAAATTTCTTTTCGAAGGATAAGGATCGGACTGAGTTTATTCCCTTTGAAAGGGTGTACAGCTTTGATGCGGTGCAAAAGACCATTGACGATGCGAACAAAGCAGGCTTCCTTTGCCAATATAACCACCCCAGGTGGTCTTATCAGACCATAAGAGATTTTGAAAACCTGAGAGGGCTTTTCAGTTTTGAGATTTTTAACTTCGGCTGTGAAACTGAGATGCATAACGGCTGGGGAGATTACGAGTACGACCACTATATGAGATGCGGCGGAAAGGCGGCGGCTGTTGCTACTGATGATACCCACTTCTTCTGTCAGGACTTCAATTCGCCCTACATTGATTGCTTCGGCGGATACACCATGATAAAGGCGCCGTCCCTTAAGTATGAGGACGTGCTGGGAGCTATGGAGAGTATGGAATGCTATGCGTCAACCGGTGCGGAGATATACTCTTTGTACCTTGACGACAATGAAGAGGGGCAGCCCGTGAAACTTCACATAGAATGTTCTCCTTGCCACAGTGTAAGCGTGCTTTCTGACGTGAGGGAGACCAGAATCGTAAGGTCATTTAAGGATGATATTACCGTGGTGGACGTTGAGCTGAAGCCTGATTACAAGAGCTTCCGTGTGGAATGTATGACGCTTGACCACAAGCGAGCTTTTTCAAGAGGATTTTTCAGGGAAGAATTCAATTGATTTTAGGCATTTTAAATAAAATAATAAAACCTGCCGCAAAGGAGAGTAAAAAATCTTTTGCGACAGGTTTTTTTGTGTTTGTTTTCGGATGTTTTTTAT
This sequence comes from Clostridia bacterium, assembly GCA_017625675.1. Taxonomy (GTDB): domain Bacteria; phylum Bacillota; class Clostridia; order UBA1212; family UBA1212; genus RGIG8523. Next base: position 6,236 of record JAGAKK010000026.1, on the reverse strand, counting down.
TCGCCGAGATATTCAAGGGCGTGTTTCTTTATGGCCTCAAAGCTTTCTGCACTGATTACGTGCTCAATACGGCAGGCATCGCAATCTGCCGTTTCCTCCGGCACGCCAAGGGCAACAAGCCAGTTCGTAAGCAGCGTATGTCTCTCAAATATTTTCTCGGCAATGGTAAGGCCTGAGTCGGTAAGGGTAATGAATCCATCACCGTCTGTTTCAATGTAACCGTTTTCACGAAGGTTCTTCATGGCAACGCTGACGCTGGGCTTTGAAAAGCCCATTTCATTGGCAATATCAATTGAGCGCACGGCGCCTTTCTCTTTGCGGAGCACCAGAATCGTCTCAAGATAGTTCTCCGCGGATTCATGTATTTGCATAAAATCACCTCGTAAACTATATTATATCGGATTTTTTTGCTCTTTGCAAGTTGTTTGTTGAGTTTGAAAAAACGTGACAGGGGGCAGCCCCCTGTCACATTTTTTGAATTCTTCATTGCCGATTAAATATCTGAGTGCGATTACCACGGCAAAGAGGTCTCTTTTTCCTGCAGTAAATTGGCCTTTGATTTTCTTTATTGACAACTTTTTGTGCAAGGGCATATCAGGGATTGCTTCATTGGAGATAAAAGAATAAAGCCTCTCGTTGTGGGCGCAAACGTTTCTGCACCGCGCAAGGATACGTATGAATTTATGTAATTGAGATTCGGAGATATTTGCGTATTGTATACTGATTTTTGAACGGATGTCTGAAGTGGTGTATTGGTATAATTTTGAGATCTGACCGAAGGTGAGTGTGTTCGTAGTAACCCAGAGAGGCACGTTTTTGTATGCTACTGCGTAATGTGTGATATAGGCGTAGTTGCTGGGAAGTGTGGTGGCCTTTTTCAGTGATTGAACAAGTCTCAGAACGTCGCTTTGATTTCTCTTGCTGTAATTAAAATTGCAGACGTTTAAATATGCATTCTGACTGTCCCCGTATTTTTCACAGAAGCTGTAAGATAACATCGCTTTGAGATGACGCTCTACGTGAAGTATGTACTTGAAAAATAGAGTCCTTAATTCTTCGTCAAAATAATAAAAAGCGGTGATTTCCTCAAAGGTAACACCTCTTATGTAATTTCCCGATGGTTTGTGCTTAAACAAATCTTTATATCCTCCGATAAGGGAGAAGTAGCCAAGCTTTTTTAGTGTGTTCTTTGCAAATTTCGGGTCTTCGATAATTAGTTGTTTTTTATTCTTGAGCAGGTCGATTTGTTCGTCATAGGTAAAAAAGATCTTTTTGCCCATTGATCGTCCTCCTGTATATAAATAAAAAAAGGAGCCCACGCATGGAACTCCTCCGGCTGCGGGCATCGCAAGTTTCCGCAGCGCACCCATTGCCGAGATGGTATCATAAATTCATCATGAAGTCAATACCCTAATCAGCAATTTCATAAATATTTTATGCTTTTTCTCAGAAAAAATACACAAGTTTGATGAGTCAGCGCACAAGTTCAAAATGAGTCAGTGACCTGCCCCCTGACTCACTGTGAAAAATGCCTTATTTATGGGATTTTTTGTTTTTAGGGTGGCACTTCGGTGGCTGTTTGAAACAGTGTTTGGGTCGGCGTCTGAGCCAGCACTATGTCAAGTGTTTGAGCGAGAGTTCGATTAAGTGAGGGCGGGGGACTCTGACTCGTAGGGCAAAAATCTTTTTCTTAAAAATACAAAAAAATGCTTGACAAAGGAGTTAGTCGGTGCTAACATAAGTGAGGGTTAGGTAAAACTAACTGAACTGTGATTGTTGAAAAGGTGATAGCAATGAAGACGTTGAAAGATGTGAGAATAGGCGGAACGGCTAAGGTTGTAAAGCTGACCGGTACAGGCGCTATAAAGCGCAGAATTATGGATATGGGTATAACGAAAGGCGTTACCGTATACGTGAGAAAGGTTGCGCCGTTGGGTGATCCCATTGAGCTGAACGTAAGAGGGTATGAGTTGTCCATTCGTAAAGAAGACGCAGAAATGATTGAGGTGGAGTGAGATGAGTATTAAAATTGCACTTGCAGGAAATCCTAACAGCGGAAAAACAACGCTTTTTAATGCCCTTACCGGATCTAATCAATTCGTTGGAAACTGGCCCGGCGTTACCGTAGAAAAAAAGGAGGGAAAGCTGAAAGGCTTTGACGACGTTACCGTTGTCGACCTTCCGGGTATATATTCACTGTCGCCCTACACGTTGGAAGAAGTTGTAGCGAGAAATTTTCTCGTCGGGGAGAGACCGGACGTAATACTTAATATTGTTGACGGTACGAACATTGAGAGAAACTTGTATCTTACAACCCAGCTCAAAGAACTTGGAATTCCCGTGGTTATTGCCATCAATATGATAGATATTGTGAGAAAGAACGGCGACAAAATAGATCTTGAAGCATTATCGAAGAAACTGGAATGCGAAATTGTTGAAATATCAGCTCTGAAAGGAGACGGCATTCCCGAGGCTGCCGAAACTGCCGTTAAGGTGGCGAAGGAGGGGACGATTGCTTCGTTCCATACGTATTCGGGAACTGTGGAGCACGCTCTTGCACACATTGAGGAGGCAGCGGTACACGGACTTCCGGAGGAACGTCAGAGATGGTACTCTGTGAAGATTTTTGAGCGTGATGAGAAGGTTCTTGAGGAACTGAATTTGGATAAGGATCTTTTGTCACACATTGAAGCGGATATAAAGAAGGCGGAACTTGCTCTGGATGATGATGCGGAAAGCATTATCACAAATGAAAGATATAACTACGTAGAGGCTGTGCTCAGCGGTTGCTATAAAAAGAAGAATGCAGGCAGACTGACTGTTTCTGATAAAATCGACAAGGTCGTTACGAACCGTTTTGCGGCGCTTCCTATTTTTGCATTGATAATGTTCCTTGTTTACTTCATTTCTGTTACCACGGTGGGAACCTGGGTAACTGATTGGACTAACGATGGACTTTTCGGAGACGGCTGGTATCTTTTCAATATTGGCGCAGAGGATTATGACAATGCGACTCTTGATTTTGCAAAAGATAATATCTGGACCGACGAAATGAGAGATGTCATAAATGATGCAGAGGCGGCAGGCGTTAATGGTGCTGCGGATATAAGAGCTGCTATTGAAAAAGAGGATTTCGGCGCCTTTGACGAAGCTGTCGGAACGTACGGAGCTCTTCTTTCTGCAGAAGGATATGATATTTCAAAATATGTTGAGGCGGAGGGCGCGCCTGAAAATGCAGACTTTGGAGTATGGGTGCCCGGTGTGCCCGTGCTTGTAGAGCGAGGCCTTTCTGCTGTCGGCTGTGAAGATAACTGGGTGAGCAGTCTTGTGCTTGACGGCATTGTGGCAGGCGTTGGCGCCGTGCTTGGATTTGTGCCTCAGATGCTTGTGCTTTTCACGATATTGGCGTTTCTTGAGGCTTGCGGATACATGGCCAGAATTGCCTTTGTGTTGGACAGAATTTTCAGAAAGTTTGGCTTGTCCGGAAAATCCTTTATCCCGATGCTTATCGGAACGGGTTGCAGTGTCCCCGGAATTATGGCCTCCAGAACAATTGAAAATGACAGAGATCGAAAAATGACGATAATTACCACGTCATTTATTCCTTGCGGCGCAAAGCTTCCTATTATCGCCCTTATTGCATCTGCCTTGTTTGACGGAGCATGGTGGGTGGCCCCCAGCGCATATTTTATCGGAATGGCGGCTGTTATCGTCTCCGGTATTATTCTTAAGAAAACCAAGCTGTTTGCAGGTGATCCGGCGCCCTTCGTTATGGAGCTTCCCGCATATCACATGCCTACCTTCGGCAACGTAATGAGAAGTATGTGGGAGCGCGGATGGTCCTTCATAAAGAAAGCCGGTACGGTAATTCTGCTCTCCACGATAATAATCTGGGCAGGCTCTTGCTTCGGTGTAATTGACGGACACTTTACCTTCAGCACTGAAATGGGTGAGCTTGGAAACAGTATTCTGGACTACATCGGCAATGCTATCCGTTGGGTATTTATTCCTTTGGGCTTCGGCGCAGGAGAAATAGGCGCGACTGCATCTGTTGCTACGATAATGGGTCTTATTGCAAAGGAAGAGGTCGTTGCGGTGTTTGGCGTGCTGGAGTTTATGGGCCTTACGAAGCTTACCGCCTATACGTTCCTTATATTCAATCTCCTTTGCGCACCTTGCTTTGCGGCAATGGGAGCAATCAGAAGAGAGATGAACTCCGGTAAATGGACCTTGTTTGCGCTGGGCTATCAGACTGTGTTTGCTTATGCAATATCTTTTATTGTGTACCAGACAGGAAATCTCTTCGTGGCCGGCCCCGGCTTGCAGACGATAACAGGCTTTGTGCTGGCTCTTGCAGTTCTGGCATTTCTCTGCTATATGCTTTTCAGACCTGCCAAGAAAATTCCGGGCAAAAAGTGATATAATTTTTATATGATAATACAGGAGGTGCTTTTTATGATTGAATTTCTTAAGGCCTACGGCGGTACGGTGCTGGTTGTCGCAATACTTGCTGCAATCGTGGTTGCGATTGTTGCCAATATGATTAAGAATAAAAAACAGGGTAAATCCTCCTGCGGTTGCGGCTGTGGTTGTTCAGGTTGCCCCTCTCAGGGAATATGCCACATTGACGGCAATGAAAAGTAACATGTAAATCCTTTTGAATTTAATAACCTTAGTACAGGGCGGTTTCGCAATCTTGCATTTGCTTGAAGCGAAACCGCCTTGTTTTTATATAAATGAGTCAGTGCCCTTTTGAGGTTTTGAGTCGGAGACCTGCCCCACCTGACTCATTTCAGTGGCGGTTAGTTAGTGGCGGTTACGGAACCAAACCGCCACTGAAAAATGCAAAAAGCTGATAATTAACGCATTTTTTGTCGTGAGTCAGGGGGCAGGTCCCTGACTCAAATGAGGTCCCTGACTCAAACTGACTCAACAAGATGAAGGGGCAAGAATATAATATTATTGGAGTGATCAGGAGAAAAACAAGATTATGTATTTGCCGGATATTAATATTTTTTGTGAAAAGATGGGGCGGAAGATAGGGATTGAGGAGCTGGCGGCGGAGGAGAGCCCGAAGCAACAGGAGCTGGTGGTTGAGGAAAATGATATTGTTGAGGAGCTTTTGCCCTGCCCTGAAATCGTTGTTTTGTGCAGGAGAGGAAATGCCGGCGTTAATGCGGTGGTTGCGGTGGTTGATAAAGGAAAACAGCTTGCTGTCTGTTCTGCTGAAATACCAAGGACGGCAATGAAAAAGGCTGCGGAGTTTCTGAACGGCCGCGGGAGAAGGCGTATCGGCGTTGCGAGATTTTCTGCAGAGCTTGTGACAGAGCCTGTGGTTGTTTTCACGGCTGATGGCAGCCTTTGTATGAGAGAATTTAAGATTAAGCTTATGGGAGAAGAGCTTCCGGGGACTGTTTACAGGGAGTGGTGGAGCATTGACAGGGAGCGTAACGGCAGGGCAACGCTCAAAAGGCTTGAGCTTGGGAAAGAATTTTCCTTGGAAAGTCAAAGAAAACTGCAAAAACAGTTCTGTTTACGCCTTGACTAAAAAACTAAAATGCAATATACTTAAATATAATCGAAAAATCGAAAAAGACTTTAAATGCGGAGTTGTAATTATGTCAAAAGAACCAAAAAATAATATATTCAATAACGAGCTTAAAGGTTTTAAGAAAAAACAGGTAATTGAGTATATTTCCAATCTTGAAAATGCTCACAGAGAAAAGGTTGAGGCCTATGAGAGCGAGAAGGCGAGGATGCAGGCTGAGATTGATTCTCTTAACAGCCAATATGCAGAGCTTCTTGAAAAATACAGTGAGCTTCAGGCTGAAAAGGCGAAGGTGGCCAGTGTGCTTATCAATGCGGAGAATACTGCTGCTGAGATAGTTGATGCCGCCCGTAAGGAAGGCGAAGCTGAGAAGCAAAGACTTTTTGAGGAGTCCGAGGACCTTCGTCGCACTATTGTGAAAAGGAACAGCGTTATCCGTGACGTGAAAGAAAGGGCCGATAATATTTTCAGCTCTCTTCTTGATGACGTGCACGATGCAGTGTCAGCTCTTGAAGAATATATAGAGCAGGGACGCGCTCAGTTCGCTGAGAGTGCAGAAGAGGTTGACGCGTTTGTAACTGATTATGAAAAAAAGTCTGACAATATCGGAAACGAGTTTGATATTGACGACAATGACGACGAGGAAGAAGCGAAGCCTGCTGACCCCTGTGAAAATTCAGAAGAAAAG